>DATAYL010000310.1:0-29223 GCA_036272575.1 Bryobacteraceae bacterium | reverse complement strand
GAAGCGCCAGCGGGAATGGGGTAGCGGGCGCGCCAGCGGCCAGGGATGCGGCCGGGTTCGATGCGCAGATTATTTCCGATGCGGGCCGCGTGCGCATCGAGGGCGCGTTTGGCGGCGCTCAAGGCGTATTCTTTGTTCGATTCCGTAACGGCTGTCGAGCCTTCACCGGCGCGCCAGTGATAGAGGACGCGTGGAATGTGCCGGATCTCAGCGGCCTGCTCGGAAGCACGCAAAATCAGATCATAATCCTGACTGCCGTCATGCTCCGGATTCAGAGTGCCGATCTTTGCGGCGAGATCGCAGCGCAAGACGAGTAGATGGCAGATGTAGTTTTCGGAGAGCAGCAAATCAGGGGACCAGTCCGGCTTGAAAAACGGCTCGAAGCGTTTGTCCTTGGCATCGATCTTGTCCTCATCGCTATAAAGAAGATCGGCGGAAGGGTGGCGGTCGAGCGCTTCGCAGACGTAGGCCAGGGCGTGAGGAGACAGCGTATCGTCGTGATCAAGAAAGCAGACATAATCGCCGGAGGCCAACTCCCAGGCCGCATTGCAGGTGTTTGAAATGCCGCTATTCCGGGGCTGGAAGACAATCTTGATTTTGGGGGTTTGCGCGGCGAAACGCTCCAGAACGGCGCGCGTTTCGGGACGGGTGGAACCGTCATCCGCTATGCACAGTTCCCAATTGGCGTAAGACTGGGCGAGCACGGATTCGATGGCCGCAGTCAAGATCGAAGGATCGGTGTTGTAAACCGGCATCAACACGCTGAACTTAGGCCGCAGCGAAAAGCTCAGCAACTTCAAAACGATCAGGTCATCATCGTTCGTTTCGAAATCGTGAATCCAGCGATAGTAGTCGGAAGTGAAGCCTTTTTCATGATCGATTTGAACAGCTGTTTTCGTTTCACGAATTGGTTTCCCTTTGGAGACGAGGCGGAGAGTGATGGGGTGGCGGCCATTCGGCAGAGCAAGAGAATCGAAATCCATGGTAAAGCCGGAGCGTCCATTAGTATCGAGATCGGGATGATGCTTTTTGACATCAGGACGCGGGATGGAAGGAACAACTTCCATACGAGGGAGGCCGGGAACATCGATCTGGACGGCATCGACGCCCCCCTCGGCCACGCACCAGCCTCGGACGGTGATGCTGCCGCTCCGCAGCGCGAGATCAATGGCTTTGGGCTCGTCGCATACCAGAAAGGATCGCCTGCGAGTGGATAAAGCAACGCTATCGCCGCTATCGGAAGACGATCCAGGCAAGAAGCGCTTGGCCAGGTTGCCGGCGGAGCGTAACGTACGCCACACGCGGCCGGTCAGCATTTCCATAATGATGCGGTCGAGCCGCGCCAGCGAGGACTCATGTGCAGCGAGTTGCACCTGATGTTTTTCCACCAGCTCGAGGAGACGTTTCAACTGTCGTTGGGAGGCATGAAGTTCCGCTCGAACCTGACGGAGAGCTTCGTTGGCTTCCGTTAATTCTGTTTCATGCGTGTCCTGCCGGCCCATCAATCTAGAACAATAGCAAGGGGGGAGTTCAGTATTGCAATCAACCAAGCTGCTTCAAAATGAAGACCGTAAATGGAAACATGCCGCGGCAGCCTACGTAAAAGGCACACTGCGGAGGCAGGCCGAGGCACTGCTTCCGAGGCGCGACATCCGCGAATATCAGAACTGGATTACGCAACGACAACAGATTCGCAAGGCGCTTTACACGCGGCTTCCTTACCCCGGCCTGTTTTCTATCCTGACGCCGGTGTGGAACGGAAGCCCTATTCGCTACCTGCGGGCCTTAGCCGAATGCATCAGTAGTCAGAACCAGAGCGGAGCAAGCGAGTGGGTACTGCTCGACAACGGCTGCAGTAATCCAAAGCTACTCGATTGTCTAAAAGAATTTGGTGAGTGGCCATGGGTGAAGCTCATTCGGGCGGAGGAAAACTTAGGGATCACTCGAGGGCTACGTAGATGTCTGGAGGAAGCAACGGGCCGCTATGTGCTGCCGGTGGATGCCGACGATCTGCTGCACGAAGATGCGCTGGTGGTGATCGCTTCGGCTATTGAGCAGGCCAACTTTCCGGTGCTGCTTTATACTGACGAAGACAAGGCGATCGGCATGCGCTCGTATCAGCCTTACTTCAAGCCGGATTTTGACCCGGTACTGCTGCTCAATTCGGCTTACATTGCGCACCTTGGGGTAATTGATCGGTTGAAGGCGTTAGAGCTCGGCGCATATTCGGACGCGGCTGTCGAAGGGAGTCCGGATTGGGATCTTTTCGTGCGTTTTCTGATGGCCGGGCATTCAGCGCATCACATTTCGGAGGTTGTTTACAGCTGGCGCGTACACGCGAGCTCGACGGCCGATGACAGCGAAAGCAAATCTTATATTGCGTCATCCCAGCGCGCCGTGCTGCAACGCTATCTCGATGGCCATCCGGAAGGTGGTTCGTTTGAGCTGCGGCAGAGCACGCTATTCAACGGAGGAACGCACTGGCATTTCGTCAGAAAGGAGGCTCCGCCGCAGCCTACGTGGTCAACGATCCTGCTGGACGATTCGGGCATAACGGCCCGCAGTATCGAAGAGCCGGGGTCAGACAATACTATCCTGATGTCGCCAGCAGAAGACCCCAAGCTGCTGGCGCAACAGTTGCGCGCCGTCGAACAGCACGAGGGCTTTTTAGCTTTTCTTAGCTGTGGTTTGCGGATCGGATCGGCGGAGTGGAAGAGAGAGGCGTTGGGCCTGTTCGCGCTTCATCCGGAAACTGTCATGATCGGCGGAAACATTCAGTCGGCGGAGGGCAAAATTGCGGCAGCCGACCTGGCGTTTAATTTTTCCGACGTGTGCGGCGGTCCCAATAGCAGCCGCGGCACCAATGACCCGGGTTACTTCGGACAGATGTGGAAGCAGCGCTCCGTAGATGCGGTTTCGACACGGTTCGCGGTCATGCGATTGGAGTTTTTCTTTGAATTGGCGGCGCAACTTCCTGCAGGAACTTCGCTAGCTTTCATGGGAATGTGGGCTGGGGCGTACGCGGCGCAAACCAGCCGCAGGGTAGTGTATTCGCCTTTCCTCAGCGGCGTTTCGGATCTGCCGGCAAACAGGTGTGCGAATGCAGAGGAAGAAGCTTTGTTCCGACAGCTCAATCAGCACTTATTGCCGAGCGGGCGATTCTACTCGAGGGTCTTTAGCGAGGAGCGGGCTTTCGTGTTGCGAGACCCGGGATTGGTGTAAGCGCGGTTAACACGTAAGGGAGGCGGCTTGTCGAATTAACACAGGAGTATGATATTTCGTGTGTTAGTTCTACAGGAGCAATCCGCTTGGCCTCGAAACTAGATCTGCTCAAAGGCACCTTGGACCTGATGGTGCTGCAAACTCTGGTGTCGATGGGGCCGCTCCACGGCTACGGGATTGCCCGGCGGATCGAACAGCTGAGCGGGGACGAAGTGCTCTTAAACCAGGGCACGATCTACGCGTCGCTGGTACGCCTGCAGCACCAGCGCCGGATCACCGCCAAATGGGGGACTTCGGATAATAACCGCCGCGCCAAATATTACTCCATAACGGCTGCCGGCCGCAAACAACTGGTGGAAGAGACGTCCTACTGGCGCCGGTTATCGGCGGTTATCGGGCGGGTGATTGCTCCAATTGAAGGTAACACCAAGTGAGCCCATTCGCCGTCTTCTGCCGCATTCGGGAATGGCTGCGGCGAAGCGAAATCGACCACGAGTTCGAGGAAGAGATCGACACCCATCTCGAACTGGCCCGCACGGAGTACGTGCGGCGAGGCGTTGCGCCGGAGGAAGCGCGGCGCCTGGCGGCGCTTAAGTTTGGCAAAATCACGGCGGTGAAAGAAGCCGTCTGGGAGGAGCGGCGTCTGCCCGGACCCGGCTCCTTTCTGCAGGATGCGGGTTACGCTCTGCGCGACATGCGCAAAAACCCGGGATTCACGCTGGCGATTGTACTCACGCTGAGCTTCGGGATCGGTTTGTGCAGCGTGGTGTTCTCGATTCTGAATGGCATGGTGCTGCGGCCTCTGCCGGGAGTGCCTGATCCAGACCGTCTGACGGCGATCGAAACGCCGGTCAGCTATCCACAATTCGAGAATTTCCAAAAGAAAACAGGGCTCGCGACGGCGATGGCGGCTTTCATCGGACCCGTGCCGTTTCACGTTACGAAAGGCAGCGCCGCGCCGGGGCGCGTGGCGGGGCATGTCGTTTCGGCGGATTATTTCTCGACGATAGGGGTAAAACCGCTACTAGGCCGCTTCTTTGAGCAGAGTGACGAACGGGCGGCGGTAGTCGTGAGCGAGCGTTTCTGGCGCACGCGCTTGCAAGCCAATCCGAAGGCAGTGGGAAGCACACTGAGCGTTAATGGCAAAGACGCGCTGATTATTGGTGTCGGTCAGAAAGAATTCCTGGGCGTATTTCCGGCAAGCCCGGCCGATTTGTTTGTGCCGGTCAGCGCGGACGCTGTAATGGTCCCCGAGCTCAACAATAATGCGCTTCATCGAGCAACGGATCCTGAATTTCGCGTCTTGCTCCGACTAGCACCGCGGATGACTTTACGGGCTACGGAAGCGGCTCTCGACACGCTGACCTGGCAAATGGACAAGCAAGCTGGAAAGCCAAATGAGCATCGCTATCGACACATTCGGCTGATGAGCGCCGGCCGGGCAATCGCGATGCCACCTGCAGGAAGAACATCGATCGAGTTTTTTTATGGGTTTTGGGTATTGTTGCTGCTCACCCTTACCTGCGCGAACCTCGCCGGACTGATCCTAGCCCGTGGGAGCACCCGTGCACGAGAGATCGCCATTCGACTCTCGTTAGGCGCCAGACGAACGCGCCTTATTCAACAGCTACTGACGGAAAGCCTGCTGCTCGCGATAGTGGCCGGTTCTGCGGGTCTGGGCGGCACCTACATTTACTTTCTTGCGAGCGCCAAGATTGGGCCGGCCAAAGGCAGCAATTTTCAAATTCAGCTCCAGCCCGACTGGCGAGTGCTGCTGTTTACCTCAACGATTTCGGTAGCAGCGGCGATTGGCTTTGGCCTAATGCCGGCGCTGGCGATTACGAGACTTAACCTCGCGAGCGTACTGAAATCCGGCGTACAGTTTCGGCTGGGCCGCTACCGGCGCTTTGGCCTGCGCAATCTCTTCTGGTGTACCAGGTGGCAACAGCTATGGCGCTGGTGCTGCTTGTCAGCTTCATGGCTACGGGACTACAAAAACTCGTGCGGCTCGATCCCGGCTTTGATGCGGGGTCGCTCTATATGTTTTCGGTCGATCCAGCCCGCGACGGTTACTCGCCGGAAAGATCGGCTGCCCTCCTGCGCGATTTGCCAGCGCGGTTGATGCGGCTACGCGGAGTGGAGGGCGCCGCGCTAGTGAAACAATCGCCACTCGATGTCATACCGCCACGAGCGCTTATTTCGATGCCTCCACTACAGCGAAAGGGGCACGCGGCAGTTCACTCGGTGGCTGTCCAAAGCGTGGGCCCATCTTTCTTTGCGACGACAGGCGTTCCGATTCTGCGAGGCGAAGCTTTTCAGGAGACACATCGGACCGTTGTTCCGGCCGTGCTGAACGAAGCCGCAGCGCGCGAACTGTTTGGCGGGGCAAATCCGCTCGGGAGATTGCTGCGACAGAATAGCGCGGGCGGCCAGCCACTTGAAGTCGTGGGCGTAGCGCGCTACAACAAAGCCGAGCCGTTTGCGAGCCGCGCCACATCAACGGTCTTCCTACCGTTCACAGAAAACGAATGGCGCGGTGATTCATCGCAAACGGTTACCGTGCTGGTGCGTTCGCATAAGCCACTCGAGACAGTTGACGTTCAGGGTGTACTCGAGGAGTTAGGCGGCAATTTGACCCTGTTTCAACTCCAGAGCATGCGGCAGACAGTTGTCGAAGCAAATCGTGTTAGCCAAGCTGCCACGGCTTCAATCTCTTCGATCGGCTTGTTTGCACTGCTTTTGGCGTGCGTGGGTTTAGCCGGCGTGACGGCGCAAACGGCTGAACAGCGGCGTAAAGAAATTGGAATACGTCTGGCACTGGGCGCGCGGCGACGGCAGTTATTGCGTCTGGTGATGGGTGAAGGAGCAATCATGGCGACCATTGGCTCAGCTGCAGGACTGGCAGCCGCATTCGGCGTCTTGCGCCTGCTGGCTGCGCTCTTCGCGCCGATGGCACGCATTATCGAGTGGACGCTCGCGAGCCCTACGCTGATGCTGAGCGTCGCCGCGCTGCTCATTGTGCTGGCCGTAGCAGCCTGCTATCTGCCCGCGCGCCGCTTCGCCGCTATCGATCCATCACTCGCCTTGCGGGAGGAGTAAAAAGCAAATGCTCGTGCTTCGGCAGGTTTCGAAACGCTTCTCCGGAGTTGTCGCAGTCGATAACGTGAGTTTCGCTGCGCGCCCCGGCGAGGTTACCGGTTACCTGGGCCCGAATGGTTCAGGCAAGTCCACTACGATGAAAATGATCACCGGGCTGATCCAGCCGACGTCGGGTGAAATCCTGTTCGAAGGCGAGCGCATTGAGCGAGACCCGATTGCTTACAAACAGCGGTTGGGCTACGTACCCGAAGAACCGTATCTGTACGCGCATCTCACCGGGCTCGAATACCTGACCATGGTGACTCAGCTGCGCAACTTGCCGGCGCGCTCGAGTGCTGTGCGTGTTCACGGATTGCTGCGGCTGCTGTCGCTCGAGGGCGATCGGCATTCGCCGCTCTCGGCTTACTCAAAAGGCATGCGGCAAAAAATTTTGTTGGCGGGCGCGCTGCTGCACGATCCCGAACTAATTCTGCTCGACGAGCCATTTTCCGGGCTTGACGTCAGCTCCGCGATGGTTTTGCGCAGTTTAATTCAGGAGCTCGCGGCGCGCGGAAAAACCGTGCTCTTCAGTTCGCACGACCTCGAAACCGTGGAGCGCGTTTCGTCGCGCGTGGTGATTTTGCACCACGGCAAAATAGTGGCCGACGATTCAATCGAGCACCTGCGAAGCTTAATGGCGCTGCCCACACTCGAGGAGATCTTTTCACAGCTGGCCATCGAGCAGGATACGGCCGCTATTTCCCGGGAGATCGCGGACCTGATTCGCGGGTAAGTCGGAAGCCATGACGAGACTACAGTTCGGGGTGCTCTATCGGGAGTTTCTGTTCCGCATGGTCGATCTCGAACTGCTTTCACCGCAGTGCGACATGAGCCGGCTGCTCGGACAATTTGCGACAATCCTGGTCCTGCTGAGCATCGGGAGCTCGCTTCCTCTGCTTACGCTCGATCCGCATCTGTCGCACGAAGCGCTGCACATCCTGCTATGGAACAAAGAACACTCGTTGATCTCCTTAACCATGCTGGTAGTGGGCTTATTCGCGGTGCTGAGTTGGGATTCTACTTTTCCGGATAAACGCGACGTTCTGGTACTGGCTCCGCTGCCGGTTCGCACGCACGCGATCTTCGTCGCAAAAGTAGCGGCCGCGGCGAGCGCGTTAAGCATCACGGTAGTGGCGCTCAACATCTTCCCGGGCCTGCTTTGGCCGCTCGCAACCGCGCCCGCGAACGCTGGTTTTCTGGAGCTGATCTTTTCGCCCGGCCGCTACCAGGCATTCGCCGCATACTGGCTTGCCATGCTGGCCGCCGGGACGTTTATATTTGGTTCCGTCTTATGTGTACAGGGTCTGGCGGCTCATATGCTGCCACGGCGGCTTTTTCTCAGATTTTCGGCACTCTTGCAAATGGGAGCCTTTTGCTGGTTTCTGTGCGCGTATTTCCTGGAACCTCCCTTCGCCGCGCCAACTTATTGGTTCGCTGCGTTATTGGAACAGCTAAACGGATCCATAGGCGCCGCCGAGCTGCCGCTGGCGCATCGAGCGTGGGCCGGTCTGGCGGTTGTCATATCCGGCTCCGCCGCGACATTCGCGCTCTCTTACTTCCGGACGATACAGAAAATCGCCGAGGAACCGGATATCGTACCCGGTGCACGCGGCCGGAATTGGCTGCCGTCTTTCGGCAACGCGCTTCAGACGGCGGTTCTGCAGTTCAGCATTCGCACGCTGCTCCGGAGCCGGCAGCACCGCGTCATTCTGGCGTTTTATTTCGGCCTTGGATTTGCTTTTGCAATTTTGCTGAGCGACACTCCGCGCGCCCGCGAGCAAATGAACGTTCCACTGCTGCTCGCGAGCATCATCATGATGTGCGTGGCAGTAATGGGAACACGCATCGTATTCTCGATACCGCTCACACTGCACGCGAACTGGGTATTTCGCCTCACGCCGATCCGCGCAGGGAGGCAGTCACTCGCTGCCTCGCGGCTTTCCTTGTTCCTGTTGGCTGTGGCGCCGGTTTGGCTGGTAGCGGCATTTTTCTTCTTCTCGAGGTGGACCTGGCTACCGGCTGCCGGACACCTGCTGATCCTCGCGCTCATCGGCGCAATCGCGGTAGAGGCATCGCTCTATGGTTTCAGCAAAATACCATTCACCTGCTCCTACCTACCTGGAAAATCCTACTTTCATATGGCCTTTCTTGCCTTTATGTCAGTGATTTTCCTGCTGAATGCGGGTGCGGCGCTCGAAGCGGGCGCGCTCAAAAGCTCGGGCCGGTATGTCACACTGGTAGCTCTACTGCTAATCGCGCTGAGCGGTCTCTGCTGGAGAACTCAGGCTCTGGCCGAGTCTCGCGAGTCGTCCCTCCGATTCGAGGAAGAGGTTTTGCCTGCTCTGCAAGGCTTGGGTTTGCAGCGAGATGGCATTTTGCCGGGCAGTTAGGTATCCTAAAATAGGTAAATTTCATAGGAAGCTTAGGGTTTTTAGAGTTTAATGGCAAATACAGTATCGTCGCTGAAGCGGGTTCGCATAACCGAGCGCCGGACGGTCATCAACCGGATGCGTAAATCGCGTTTGCGGCACCAGATTCGCGCCATGCGGCGTTTGCTCGATCAGAAGAACGCGACGGAAGCAAGCAAGCTGCTGCCGGCGACCTTCTCATTAGTGGATCGGGCCGCGAAGTGGGGAATTATCAAGAAGAATACCGCCGCCCGCTATAAGAGCCGCTTGACGCTGCGCGTGCGCAGCATCGCCGCCTAGTCCTCCCGCACTACACCTAAGGCGCAAGTCAGCTTGTTAGACTGCTTGCATATGCAAAGCCGCTCGACTTGTGTTCAAGCCGCGTGTTTGTGCTTGAGTCTGGCCAGTCTTTTGCCGGCGAAAGACCCGCCACCCGCGCGAACTGTTGCTGCAGAACCCGTTACTGCAGTCCACGGCATGGTGGTCGCGCAGGAGCCGCTTGCGGCGGATGTCGGTCTTGCCGTACTGAAATCCGGCGGGAACGCGGTGGATGCGGCGGTCGCCGTAGGGTTTGCGCTCGCGGTTACGCATCCGTCGGCGGGTAATATCGGCGGCGGCGGTTTCATGCTGGTTCGTCTGGCTAACGGTCAAACGGCATTTCTCGATTTCCGCGAATGCGCGCCGGGAAAAGCATCCCGCGACATGTATATCGGCCCAGATGGCAAGGCAACGCGCGACAGCATCTATGGCTGGCGCTCGTCGGGTGTTCCTGGCTCGGTAGCCGGTTTTGCGGCAGCTTCGAAGCGATTCGGCAGCAAGCCGTGGGCGGACTTGCTGGCGCCCTCCATCAAGCTTGCGCGTGACGGTTACCCGGTAGATCAAACGCTCGCCAAGTCACTCGCGAGCGAAAAATCTCTCGGGACCGATCCGGAATCAAAGCGCATCTTTCTGAATAACGGCGCTCCATTCAAACCGGGCGATACGATCAAGCAGCCGGAACTGGCGTCGACGCTCGAACGCATCGCGCGTGACGGCGCGAACGGCTTCTACCAGGGCGAAACGGCTCAGCGAATTGCCGCCGAGATGGCGAAGCATGGCGGACTGATCACCGTGGAGGATCTAGCGAAGTACAGAGTGCAGGACGTAGCGCCGCTTACCGGCGAATACAAAGGCTTTCACTTGATAACAGCGCCGCCGCCAAGCGCAGGCGGAGTCGGGTTGCTGCAGATTCTCGGCATGCTGCGCGATACCGGCTACGACAAGGACGGCCCCAATTCGCCGAAGGCAGTGCATTACGAAGCTGAGGCGATGCGCCGTTTCTATGCCGACCGCAGCGAATACCTGGGCGACCCTGATTTTTATAACGTGCCGGTGAAGTCGCTGCTCGATCCGGCCTACCTGGCGCGACGCCGTAACAGCATTGATCCCGATCATCCGACACCGAGCGAGTTGGTCGAACCGGGCCTGCCTAAGGCCGCGCTGGCTTTCGCCTTTCCGAACGAGAGCACGGAAACCACCCACTTCAACGTGGTCGATGAGAAGGGCAACGCCGTTGCAGTCACCTATACACTCAATAATTCCTACGGCAACGGGATCACGGTTCCAGGACTGGGTTTTCTGCTCAATGACGAGATGGATGACTTCGCCGCGCAGCCTGGGACGCCCAATATGTTCGGGCTGGTGGGCGGGGATGCGAATGCGATCGAACCGGGCAAACGACCGCTTTCCTCGATGACGCCCACCATCATTACCAAAGACGGCAAACTGTTCATGGCGGTGGGCGCCCCGGGCGGTTCGCGCATCACCACCGGTGTGGCCGAAGTGATTCTGGACGTCTTGGACTTCGGTATGAATCCGCAAGACGCGGTGGATCTGCCGCGTTTTCACGAGCAATGGAAACCGGATGTACTCTACCTGCAGAACGGTTTTCCCAAAACAACCGCCGACGCATTGGAGAAGATGGGCTATCCGATCAAGCCCGTCGCCGGTGTTGCGCGAGTAGAGGCTATTGTGGTGAAAGACGGACGGCTCGAAGGTGGCACAGAGTCGCACCTGAACGGCAAGGTGGCGGGATATTAATCACGTCACTTCTCTTGCACCTATTTTCAGAAACGAGAACGAGCTAAATGCAGCAGTTGTTATCTACTCACTTGTTCGTCCGACACCGGCTCACGACCGTGTGGCTCGAACGAATCTGGGACGTAGGATTTCCGGCAGTCGAAATTTTTTGCGCCAAGCAGCACATCGATTACCGAGATAAAGCGCAGATCGCGGAACTGGGACACTGGTTCAAGGACTCGGAGTTAAAAGTGCATTCCCTTCACGCACCCATGTACACCGACGATGTGTGGGGACGCTCCGGACCACACGCCGTGATCAACATCACGGAACCTACCAAGGCTAAACGCATGGCGATGGTGGACGAGGTCAAGCGTGCGCTCGAAATCGCCGAACTGGTGCCGTTTCGCTATCTGATTCAGCACCTGGGCGTGCAGGGCGAAGAGTATAACGAGCGTAAACTCGACTCGGCTTTCTCCTCGCTCGACGAGATCAAGGTATTTGCCGGACAGCGGGGAGTGGAAGTGCTGCTCGAAAACACACCGAACGAATTGTCGTCCGGCGAGCGTTTGAACTTCTTTCTGTCGCAAACGCACTTGAAGCTGAACTATTGTTTCGATGTCGGCCACGCGCACATGACAGGCGACATGGCGGCAGAGTTTGAGACGATGAAAAGTCGCATTCGCTCGACGCACCTGCACGACAACGATGGGCGCGAGGACTCGCATCTGTTTCCAGGCAGTGGAAATATCGATTGGGAAAAGGCGATTAAACTTCTCAAGAGTTGTCCCGAGCAGTATCCCCTCCTTTTGGAACTCCGGGAACAGACAGGCATGGAACATCCGATCCAAGAAGCAAAGAGTACTA
Organism: Bryobacteraceae bacterium; assembly: GCA_036272575.1. GTDB lineage: Bacteria > Acidobacteriota > Terriglobia > Bryobacterales > Bryobacteraceae > Bog-105. The sequence goes on along the minus strand of DATAYL010000310.1, from coordinate 17,530 downwards.
TGGACCGGCTGATAGAGAATTCAACAAAAGATGAGCAGTAACGATACGGCAATAGCCGTTCCTACAATTCCTATCTCCGAAGCGCGCCACCACGAAGGCGAAGTAGTAAAGCTGCAGGGCTGGCTTTACAATCTGCGTAAATCGGGCAAGATCGTGTTTCCGATCATTCGTGACGGCAGCGGAATGATGCAGTGTGTAGCAGTAAAGAGCAATTTGCCCGAAGAGCTCTTTGAAGCATTGAAAGGCTTGACTCAAGAGAGTTCGTTTACCATCACCGGCACAGTGCGCGCCGAAGCGAGGGCAATTGGCGGTTACGAGCTCGACGTGACCGATGCGCAGATTTTGCAGCGGGTCAGCGAAGAACATCCGTATCCGATTACGCCAAAGGAGCATGGCGTTGATTTCCTGATGGATCACCGTCATTTATGGCTGCGGAGCCGGCGCCAGCACGCGGCAATCCGGGTGCGGCACGAGGTGATCAAAGGCATTCGCGATTATCTCGATTCCCACGGCTTTACGCTGGTCGACACGCCCATTTTTACGCCGGCAGCTTGCGAAGGAACGACAACACTCTTCGAAGTCGATTACTTCGAGGACGAAAAAGTGTATCTGACGCAATCCGGGCAGCTCTATAACGAAGCGAATGCCATGTCGTTCGGCAAAGTGTATTGCTTCGGCCCCACGTTTCGCGCCGAAAAATCCAAGACCCGGCGCCACCTCACGGAATTCTGGATGGTCGAGCCAGAGATGGCCTACGCCGATCTGGAAGAAGTGAAGCGGGTCGCCGAGGAACTGGTGGTCTTCCTGGTCGGCCGCGTTCTCGAAAACCGGGCGGAAGAATTGAAGGTGCTCGAGCGCGACGCAGGGAAGCTCGAAGCGGTGAAATCGCCATTCCCGCGCATGAGCTATGACGAAGCGGTTAAGGTGCTCCAGGCGAAAGGCAGCGAAATCCAATGGGGCGGCGATTTCGGCAACACCGATGAAACGCTGCTCACGGAGGGCATGGACCGGCCGGTGATTGTAGACCGGTTCCCAACGGCTATTAAAGCCTTTTATTTTCAAACCGACGAGCAGCGGCCCGAAGTGGCGCTGGGTGTGGACTTCATTGCGCCCGAAGGCTATGGCGAGATCATCGGCGGCGGCCAGCGCATTCACGATCTGGCGTTAATCGAGCAGAGACTCGCGCAGCACAACTTGCCGCGCGAGGCTTTCGAATGGTATTTGGACCTGCGGCGCTTCGGCTCGGTGCCCCACGGCGGATTCGGTATGGGCGTCGAGCGTTTCGTCGCTTGGATGTGCGGACTCGAGCACGTGCGTGAAACGATTCCTTATCCGCGCATGCTTTACCGGACGCGGCCCTGAAGAACGGGTAGTGGGACAGACCGCTCTGTCCACGCGTGATCAAAATGGATGGTTCTCGACCTTTACAGCGCTTGTGACAGAGTGGTCTGTCCCAGGCACGAGACTCCACTAGAATAGGGATACGCCTACATGAACGAACAGCAGAGAATGGCTCGATCGCTCGCCGATAGCGACCCCGAAATCTTTGACGCGATTCAGCGCGAAACTGAACGGCAGGACCATGGCCTGGAATTAATTGCCAGCGAAAATTTTACGTCGGAAGCTGTCCTCGAAGCGACCGGCAGTGTCTTCACTAACAAGTATGCGGAAGGTTATCCGGGCAAACGCTACTACGGCGGTTGCGAGTTTTCCGACGTCGTGGAAAACCTGGCTCGGGATCGCGCCAAGGCGCTGTTTCAGGCCGAATTCGCCAACGTGCAGCCGCACTCGGGCTCGCAGGCCAACGAAGCCGCCTATGCAGCCGTACTGAAACCGGGCGACACGATTCTTGGCATGAACCTGGCTCATGGCGGACACCTCACGCACGGTCATCCGCTCAACTTCTCGGGCAAGCTCTATCAAGTAGTCGCTTATGGAGTGCGGAAGGACGATGAACGGATCGACTACGAAGAGGTGGAGCGGTTGGCGCTCGAACAAAAGCCGAAAATGATCATCGCGGGGGCTAGCGCTTATTCGCGAGTGATTGATTTTGCCCGGTTCCGGCAGATCGCGGATGCGGTTGGGGCAGTATTTGTAGTGGACATGGCCCATTATTCAGGTTTGATTGCGGCGGGAGTTTATCCAAATCCCTGCGAGCATGCCGACATCGTCACGTCAACGACGCACAAGACGCTGCGCGGGCCGCGTTCAGGGCTTATCCTGGCGAAAGAGAAATTTGGACCGGCAATCGACAAAGCAGTCTTTCCGGGCGCCCAAGGGGGCCCGCTGGTGCATGTGATTGCAGCCAAGGCAGTGTGCTTCCGCGAGGCGGCCACCGCGGAGTTTCAGGCCTACCAGCAACGAGTTTTGGAAAATGCGCGCGCCCTGGCAAACTCGCTTGCCGAAGAGGGATTTCGCGTGGTGAGCGGCGGTACCGACTCGCACATGTTTCTAGTCGACGTGTTTGCCAAAGGCGTGAAGGGCAAAGAAGCCGAGAAGGCTTTAGACCGCGCGCACATAACTGTCAACAAGAACGCGATTCCATTCGACACGAATCCGCCCTTGAATCCGAGCGGTGTTCGGTTTGGCAGCCCGGCTTTGACGACTCGCGGATTTGGCGAAGAAGAAATGCGGGAAGTGGGAGCGCTGATTTCGCGCGTGCTGCACAACGTCAATTCGGATGAAACAATCGCGGCAGCAGGCGAGACAGCACAGGAATTGAGCAAACGGTTCCCGCTGTATGCGTGGAAACGCGAGGCCGCCGCGGCAATGGTGAGTTAAGGAAGTTTGACCACACTAAGCCAAAAATCTTCCACCGAGCGGATCTTGCGCACAAAATTCTCCATCTCGAGCGGCTTGGTCAAATAGCAATTGGCATGCAGCTTGTAGGCTCGCCTGATGTCTTGCTCGGCGTCGGAAGTAGTCAACACAATGACCGGAATTTGGCACAGGTCCGGGTCGTCTTTCACTTCGGCCAACAGTTCGCGGCCATCCTTGCGTGGAAGATTAAGATCCAGCAGGATCAGATCCGGCCGCGTTGAACTCGCATAACGGCCACTCTGGCGCAGGAAGTCGAGCGCTTCTTCGCCATCCTCAACCACCGACAAACTTGGAAAGTAACTTCCCTCCTTGAACGCCTCCTGCGTAAGCAGAACGTCGCCGGGATTGTCCTCAACCAGCAAAATATGAAGGGGCAGCAGCGCTGCAGACATTCTTTGTAAATCTAAATTCGTCCCTGACATTGTTTTAACCGGATAGCGATTCGGCACGCTCCACGCGCCGCAGAGTAAAACGAAATGTGGACCCAATGCCTGGCTCAGATTCTGCCCAAAGACGACCGCCGTGGTGTTCCACGATTCGGCGGCAGATCGACAAGCCGATTCCATTTCCAGGATACCTGCCAGCGCCGTGCAACCGTTGAAACACCAGAAAGATTCGATCCTTATACTTAGGCTCGAAGCCGATACCGTTATCTTTCACAGAAAAAAGCCATAACGGGCCTTGCCGTTCGACCGTTATCTCGACCTGCAGCAGCGCATCGGGCTTGCGGAATTTGATGGCGTTCCCCAACAGGTTTTGGACCACCTGCACCATTTTCACGGGATCGATCTCCACAACTGGCAATTGCGAGTAACTGATGCGCGCCGCACTTTCCTGAATCGCGACGTGTAAATTCTCGGTGGCGCGCTGCAGGATACGGTGGAACGGGATGAGTTCTTTACTGAGGGCTTGGGTTCCAGCGCGGGAATAGGATAAAAGGTCGCTCACCAGGGTCTGCATGCGGCGCGCGCCCTTCACCGCAAACTCGATATAAGTCTTTGCCGTGTCGTCTAGCGAAGAGCCATAGCGAAGCGAGAGCATGCCCATGTAGCTGGCGATCATGCGGAGCGGTTCTTGCAGATCATGGCTCGCAATGGACGCAAACTGCATAAGATCGGCGTTGGAGCGTTCGAGATCGGCGTTCGAGCGTTCGAGATCGGCGGCGCGCGCTTCCGACTCTTGCGTGCGAGCGTCGAGTGCGGCGGTTCGCTCGCGAACGCGGGATTCGAGTTCTTCATTCAAACGCCGGATCTCAGCTTCATCAGCATCGCGGCGACGGGCATATGACTGGCTGAGTCGAAACGCTGAGCCGAGGAGGGCCACTGCAATCCCGACGCCGCAGCTCAAGGCAATGCCGAGATTGCGCTCGGTGATCTGCGTCTGCCGATTGCGGTCGATATAGGCGGCTGTTTGCTGATCCTTTATACGCGTGACAATGTGGCGGATCTGCGCCATCTCGCGAAATCCGCGGTTGGTCCGGAGCTCTTGAATCGCCGGAAGCGGGCCCGCCGTGTCGTAAAGATGGATGGTCTGCTCAAGCTCACTCATCTTGGCCGCTTCAGCCGCTTTGAGCGGCGCCCAGGTTGCGACCGGAATGCCGGAACTGGCAGCCAAAGCGATCAGGTTCGCAAGCCGGGACGGCATTGCGGCGCGAGCAGCAGTATAGGGCGCAAGATATGTCGGCGAGCCGGTCAATAAATACCCACGCTGGCCGGTTTCGGCATCCTGAATGGTAGACAGAAAATCGTCGAGGCTGACCAGCAAACGGCTGGTTGCCAAAGCTTCCGCAATTCGCTTTTTGTGCTGGCCACTGGTGTAATAGACCAGCAAGGAAAGCAGCAGAGGCACGACGGCGAGACCCAGGAGGAAATATTGAGTTTGCCTAAGCAGGCCTTGACTCTTGTGGCTTTTTGTATCTGACAATTTACCGAGCCAATTGACGTTTGCGGGCAAGCCTTCCGTGATGACACGATCATAACTCGAAGCGATGGCGCAAGCGCAGCGATTCCCAACTGCCGTCGGCGAACCAGCCGCCGTCAACAGAAAGCGTGTGGCCGTTGACGAAACCGCTCTGGTTCTCGTCGGCTAAGAAAGCGATCGCCGAAGCGATATCGAGTGGCGAGGCGAAGCGCGCCATGGGCACGCGGCCTTCGATATCAGAATCGCTGTAAAATCCAGCAGCTTGCGGCGCGACATCCATAGGCGTCTTCACCCACCCGGGACAGACGGCATTGCAGCGAACGCCGCGGCCACCCCATTCGGCGGCCAACGTGCGCGTCAGGCCGATCAAACCATGTTTGCTCGCGTTGTAGGCGGCGCGATCCGCGATTCCCAGAAGACCCGCGATAGAGGCGACGTTCACAATACTTCCCGACCCTTGCGCGAGCATCAAACGTCCGATCTCTCGACTCAGCAAAAATGGTCCGAGCAAGTTCACGTCGAGAACGCGGCGCCAGTCTTCAACGGTCGTTTTCTCGGCCGGGCAAATGTGAGAAACGCCCGCGTTGTTCACGAGCACGTCTACACGACCGAATCGATCGCCGGCGGTTTCAGCAACAGCCTTGGCGGTGGTTTCCGCGGCGATATCGCCATTCACTTCAACCGTCTGCCGACCGATCAGCGAAATTTCCGCGGCGAGCGATTGGCACGATTGCGTATCGCAGAGCAGCAGCGCATAGCCCTTGCGGGCGAGCAGTTCAGCGGTCTGGCGGCCTATGCCTTGAGCCGCACCCGTGACGATTGCTACTTTTTTGACGGCAGCGATCTCAGAAAAATCGGCGTAGGGCATTCGCATCCCAGTATAGGGAAGCGTTGCGCTTCAAATCGTTTGCCGTTTCTAAGAAGATACAACCCCGAAACGCAGTGTTCCTCATCGATGTTATGTGCGCCTCTCAGAATCCTTGCCATGCCGGCGACGGCTATGTAGAATTGCAACGATCTCCAGGTCGCGAGTTGCTTCAGGCATTGGGCGTAACGCCGCTTAACGCCGGCTGAGGGGTTTGCAAATCGGGGATCTACAAGAGGAAAACACTGCGTTTAATCCGCTCGCAAAGAATTCATGGGATCGTTGTGCGTGGCGCGCCGGGCGGGAACGTAACAGGCGGCCGCCGCAGCCATGAGAGCTGCCAGGAAAGCGCCGGCCATGGTGAGCGGATCGTGTTCGTTCACCTGGTAAAGCAGGCTTCCGAGTACGTGCCCGAAGAGGAGACTGCAAAGCAGGCCGATGACCGTACCCGCAATCGCCAGCTTCATGCCTTGACGGAACACAAACGCCAACACATCGTTGGGCTGGGCGCCGAGGGCAATTCTCAATCCGAACTCATGCCGCCGCTGATTCATAGAATACGAGATGACGCCATAAGTGCCGATCGCCGCCAGAGTCAAGGCCAGCAAAGCAAAGAGCCCGGTCAGGAGCAGTGAGAAGCGGGCGGAGGCGTAGTTTTGGGCGACCACCTCCTGCATGGATTGAACATCGGCGACAGCCAGGTTGGGGTCGAGATCGTGCACGGCAGTGCGGATGTAGCTCGCGAGTTTTTCGGGAGGCAGGTTGCCGCGGACCACAACGGCCATATCCAGGAACGGAGCCTCGCGGAGTGACCACCAGAACGCCGGCTCAGCGGCGTCGCTGGCTGGCGTGTCCTTCACATCACCCACCACGCCAATCACCGTCAACCAGTCCTTCTCTTTCGGATGGTCTTCGAAGGAGATGCGTTTACCAACCGCGTTTTCGCCTGGCCAATAGAGCCGCTCTGTGGCGCGGTTAATAATAAGCGAACGCCGCCCGTCTTTGCTATCGTGAGCTTTGGAAAATCGTCCACGCAGTAAAGGAATGCCGAGGGCACGGAAGTAATCGGGGCTGGCGGTGTGATAGCGCGCGTGAAAATCAGAATGAGGCGGCGGCTGTTTTCCCTCGATGATGAAACCGGTATTTTCGTTGTAGCCGGTCCAAGGCAAGTCGGTGCCGGCACCTACAATCGTTACGCCCGGTTGATGGGCGATGTGCGAGATGAGCTGCTCGTAAAAACGGCTGATGACTTCGGGTTTGACGGAGTCGTAATTGGGGGTGCGGAGCGAAATGCTCGCGGCTGTGACGCCCGCAGGCCGGAAGCCAGGGTCGGTCCGCAGCAGGTTTACGAAGCTGCGTAACATTAAGCCGCCGCCAATGAGAAGCAGACAAGCGAGCGCTACTTCACTTACTACTAAGGTGTTCCGGAGCCGCAACGAGCCGCGGCTGTTGGTGACGCCCCGGCTCCCTTCGTGAAGGGAGTGCCGCAGATCGATGGCCGAGCCTTGCCAGGCGGGCGCGAGACCGAACAAGACGCCCGTTACCAATGCGACAACAAGAGCAAATAGAAACAGGAGCGCGTTCACGTGAATGTCACTTGCACGCGGGAAATCCGCCGGGAGAAGCGACACGAGTACTTTTACTCCGGCCACCGCCAATACCGCACCAAGCGCGGCGCCGGCAAGAGAAATGAGAATGCTTTCCGTTAGCAGCTGCCGAGCTAAACGCCCGCGGCGAGCGCCGAGTGCAGAGCGTAAAGCGATCTCGCGCTCTCGAACGGTGGCGCGTGCGAGCAGCAGATTGGCTGCATTTACGCAGGCGATGAGCAGCACGACGGAGACGGCGCCGAGGAGAATCCAAAGCAAGCGCCGCGTGCCTCCTACGATCTCGCGATGGAGAGGTGTCAGGTTGACGCGCCAGTTCCGATCGCCCTCGTGCTCGCGTGCAAGCTGGGCCATTACGGCGTTGATCTCGGTTTTGGCCTGTCCTAAGCTGACCCCGTTCTTCAAACGTCCGATACCATCCATAAAATGACTCCCGCGGTTGGCAGGGTCATCTTTGAACGGGAATGGGATCCACACGTCAACTGGTTTGCCATAGGCTACGGCGTGATAATCGTTGCCCGGATGCTCCAGGCCCTGAGGCATCACACCGACGATGGTGTAAGCTTCGCCGTTTAGAATCGTTTTCTGTCCGAGAACAGCGGGATCGGCGGCAAAGCGGGAACGCCAAAGTTGATTGCTCAAGACAACGAAATGACCATTCGACGGCAGCTCCTCGCGGCGCGTAAACTCGCGGCCGATCATGGGCTTCGCGCCGAGGACATGGAAAAAGCCGGAGGTGACGGCGAAGCCTGTGAGTTTCTCGGGCTTGCCGGTGCGCGATAGCTGCAAATCGTCGCGCGAGTAACCGGCCAGCGATTCGAAGGAACGGGAACGGTCGCGGTAATCCCGCAGATCGAAGGGATTCAGTGGAAATTTGGGGAATTCGCTACTGTTCAGAAACAAGCGGACCATTTGGTCAGCGTGAGGGTAAGGCAGCGGGCGCAGTAAAACGCCGTGGACGACACTAAAGATGGCGGTATTGGCGCCAATGGCGAGCGCCATGGTAAGAACAATGGCCGCAGAAAAACCGGGTGTGCGGACGAATGTGCGAGCCGCATAGCGCAGATCCTGGAGCATGTCGGCAACCGCATTGGTGCGACGCGCATCGCGGCATTCCTCGCTGATCTGGGCAGTTCCGCCCAAACGGTGCGTCGCTTTCAGGCGAGCCTCGACGGCCGGCATGCCTTCGGCACGATTTGCCTCCGCCTGCTGCTCCAGATGGAAGCGCAGTTCCTTTTCGAGCTCGCTCTCAACTTGCCCACGGCGCAGCAGCGAACGAATGCGGGCACGCACCACGTCCAGCCAGCGGCTCAGGTACATTTGCTTCCTCCTCAGGCCATCCGAATGACCAGGCCCACGGCGTTCGAGAGGCGCTCCCATTGCGCCAGCTCCTTTTTTAATTGGGCCGAACCAGCCCGCGTCAGAGAATAAAACTTAGCCTCGCGACCGGTGTCGCTCGGCCGCCACTCGGAACGGATCCAGCCCTGCTGCTCGAGACGGTGAAGGGCCGGATAGAGCGCCCCTTGGGTGACCTGCAGCACTTCGCTCGTCACCTGCTCGATGCGTTTGGCGATGGCCCAGCCGTGCTTCGGTTCAAGCGAAATAGTTTTGAGAATGAGGAGATCGAGAGTCCCCTGGATTAAATCGGACGGACGGCTCATACCTAAATAAGTTATACATTAAGCCTAACCCGTTTACAATGGCTGCCTTATTGAGCAGTAAAGGCCGTTACGGCCTGGCCGCTCATATCGGCGGCGTAGATGTTCCCGCCGGCCTCGTCCACCGCGAGCGCAAACGGATTTTTCCCAGCCGCTTTCGTCGCCGTCAGTGAGTTGGTTTCGCCGTCAATGATCGACACGCTGTCGCCGTGGGTGTTCGCAACGTAGACGCGGTTATTTTTGGAATCGAAAGCGATTGCCTGCGGGTGAGCACCGACCTTGATAGTTGCGAGGGCCGAGTGGGTTGCTCCATCGATCACCGTGACGCTGTCGCTCCCGTAGTTCACGACATACGCTTTGTTGCGAAATGTATCGAGGGCGATGGCGCAGGGAATGCTACCGGTCTTTACCGTGCTCGCGGCGCCTGTTGCGCCATCAATGATAGTTACAATACCGCTGCCGGCGTTGGCAACATATAGTTTGTTGGTCACCGGATTCGCCGCGCTTCCCCAGAGATGCAGTCCGCCGGGGATCTTATTTACCGCATTTGTTGCGCCGTCGATAACCGTGACGGTTTTGTCTTCCCACTCCAGTAAGTAGATCTTGTTTGTGCGCGGATTTACCGCGATGGAATCCGCCTGGATCGCTTTGATCGGGGTCACGGCGTTGGTTGCACCGTCGATTACGGCAATGGTGTTGCTGAAGGTGCGCGAAACGTAAATCTTATTCGACACAGGGTTCACAGCGAGCACGTAGGGCAACGATCCGATGTGTACCGTAGCCGTTACTGAGTTCGTGGCGCCATCAATGACTGAGACGGTGCCACTACCCTTGTTGGAGACATAGATTTTGTTGCTATCGGAGTTAACGGCGATAGCCACGGGCTCCATTCCGACCTTAATCGACGAAGATGAGCCGTTCGTGCCGCCGAACAGGGTGACAGTGCCGTTATGCGAATCGAGCACGTAAGCTTTCCCGGTCTTCGGATTCACTGCCGCGGCCAGCGGGCTAATTTGCGCTCCCTCGGGAGGGCCGCCGGCGGCGGGTGTGTTTGCGGTCCAAGCCTTGGCACTTGCGCCCTTGCTGCCGAGCCATAACACTGCGTTCGTGATCAGCCGATTCTGCACGAGGCTCGTGAAAATCTTGTCGCCATGCCCAATGTTCAGGTAAATCATCTTGTATTTCGTGTTGGTCCAGACCACCGGCAGATCTCCATCCGTGAGGACATCCTTTAAGCCAAGCGGATAGTTGGAGGAATCGAGAGTCAATAAGACCCGAATGTCTTGATTCGAACGCGGGTTGGGTTTCCAGCCGTACCATTCGTTAGTCGGCGAGAGAAATTTTGCTGGAATGTTTTTCGTGACGGGATTTTCCCGAGCATCCACGCGCAATATACCTGGCAAAGGAGGCCAGCTGTTGTCATAGAAAACACCTCCCAGGAATTCGGCGAACCAGGGCCAGCCGCTGTCCTTATCGTTGTAGCCGGAGGCGTGAAATCCCATCCAGCCGCCGCCATTGGCCATGTATTTTTCAAAAGCCTTTTGCTGGGCGGTCGTGTGCGGGGAATCATCCAGCCACAAGATCAGCTGGTACCGTTTGAGATTGGTCTCGTTCAGCTGGTTCCAATCAGTTGTGGCTTCGAAAGTGAAATGGTTCTCTCGGGCGATCTCGGGAAATAACTTCAGAGCGTCATGGGCAAAGAGAACGTGGTCGGGCTCTACGGTGGTCGAGTAAAAAGCGAGAACTTTGAATTTCGGCTGCTGGCCAAGACACGCAACTGCCAGTGACAGCGCGAGCAAGAGTTTTTTCATCAGGCTTGAAGTAGAAGAACTAGATTTTTGGCGGTTCGGGGCGATATGGCAATCAGGAGCATATCATTGCCAACCTTCATTACGCTAAGTCGGCGGGCGGATGAGCAGCCTGGGGCCGTCGGTTCGCTGGCCGATTATCGTGCCGAAATCCTGCCCCTCCAGATGGTTCGCGTGCATTACGCAATTGTGGCGCTGCTAGCGGTGAATATCTTTGTGGTTTCCGGAGCCATTTGCTTTTCGCTGCTTTATTTTTGCGGCTGAACAGCTCTGCGCCCGGCGTCGCTCGTGCTTCCGACTCTAGTTAAACACATTACATGATGGATAGATGGCTGTGTTCGCGGCAAGACCGTCAAAGTACCGAGGACAAAATCGTGGATGCAGGTGAAGAGTCAATTGCCGCTGTATTTTGCTAAGCGGCCGCGGCGATCGCAAAGAATCACGGGGCTCTGGTGGCGGCGACCACTCGCAACCACAATCGGGAACAACTGCTGTGCAGCGGCGTCGACCAGATCATCATTGATAGAGGGTCGATCGCCGAAGCCGTAAAGGAGAAGATGGCGGGGGGCGTCCACAAGGTACTCGGCTACTTCTAGAACTGAACGCGTTCAAATATCTATTGACCAGTGACGGCTATGTGCCTATACTAATCTTGAACACGTTCAAAACAGATGCCGCCCTCGATCAAAACACCTGCAATTACAAAAGCTGAGGAAACCCGGTCGCGTATTTTAGCGGCAGCGCTCGAACTCTTTCGCAGCCGGGGCTTCGATCAGACGACCATGCGCGAAATCGCCACGGAGGCAGGCGTGGCGCTTGGCTCGGCCTACTATTATTTTGCATCGAAAGAAGCTCTTGTGATTGCCTTTTACAGGCAAGCCAGCGAAGAGATGTCGGCACAGATTGAAAACCGCCTTAACGGGGCGAAGGGCCTGGAGAGCCGGCTGCGCGCCATCTTAGACGTAAAATTTGAATACTTCGCGCCTAACCGGCTGTTTCTCGGCGCGCTCTCCCGACATGCAGCCGATCCACATAATCCACTTTCGCCTTTCAGCAACGATACGGCGCAAATCCGCGAGCTCGATCTTAAGCGTTTCGCGGCGGCGCTAGCAGGAAGCCGCATGGCTATGCCCAAAGATATCGCGCCCTATCTGCCAAATCTGATTTGGCTATATCAAATGGGGCTCATTCTGTTCTGGATTTCTGACCGCTCGCCGGGGCAAATCCGGACGCAGCAGTTACGTGACAAAAGTCTCTCGCTGGTGGTGACAGCTCTCAAACTCGCCGGGTTTCCGTTACTCCGACGGCTGCGGAAGAAAATTGTCGACCTGCTCAGCACGATCGAGGTGAAGACGTATGATGTGTAACCTGCTACTGCCGCGCATGGCGATCGCGCTGGTCTGGATTTACCAGGGATTTTGGTGCAAGCTCCTCGGCCGCGCACCGCACCACCAGAAGATCGTGGGGGCGACGCCCTTTTTCAACTCCGCTCGGGCGCGCCAGGCCCTGGTTGTACTGGGTTGTGTTGAGTGTGTGCTGGCAGTTTGGGTGTTGTCTGGAGTCGGCGCGCATGAAGCAGCACTGATGCAAACGCTGCTGCTCGTATCGATGAATGCCGCCGGGCTTTTGTGGGCGCGCAGTTTGATACCCGATCCGGCAGCCATGCTGCTTCAGAATTTTGTTTTTCTACTGCTCGCCTGGACAGCCGCGGGTTTCTATGCAGGCGTGTAACTTACCGGTAGCAACGCCCTGGCGAGCAGGTGCGTTTCGAGGACGAACTCGGCAACTGCTCTTCGGCGCAATGTACGAGGATGCAGCAATCGAAATTGAAGCCTTCGCGCCATCGCGGCGGGTATTCTGCATCGCGTCCGCTGGTTGCACGGCTCGCGCGCTGGCAGCGGTTGGACACAATGTCACGGCTGTAGATATCAACCCGCAGCAGATCCTCTACGCACAGGCACGCTCAGCCGGCGCACCGGCCCGCGAAGGCGCTGCCGAACAACTGCTTTCACTAGGACGTACGCTGTTTCCACTGGTTGGTTGGACCGAGCGGAGACGCCGCGAGTTTCTCTCCATGCGCGATTCTTCCGAGCAACTTGACTACTGGCGACGGACGCTTAACTCAAAACGCTGGCGTATGAGTGTGGATACGGTTCTCTCGGGGTGGGTACTCGGATTCGTGTACGCACGGCCATTCGTAACCTCCTTGCCCCGGCACTTCGGAGCGATTGTTCGCGCCAGATTGGAGCGGGGGTGGGCGAATCATGCAAACGATTCCAATCCTTATGCCTGGCGACTGTTCTTAGGCGAAAACAAATGGATGCCAGAATCGCCAACACCCGCGATTCGTTTCGTGTGTGCGGACGCGGCGGCCTACCTGGATGCACAGCAGCCCGCGAGCTTCGATGCGTTCTCGTTATCCAACATTGTCGACGGTGCACCGTCGTGTTACTTGCAGCGCTTGTGGAGCGCTGTGAAGCGCGCTGCTGCGCCGGGCGCGATCGTCGTCGCCCGCAGCTTTGCAGAACCTGCAACCACGACTATCAACAACTTGGCGGCGCACGATCGATCGCTGCTGTGGGGCACTGTTCATGCCACCCAGGTAGGCAACTTATGCTCCATCTTTTGAAGCGTCATCCGTTTCCGGTGAAGGCGTTCTTTCGGCAGTCGTTGATTCTGACGTATGCCTTTCCAAGCCATCTCCTGCAGCCGCTACTCCCACCCGGGCTGGCCCTGGACACTTATGGCGAGTATGGCTTCCTTGCAATTGCCCTGGTTCAGGCTGAACGGCTGCGCCCGAGTTTCCTACCTGCAGCGCTGGGTCGCGATTTTATGCTGAGCGGTTACCGCATCTTCGCGCGCCTGGCGACTCGCACCTGTTCGTTGCGTGGGCTGTGGATTCTGCGAAGCAATACGAACCGGCAATGGATGGCAACCGCCGGCAATGTGTTCACCCACTATAAATACGGGTTATGTCAGGCAGAACTGAAGAAACGCTTCAGCGAAATCGAGTGGAATATTCGAACCCCGCGCCAGGAGGCCGATCTGCGAGTAATTGCGCATACCGACCATGAACCGGCCCTTCTGCCTGCTGGATCGCCGTTTCTCAACTTTAAAGACGCTCGGAGATTCGCAGGGCCCTTGCCATACACGTTCGATTACGAACGGGAGACTCACTCTATCATTCGCATTCAGGGTGTGCGGCAAGAGTGGCATCCAAAGCCCGTCACTGTCCAGGTTCTTCAAAACACTTTTTTGCGCCAGAAGCCCTTCTGCCACGCCACGGCGATCCTGGCAAACGCATTCCACGTGCATGCCATCCCGTATCGATGGAATCGCGGGATACGCACTCCCCTGGAGACAACATGACCAGCAGCATTCCCTCCCCGACGCAATATAAGGGACTCCAACACGTTTTCAACTACAATCGGCCGTTCTATCTGTGGACAGTTGCAGGAATAATCGCCGCCATCGCGATCTCAGTGTGGCTGCCTCCGGCCTTCCGTACTTTAGTCCTTCTTGCGACGGGAACTGCAGCTTTCTGGACCTGTTCATCGCTCCTGGTCTCGCATTATGTCTACGACCGATCTGGCTTGTACGGACTCAGCTGGCTTCATGAGTGCCTTGCGCGATCGCCGATGCGCTGGATCAACATTCATTCAGGGATCGATGCAACCAGCCTCGCTATTGCAGCGGCGTTTCCCGGTTCCGACGGGCAGATTATCGACATTTACGATCCACGCGAGATGACTGAACCCTCTATCAAACGCGCCCGCCGCCTTGCCGGCGTTTTCTCGCCTGTAGCGGACCGGCAAAGGCTGCCCGTGCCGGACCAGGAGTTCGAGACTGCCTTCCTGATCTTCGCAGCCCACGAACTCCGGCATCATGAAGCGCGCGTGCAACTCCTCCGAGAGATCGCGCGAGTGCTTCGCATTGGAGGGGAACTGATCCTGGTGGAACATTTGCGCGATTGGGCAAACTTCATTGCGTTTGGCCCCGGGTTCCTTCATTTTTTCTCTGCGGGCACGTGGCAAGATGTCGCGAACGCGGCTGGCCTGCCGATAGGGCTTCACTGTACCGTGACGCCGTTCGTTCACGTATTCGTCTTGCAGAGGCAGCGATGAATATTTACTTTCACTTGAGACTAGCCGGAGCATTACTCGTTGTTCTCGGGTTTGCGCACAGTTTTTTGGGCCGCTACTTCAAATGGAAAAAGGAGTTGGCACAACTGTCTCTGCTGACACGGCAGATCTTTCTGGTGCATTGCTTTTTTATCGCGTTATTGGTGGTTTTGATCGGCGCGTGCTCTCTGTTTTACACAAATGCCTTGCTCGAATCGGGAACCTTAAGTCGTGTTGTGCTAACAGGATTTGTTGTGTTCTGGTTGATTCGATTGGTCTTCCAATTCCTGGTATACGATTCAGCGATCTGGCGAGGACGGCGGTTCTACACAGCCGCCCATGCGGCCTTCTCGATCTTCTGGATTTACGTTGTACTCATCTACAGCGCTGCGTTACGGGTCGCTTGGATGGATAGTTGACACATCATCTCAAGGCATAGGATCGGAATTGGCATGAACTCCTGTCAGCTCCTCTAACTTGAATTTGCACCCAATGGCGGCCGGGTGAGAGAAGATATGAGTTAGTCTGAAGTAACTGCACGGGGTCGGACCTGACTCGGTTCACGCCAGTTCACTAGATGCCAGAGCTGCCGGACATCCTGGCCTACATCGAGGCGCTAGAGCCGCGTGTAATCGCCAAGCCACTGGAGCGTGTTCGCTTGACGACCGCGTTTCTGGTTCGCACGACCGATCCGCCCCTCGCGAGCGTTGAAGGGCGAATCTTGCGCGAGTTGCGACATGTGGGTAAACGCATAGCGTTCGGATTGGATGGCGATCTCTGGCTCGTACTGCACCTGATGATCGCGGGACGCCTGCATTGGCGGCCGGCAAATGCGAAGCTCTCGGGACGCCAAAACCTGGCCGCCTTCGATTTTCCAGATGGCTCGCTGGTATTGACTGAAGCCGGAACAAAGCGTCGAGCAGCATTGCATCTCTTCCAAGGCGAAGAGGCGCTGCTAAGTATAGATCCGGGCGGTCTTGACGTCTTCGCGGTCGACGTGGCACGCTTTCGGGCTGCTCTGACTGCCGCCAATCATACTCTCAAGCGAGCACTGACGGATCCGCGCATCGTTAGCGGGATCGGCAATGCGTATTCGGATGAGATTCTGCACGCCGCGCAGCTATCTCCCATTGCGCAAACGCAAAACATTAAACCCGCGGAGTGGGAGCGGCTCTTCGGCGCAACCACGGCAACTCTTAAGTTCTGGATCGAGCGCCTTCGCGCCGAAGCCCGCGAGCATTTCCCTGAGAAAGTCACGGCCTTTCGCGAAGGCATGGCCGCACACGGGCGGTATGGTCAACCGTGTCCGGTCTGTGGTGAAAAGATCCTGCGCATTCGCTATGCCGATAATGAGACAAATTATTGCGCTCACTGCCAGACGGACGGAAAAGTGCTAGCCGATCGTGGATTATCGCGGCTGCTGGGTTCAGATTGGCCGCGCAGCCTGGAAGAGCTGGAGACCCTGCAAAATCGCTAGCTGTGATGAGCCCAGCGCAAACGCCAGAGCGTGTCCGGATTCTTCAATACGAACTTACTCATCGCGAAGACAGGCAAGCCGCGTGGCTCGAGTCGCCCGAAGCGACGGCAAGTACGGCGCCAATAATGCGACTACAGTCAGAAGAACCAGCACCAGTTTGTTGAGTTAGGTTATCTCGCTGAATCCGTTACATCCCGCGTGCATATTCCAGTCTGATCAGCCGTCCGCCTACGCGACCAACTATAGCTAAATCGGACAGAATCGGATTACGCAAACAATAACTTAAGATGGCAATAGGCCTATCTGGCCAGAAGGTAAGAAAGACGGTTCGAGTATTCGACCAGTCGGGCCAAGTTGCGTAGGGATGATCGACAGCCTAGTTCATTATCTTCGGGCCGAATGCCTGCTGGGAGATTCTCGCAGAGGACTGTCACTTCAGTTCCTTCTCTGACATCGACGAGGGTTGTGGTCATTCTCATCTCGCCACCAAATGTCGGCTCGGGCGATTCGAACTGAATGAGTTCCACGATCTTTTCGTACGGAACCAGCTCGGTGAATTTGCCTTGGAAGGTGTCCGTGTATTCAGAAGTTTTGCCGCCTGTTGTATTCTTGGGATCCGTGTATGTGAGTGACATTCGGTACGACCCACCTTCACGTCCATCGAATACGTGCACGTAAGCCTTCATGTTTTCTGGGGCTCTCCATAAGGCGAGTTTCTCGGCGCTGAGGCACGCTTCGTAGATGATCTCGCGGGATGCCCGGACTATCTTTGATACTTGCGTGGCAGCTCTCATGGCGGTTGAATCTGTCTCCATTTTGGATCGTGTAACAGGCGGAGCGCAAACATGCTTTCAGAAATTTAACCGCGGTGCTCTCAGCATGGGCGGGCGCAACTCTATCTACTGCTTGGTCGAGATCAAGATCAATCTTGCCGAACCAATCTGGTAAGGTTCTGAATCGGTCGAACCGAGAAGTTGCGCTGGTAGCAGCCCGACATTGGTATGCATCCGGCAGAGTTCACCGGCGGTAAACAAGTAGCTCATCGTAGGCCGCGTCTCGATTTGACCGCCGTGTACAAATGTGTAGTCGATGTCGAGCCGGCTCTCGGCGACATGGTATCGATTCTCGCTGAGCATGAGAATATCGCCAAGCCGGAACCAGCGATTCCGCACCAATGACGGTAGTATCGACTCCGCAGCCATGCCGGTGTCCAGGATGAATCGCGCGCCACGCTTCAGGCAGCGCACCACTGCGGCC
>DATAYL010000309.1:0-10765 GCA_036272575.1 Bryobacteraceae bacterium | reverse complement strand
TCAGACGCGCATGAAACGCCCGAGTTCACACATATCAGAATGAACGTGGCATAGAAACACAGGCGCATAGGCCTTTATACCTCGGGGCGCTTGAGATTCCGCGAGCAGCACCCCTTGTGGCAGATTAGTCCTGGCAAGTCCCCTTTTCAACTGCAACAAAGTTTGTGGACGTCTGCTACCTAGACACTTGGAGCATTGACGCCATGAACAAATAGAAAAGAATCGCCCAACACAGCACGTACTTCCGGCCCAGAATCGACGATAAAATCAAAAACAAGCGCATCTGGGCAACCTTCACCGGCCAGCGATCACGGTTCCAACTGCGATCCCAATACCAAAGATCAGCATAGCGGCCAGCAATCCGAGGGCTGCCCATCCGTACTCCACTGTCTTCAAGAGAGTTGGTGGCACGAGGATGTTTCGGCTTTGCGCCTCCGGTTCGATCCTTAGATGACTCCTAATTTCCGTGATCGCGCTCTTCAAGTCCTGGGCAAGTATCGCTCCAACCCGGCGCTCCGTCTTATTGAGCGAACCCGAAAATTGCGTCAGGATCGAGGAAACGTTCTCAGTCAGTCGGGTGGCGGTCTCCTCAAGAATGAGCTGGTTCAGTGTCACCAGCGCGAAAGCAGGATCGTTAGGCTCCAGCCGAATCCCGTGTCTCGCAGTTACCTCACCGATTAATCGTGGAACATCGAGCATTTCAGAAACCAATCAAACCCAGTTGCTCAAATAGATCGCGCTGGACAACTTTCAACCGCTGCTTCACCATGAGCGAAAACTGGCCTTCCCTGATTGCCTCATCGAAAGTCAATTTGTTTGAGATCATTTCCTCCACGTCGCGGCCAAATGTGTCGTGATTGCGCTCCGTGATATGAACGGACCCGAAGACCTTGTCGGCATTCTCGGTGAACGCTGCCATATCAGAGAACCCTTTTCCATCCCGTTCGACACGACCGAAATACTCGTTTATCCACACCACGATATTTGGTTCCTCCGTGCTTTGCGCCAGGCTGCGAAAGCCGTTCACCGTATCCAACAACGCTTGCCCGCCGGTAATCACGGTATGCACGTACAGTTTTTTCCCGGCATTCCTCAATACATCGATGACTCGGTTCTCGATAACGTAGCTCCAGAGCGGCAGGAACGTCGATGCGCCGTTGTCTATGACGAAGGTCCGGTCTTCAGTCAGCAGCCGTTCCATTAGTGCATCGAACCCGCGAGGATCGATGTTTCCGTTCCGTAGCAGTTCCAACCGGCTTGCATTGACGGCCTTGTACTGAGAGAACGTTCGGTTAACCGGATCTGTATCGATACACTCAATCTGGCGACCGGTGAAGTGGAAATGTTGCGCCAATATGCTGGCCAGAAAACCAAAACCAGGTTCCCCCGGTTCCCACAACTCCTTGGAAATCTCGCACCAACTGCGAGATTCCCACTTTCCCACCGCGCCGGCGACTCCGGTCCCTGTGACCAAACGAAAGCAAAAGGCGGCTCACGCCGCCTAAACCGAAAACCCAAAAAGCGGACAGATCACGTGTTAATAAAAGCGGACATCTTGACAAACTAACAACACATAAAATGTAACAATAAACCACAAGCAGCGCGAGGAAAAACCGCTTCTACCCTCTGAATGGCCGCCGTCGGCCGATCATGATACGTCCTGCCTGTTGGTCGGTGGATTCTCTTTCCCCTCGCCCCGTTTTGCAATCGAGTATTAGCAGCAACCCCGTTACAATCAGGCCCGCAAAGGGTAGATGGTTCGCCGGTTTGTAACACTTCAGCGGGTTTCAGCCGGCATATTTCAGGCCGTCGTCCTGCCCTGTGTGTCAATCAAAAGTAAATTGCTAATTTGAGCAAATTAATAATCGTAATCAGCTGAAAAGGAAGGTCAATGTCGTTGCCTTTTAGTTCGCTTGTAGATAGAATCGGCTTCAGCTACTCAAATCGTTGCTATGTTCGCTCGCCTCTTCCCGAGTGACGGCGACAACCCTCCGCTTATGGCTTCTTCTCTTCGAGTCCATGTCGGCTCAGCTAACGATCTCATTCAGGTCTCGGTTGAGGTTCATCAGGAGCTCAATCAACACGGCTGGTGTTTCGCCGAATTTCGTGCGCCGAACGATGCACGGCCGACAGCCGAAACATGGCTCGGTCTGAACCTTCAGGTAGACGCCGTCGACGAAGACGGTTCGGTGACCATCTTCACGGGCTTCGTGTGGCAATCCGAACTTCATTACGACGGCGCGGGCGGTTACAACGTCCTTGTGACTGCCGTGACACCCTCCTGGCGTCTGGAAGTGACGCATGACCAGAACGCCTTCCGGAACAAGTCACTTTCGGCTGTCGCCTCGGACCTCTGCGCCAGAGACGGAGTCGCAGTTTCGGTAAGTGTCAAGGATCAGACCCCGTGGCCCTACTTGGTCCAATGGGGGCTGCCCGACATGCCCTTCTTGGTGAAGCGCGCCTATGAGCGCCGTGCCTGGATCCGGGCCACCGTCGCGGGGATTGAGATACGCGATGAATTTGCTAACGGGCCAACGACCATTAATTGGTTGGACAAACTGTTGCACGTTGCCGTTGTGGGGAGAGTAGGTCCACGCGCCGTTCGCGGCACCTACTATGATCCCACTACAACGCTTAGTAAGACGGTGAACGACTTCACCTCAAATCCAAGTTTTCTAGGCTCGCACCGCATAGGGCCGGCCGTGCTCTCTGCTTCGCGAAAGTGCGTGCCTCCGAGCGCGGTCTATCGAACGAGTCACGCCGTAAGCGACGCCGAGTTTCAAAGTCGCCTGGGGGTAGAATCGGAACGCAACCTCTCTCAAGTCTACGCGATCGGCGTGAGCCGTGAGCCGCGTGTCGGTATTGGAAACTCAGTTGGATTGCAACGGCTTCCGGACGGAGTCGACGACGGTCCATGCGGGGTCATCAAGGTGATCCATACCTGGACTCAGGCCATGGGCTACAAGAATGAGTTCGTCGCTTCCCTTACCTCCCAATGGATGAGCGTTGCTCCTCCCGAACGCCATCCGCCCACCCGTCGCTGGCACATTTTAGATCGTCCCGGCCTCTTTCCGACCGTGCGCGAGGATGGGGGCTCCTATAGTTCCGGCTTTTCGACCGTCGACAGCAACTGCGAACGAATTATCGATTCCCTGGGGCACTCGCATTACCACCTTTCCCAGCCCTATCTTGGGGTCGTCATAGCGCGGGTCACCGATAACAATGACCCGAAACACCTTGGCCGCCTCAAGGTCCAGTACATCTGGGCCGATGAGCCGACCGACTGGATTCGTCTCGCGACCGGCAATGCCGGCTTTAACCGCGGCATCTTATTCCTCCCCGAGGTCGGGGACGAAGTGCTGATCGCCTTTGAAGACGGCGACCCGAATTTCCCCATTGTGATCGGAAGCTTGTGGAACAGCGCTAATAACAATGAAGGCGTGCGCGAGCCGTTTGTCTCGCCCGCCGGCATCGCAAACAACGATGTGAAACGTATCTGCACTAAAGGCGGACTACGGATCACACTCTGTGATACGCCGGGGGAACAGGGACTCACTATTGTGACTCCTTTTGCGTCCATAAAGCTGCTCGAAAAGAACTCTCAAACCGGTTTGCCCATGATTGCGCTTGAGACGGAAAATGGCGATATTTTTCTAGGCGCGCCAAATGGGCGCGTCCACATCAACAGTAAGTTCTATTCCAAAGAGATTGGCTGAGGGCGTCCGTCGACATGAGCGTCTTTCAAACTAATACTGCAATAGGAACCTACTCGGCACAACCGGTTCCTTCCGATAGCCAGGTTCCCGGTATCGGGCGCGGCGGCGCTCAACCTAAGCTCATACGATCCGACTCGTTTCTGAACGGCGGCGATCTGAAAAGCGCCGTCGATCAAGCGATCTTTCATGGAAACGGAAGCGTGGTTGTGCCGCTGTTGAACGAAAATATTTCCGGCAGCGCCAACCTCACGCTGGAGAAAGACCGGTACGAAGAGGTAAAGGGTGTAACTAACTCGGTCCAGTTAGGCGGGGTCGCCGGGACATACGGAGAGAACCTCGTCAAAGGCGGCCCCTTCACCAATTTTACATTGAGCTCTGTATACGAAGGTCACGTATCCAGTCAGAATTTCGCTCCGCAATCCGAACATACGGCCGAGATCAGTGACTCAGTCGAGTTTGGTGATCGCAGCATCGCCCGTTACGACTACGAAGTACGAACAATCTATGGCAATCAATCCAGTTATTCGTATGGAACTACCCATACTAACTTCAAGGGCGCCGCTGCCGAAGACATTGTTGTAGGCACTAAGCACGATACTTATGATCAGGTAACCAGCTTTCAGGCGGTGGTGCCGCTGAATATTCTTATTGGCGCGGGCCTGCATCTGCAATGCCGCCCGGGTATGGAGCTGAACTACAACATCTGGAATGTGGTGGTTGCTATTTCGGAGTCTCTGGTCGGCCTGGTAAATCTCGATTTCATCGTGGCCCGGCTCGCCGGAAAGCCGGTTAGCTACGGCCTCTCCGGTGTACGTTTATCCGCCGACGCAGCAAACATTCGCCAGGTCCTGGGAATTCCGCTCGGGAACATGAGAATACCTTAGCGGCCGCGCCCGGGTCCTTGCAATTTCCGAGCTTTGTTCTACATGTCAGTCTTCAATGCAAACTCTGATATCTCTACTGCGCGCAGCGGGTCGGATTCGACCACGTTGCCGGTATCTAGTCATGCCACCAGCCTGAAGAACTCACACACCACCGGCTTTCTTGATCTTGCAAAGTACAAGCCACAACTTACTGGCGGAGCCGGTGTCTTACAAACACTGCTCTTGTCCGGAGCCGACTCTATAAAAGTGGACGCCGATCAGAACATCAACATTCACGGCGATCTGCGTACGGAAACCGGCGCGACGTTTGACAGGAAGGTTGGAACTGGCATTGCTAATGGTCCGGCATATGCCAACCCGGAAACCAGTCCCGCTTCCGTGGATGAGGTCAAAGGCACCACCGTGAATCTTTACAAGGGAACGGTTACGGAGGTGCATCGCATCGACCAGACCAACACGCAGCCCAACTCCCTTACCTACACC
Source organism: Bryobacteraceae bacterium (assembly GCA_036272575.1). Taxonomy (GTDB): domain Bacteria; phylum Acidobacteriota; class Terriglobia; order Bryobacterales; family Bryobacteraceae; genus Bog-105. Next base: position 5,682 of record DATAYL010000309.1, on the reverse strand, counting down.
CTGAACGGCATGACTATCGTTCAAAACAGTCCCCACGTCACAACGGTTCACGGCACAAGTACAAGAACGGTTGCGGGTACCACGCACGAAGACATTAATTTATTGAACTCCAAGACCCTGGTTCTGGGAAGCGCTACCAACAACCTGTACAGCGGCCTCCACGCAAAAGCGGTGACAGGCGTGGCTTCTGACCTCTTCGCAGGAATGCGGTCCGAGTTTGTCGAATTGGTCCAGATTAATTTGACCTTCGGCTGGGGGTTCATTCTTCATATCGTCTTGAAGGTGTTGCAGATTGCCGGAAGCGCCGCCGGTGTGAATAAAGTCGAGAGCTCGTTCTTGAGCTCAAAGATGGAGTTGATCGAGACAAAGATTCACGGGCTGCGGACTCGGATCCAGGGTTTCTCCGGTCGAGGCGGCGGACTCATCCTCGGCATCTGGCGGATCTTTTTCTAAAAAGGGAACTCTCGAGCAATGCCGTTTTCCAGTAACGTTTTGATTTCGACCATGCCAAAGGGGAGAGTGAGCTCGGATAGCGCCGGTCCAAACCTCGGAAAAAGTGCCTCGGCGGGCGCCATCCGTAGTCCCGGGTTTCTCTCCGCCCCTGATCTGCAGACCGGGAACATCCAGATACTCATTCATGGCGTACATGCTGAACTGACGGCGCCCGAAGGAAACGTAGAAGTCATTGTTACAGGCGACTGGAACCGGAAAATCAAGCAATACGAGAATGTCCGTGTCGGACGTAACGCGATTCATGAGCATGTCGGGGCCGTGTATAGCGAATTTGACGCTCCCGGCGTCGCCATTAACAACTTTCTGAACGCGGATGTACGCAGGTACTATCTGGAGGGGCACGAGATCCACATCAGTAGCACTGTGACCGAAGAAGTCGGGATGGGTTCGGCCGGCCAGGACGTGACGCTGAATAGTCTGCGCTTTGGCGACGATAACATCATGGTGCGCGCCGCGTCGAAGGACGATAGCGTGATTGTCCACGGGGATTCCGTTAACGTTCATGTCGGCCACAAGTTCGAGTGGCACGCCGGCACCGCGACCTCCATCGTCGCTGGAGCCCACTTTGAGAACTATCGGGAGAATGCTTCGAAAAACTACGACCAGGCGTCAAGTCTGGCGGCCTTACATGAAAAGCAAGCCGGAGAAATGCGAGGCGGATTGAGCGGTATCGGAACCACGTTTTCGCACGGATTCGAGAAACTTGACCCTTCGGATCCGAACAAAACCCCCGAATGGAACACGCCTCCCTCGTACAATCTTCCACAGTTCAAAACCCTCGCCTTCGGAGCCGGCAATTTCAACTTTAAGCTGACCACGGAGTTCACATTCGCCACGCTCCGGGCCGCTGTTTCCAACTGGGGCGGGGGCTTTCGGGCGTTCGACAGTTTTCTGAACGGATGGAACCCGGTATTTGCCGGCCTGAAGACCGGCTTCGATGCGCTGCACGCAAATTTTTCAGCACTGTGTGGGCGCGTGTTCGGATTTGGTGCCGGCAATCCTCGAGCGCCGGTTCCTACTCCACCGACGCTTACCGAGCTTGAAGCTGCTTCCGAGGTTGCAGCCGCCGCTGCCGCCGATGCGGGCGAAGCCGCCGCAACTGCCACTACGGCGGCAACTGACGCCGTGTCGGCGGCTGAGGCGGCGGAGACAGCGGCACAGGCTGCCGTCGACACTGCCGCTACTGATGCGGCCGCCGCCCAAACCGCGATCGACGCTGCGACCGCCGACATTGCCGCCGCGGATACCGCCATCGCGGACGCTACAGCGGATGTAACGGCCGCTGAGACTGCTGCTGCCGACGCCGCCGCTGATATGACTGCGGCAGATAGCGCCGCTAGCGCTGCTGCCGACCAGGCCGCTGCAGCGAGTGATGCCGCGGCCGACGCCGGTACCGCTAGTGCGGAGGCGAGTGACGCAGCGACCGCCGCTCAGGGCGCGGCCGATGATGCGAACGCGACAGCTGCGGCTGCCGATCAGGCCGTTACGGATGCCGCGGCGCAACTCGCTGACGCTGAACAGGCAGTAGCGGAGGCCGAACAGGCGGCTGCCGCGGCAAGCAGCGATCTCAGTGCTGCGGAGTCCGCCGCTGCCGATGCGAGCACCGAAGTCTCCGCGGCGCAGGCTGCTGTCAATGATGCCGAAGCCGCCCTGGAGGCCGCTACCACTCCCGAAGCGGAAGCTGCTGCCCAGGCCACTCTTGATGCCGCCAATTCTCAACTCGCGGCTGCCGAAGATGCTGCCGCGGCGGCTAATAGTGAATTGGCCGCGGCTCAACAGGCGGCTCAGACAGCCGATGCACAACTTGCCGCCGCCCAGAGCGCCACTGCCGACGCCTCCTCCCAATTAAGTTCTGCCGAAGCAGCAGCCGCCGACGCGCAAGCCGAACTGGCGACCGCCGAACAGGCCCTCGCTGATGCCAACACCGAGTTGGCAACCGCCGAACAGGCCCTCGCTGACGCCAACGCAGACGTGGCGACCGCCGAACAAGCCGTTTCCGACGCCGCCGCCCAAAAAGCAGCCGCCGAGGCGGCCGTTACCTCGGTACAAAATCAACTCGCCCGGGCACAGCAGGCGTTGCTCAATGCAACTGGCGACAAAACCGCCGCCCAAGCCGCACTCGCAACCGCACAAACCCAACTCGCGGATGCTCAAGCTGCCGCCACTGCAGCCAATACCCAGCTCACGACGGCCCAGACACAACTTGCCGATGCAACCACTCAGCAAGAGGCCGCCGAGGCCGCTACCGCCCAGGTCCAGGGGTTGAAGAACGCAGCCACCGAAGCCGCCGCAAAAGCCGGGGCCCCATACATCCGTGGAATTCCACCCTTAGGCTCGGTGCCTCCCCCCGTCATTGACCAACCGACAGGATCGGAGCCTCCGAAATCATGAGCAATCACCCTAAACCGGCCATCGATCCACTCGATCGTAAGTCAGAGTTCTTTCCTGAAAGTGGCCTCAGATTTTCGTCTCTCCAGGTTCGGCCCCAGGCGCCCGCTCCGCCACCCGAGCCTGCACGCCCGGCCCCGCGGGAATACAGAACGAACATCGCCCCTGAGCCCGACCGAAAACGTCTCGCCGCCTATGAGGACATTAACGAGTTACTTCTGCCCATCCGCAAACACTGGCCCGATAAGAGCTGGCCTGAGGATTGGTGTCTGTACTGGATGCCCGCCTCCTTCGAGAATAAGGCCAAGACGCAAGGTGACCCGCGCTTTCTGCAGCTTCTGGAAGGCCTGATCAAATTCGTAAGCGCTAAGAATAAGGTTCGGCACTTCACCTTTTTCGATCAGCAGCTCACTTATCCCCACTTAATGGAACATTTCTTATTGAACGCCATTGAGTATCTCCCGGTAGGTGCGCTCGGCTTTTGCCCCGGACGCGGTCCCGTCGCCATGCCGAAGTACGACCAGATTACAGGTATGGATTTCCGCGCGGCCTACGAGAAGCTTAAGGAAAAGAAAGAAGCGTTCCAGATGACGGACTTATTTCCTGGCATGCCGCGCATGCAGCATTTCATCCTCGGCGATCAGGATCTGGCTCGCAACAGTCTTTTGGGTCGCGGCGGATATACGTTTCTCCTTTCGGAGCACTCGCAAAACCGCTTCGGCGATATAGCAAAACAGATTCTGAGCGAAAACACCAAAGACCCTCTTATCGACATGATTCCGTTTGCCGTTCCGCTTTTCGATTCGCGGTCTTTCCTAACTGCGAATGCGGAAAAGCAAGCGCCGCTGTATTTCAGCCTTTTCGATCTATATGTGGGCGAGCTTCCGTCTGACCAGGGAATTATTATCGCTGCCAAGCATTTACTCGATGACAAACTTATCGAACTCGTGGAATCCTGCGGATATCGGCGTGGCAAACGCGCTAAAGCCTGAGGAGATATGTTGAGGCTCACTTACGACACCAGAAATGGTGTACCAGATACCAGAGAGATCGTCCCGCCTCAAACCGAAGTCTTTTACGTGCACCATGTCGCGTATCCGCCTGGTGGACTGACCCCCGAGGAGCGCGGCTACTTACTCGAAACGATCGAAGAAGCCAAACAGATCGCCGCCCACGGAAACGAGACTCTCGAATTTGCCTTCCCGGGAAATATAAACCCCGACACATGGAAAGCCGCCGTTAGTAAACATTGCTACGGATGGCGGTGGACTAACGGACTTGCATATCGGCAGGAGAAGCGTCCCGAGGAACCATCGGCAAAACCCAGCCCGATGAAACGCTACTTCGCCAGCCTGAGCAAAGCCTTTCCGGAACAGGCGTCCAGGCTCCAGGAGGCGATGAAAGCATCCGAGGGTCCGCGAGCCGATCCGGCGCACTTGCTCAAGAAGACTCCGGGATACGAAAATCTCTTCCGGAATCGCCCCTGGGTTTCTCCTACGGAGGCTTTACTCGGAACCGGCGGGCTCTCCGTTTTTTGTGTTGCGGATACTCAACGTTTTTTTGATGAGGCCGGGTTGGTCACCGGTCAAAAAGAAAACATCGCTACGCGTGGAGCGTCGTTTCTCTTGCCGGTCTTTACCAGGCAATCGTTTATGATGGCGTCGCGTGATACTCTCCGTCAATGGTTCGGCCTGTTCAATTTATACCTGCTTGAGTATGTCTACGCGGAAGGATTGCTTATCGCCTCGCCAACGGATCTCTCGCACACGGTGCAGGCGTTCGAAGATAAACTGCGCAGCATTCCTGGCTCCACACGAAGCAGATAGCCGGAATTGATTGGGCTGGTCTACGGTGATGCGTGTCAGGAAATCGCGCATCGGACGTTGTCGATCAGGCGGGTCGCCCCCAGCCAGACCGCGGCCGCTAATCGGACGTCCGACGATATTCGGGCCACCGGTTGCATTCGCGAGTCGACAACTTCTACGTACTCTACTCTTGTAAGATGCAGAATTATTTGCGAATAAGGGCTGCTCGCGCAAAATTCAAGGCGAACGGAGCAGCGCTATCTGCGAATGGCAGGGAGAATGGCGGGGTGCTGCAAAGGTCCACCGCGACCATAACCTCATAGGAGTTGGTTATGATCTGGCACTGGGACAGGCCTTTTACGCCATTGACGACTTGCCCGACGACGACCTCCTCTGGCGAACCGAATGGGTCGGCGGTGTGAGTTACAACGCAAGCGTTCCAACCGACCCCCTAATGAATGTTTTCTTGGCACAGTTGCCGGCTGGCGAAACGAATCCACTGAGCGCGCGAGCGCGCTCCTTTCAAACAAAGAGAACCGCGAGAATCAGCGTAGGGCTGTTGCCCTACATCTCGATCTCATCGGTTTGGCGACGACGGAGGCCTGTGTTCATGAACCCCGCTGGCAGCCGCCATCAGCTGTGTATCGATACATCGTCGTGTCGAGTGTTGGCCATGGCAGACCTGGCGAATGCTATTCCCAGAAGTAGTTACCTGTTTGGTGTGTCCTGGCCGGATGTCCGCCGAACGCTGCTGGCGGCCATAGAGCAGGACGGCGATCTGTGGCTCCAAATATTCCGATCGATCTGCAAGCATTGAAGTTGATCGACTTTTATGTGCTCTTTTGGCTGGCGCAGCAACGCTTGGTCGCTGTGCTGAGCGCCATCACCTCCATGTGCAAGACCTCGGCCCAGCTGCGACTGGAAAACCTTGCCTTGCGGCAACAACTGATGGTCCTGCGTCGTTCGGCTCCCAAAC
>DATAYL010000308.1:0-19220 GCA_036272575.1 Bryobacteraceae bacterium | reverse complement strand
GCCGCTGGATTGATTGGGCGTTGGAATATAAGGCAGGATGTTAACCGCCGGCGTGGCAAACGCCCGCTGCGGAATGACGCCGTTCGGGAAAACGCAACTGGTCGTAGTGGTACAGCCGGTGAAACTATAAGGCTCGCCATTTTGGACGCCGTAACCGAGACGCTGCGAGAGGACGCTTGCCCAGTAAGAGCCGTTGACTGCTGTCGGATTGCCGCTCGCGTCAACGAACGTACTCGGGTCAAAGTCGCCGGACCGTTCGGCAGTGGATGGAACGGGAACCAGGCCAGTGCTCGCGCCCCGTACCTCGCGCGTTCCTTGAAAATCGGTGAACCAGAAGAGCTTGTTTTTGAGGAACGGGCCACCCACCGCGTAGCCGAATTGATTGCGCCGCAGTTCCGCTTTAGTCGGATCGAAGAAATTACGTGCGTCGAAATCGTCGTTACGCAGGAACTCGAACGCGTCGCCATGAAAGGCATTTGTGCCCGACTTGGTGATGGCGTTCATGACGCTGCCGCTGTATTTGCCGTACTCGGCATCGAAGCCGTTGGTGATCAGGCGGAATTCCTGGATGGAGTCAAGATTAGGAATCAGGCCCGCCCCCTGGTTGCGGCCTTCGCTGACATCGCCGCCATTCACCAGAAAAGCATTGGCCGTTTCACGCTGTCCGTTTACGGACACGTTGCCGGAAGATAAGATGCCGGACACTGGACGATCCTGCTGGATGGAGCCGGATGTGGTGGGGGCGACGCCCGCTTGCAGGCCAAGCAGATCGATAAAGCTCCGGCCGTTCAACGGTAGGGACAGGATTTGCTTGGTATCCACCACCTGTCCGAGTTGCGTGCTTTCGGTTTCCACCTGGACCGGATTTGCTTCGACGGTAACGGCCTCCTTGACGGTTCCGAGCTGGAGGTTAACGTCAACGCGCAGTTCGTCGTTGACTTGCAAATGAATGCCAGTGGTCACGAACTGTTCGAAGCCGGGAGCCCTGACCGAGACCGTGTATTGGCCCGGCGGCAGAGCGAGAAACCGATAAACGCCGTTGTTGTCGGATTCAGTGGTCTTTTGGAGGTTGGTGGCTGTTTCCACGGCGACGACCTGAGCGTGCGCGACAGTGGCGTTCGAGCTGTCACGAACGGTGCCCGAGATGGCGCCGGTGACATCGGCGGAAAGACGGCAGACAGCGAGACCGGCAACAAGGGCGGAGATTACAAAGTTCCGTAGCGTCACGATGAAACTCCTCGAAATTTGCTAGTTGGCTGAGATTACTCCAACTTTGCAAATGTTGTCAAGAAAAATAGGAAATTGGGAGCCCGGCGTTATGGAAGAGCGAAAGTGAACACGTCACTGCCGGATGCAATTGCGACGTACTGTTTCCCATCCACGCTATAGCTCATCGGAGAAGCGTGAAGCGATTGTCCGGTATTGAAATGCCAAAGTGACCTGCCGCTGCGGCCGTCTACTGCCTCGAAATCTTCCGCATCGTTTCCAAAGAAGACTAAACTACTGGCGGTGGTCATAGTACCTCCCCAAGATTGCCCGTTGCCGGTTTGCGGATATTGCCAGACACACTTGCCGGTTTCGAAATCGTAAGCCAGCAGAATCTTTTGTGCGTGTTCACCTGGAGCGCGCTTTACGCCCGTTGCGTAAAACTCGTGGCCTTCTTTGAAATTCTGCGGCTTTAGATAAAACAGCTGGCAGTTTTCGCGAGCAAGGAAATAGAAGAGATGAGTGGACGGGTTGTACGACGGCGAGAACCAGTTCGTCGCACCCACCATGTCGGGGCAGATGAGGGCGCCGTTCGCGCTGGGCTCAATCCCGGTGCGTACTGGCCGTCCGGCGTCGTCGATGCTTTTCGCCCAATTCAGCTTTTTTACGAATGGGACGGCTTGGAGGAAGCGGCCGTTCGTGCGATCGAGGACATACAGGAAGCCGTTGCGATTGGCTTCGACTAACAGTTTGCGAGGCGCCCCATGAAAAGGCGCGTCGATCAGCACCGCGGTTTCAGTGGCGTCGTAATCAAAGAGGTCGTGTGGTGTGAATTGAAAGTGCCATTTGAGTTTGCCGGTGTCTGCGTCGAGGGCGAGGACGCACGCTGTGTAGAGATCGTCACCCGGCCGAACCGTGCCATCGAAATCGGGCGCGGCATTGCTCGTCCCCCAATAGACCGTGTTCAGTTCGGGATCGTAGGTGCCGGGCATCCAGGTAGTAGCGCCGCCGCGCAGATACATGTCGCCCGGCCAGCTCTCGGAACCGAATTCGCCCGGCGCAGGAATGGTCCAGAAACGCCAGCACTCGGCCCCGGTCTTGGCATCGAAGGCAGCCACGAACCCGCGCACGCCGTCATCGCCGCCCGACGTGCCTACCAGCACTTTGTCTTTGATCACCAAAGGCGCGCTGGTGGCGCCGTAGTTCTTGTTGCCTTTGGCATAACCGACGTCCCAGATCAGGTGTCCGGAGCGCGCGTCGAGACAGAGCAAATGCGCGTTGTCGGTTTCCATGTAGAGCCGCTCGTGCCAGAGGGCGGGACCGCGATTGTGGTGAGAGGACGCGTCGTCAACCAGACCTTCCGAAACCGGCCGCGCGTAATGCCAGAGCGTGCGTCCCGTGCGCGCATCAAGCGCAAACGCATCGTTCGCGGAAGTGACAAACATCACGCCGTTCGAAACGAGTGGCGTCAATTCGAGATTGTTCGAATTCGGAGAGTGAAAGATCCACTGCGCCCGGAGTTGATTTACATTCTGCGGCGTGATTTGGCTGAGCGAGGAGAAGCGGCGTCCGGTGTAGTCGCCATGATAGGTGGGCCAGTTGGCGCCGATGGTTGCGGCGCCAAGTTCGGCGGGCGTTGATGGAGAGGACAGGAGCAGGCAGAGCGCGGCAGCGAGCGACCAGGAGGGCAACGACATCTTAGGTATAGTATTCGCATACAAGAGATGCATATCGTGCTGCGGAGGACTTGGAAAGTTCTGCTGTTTGCGCTGGCGCTGCCGGTAGCTTGGGCTGCCGCACCGCCGGGAGAGCAACTGTTCAGTTCGAATTGCGCCGCTTGCCACGGCTTGGACGGGCGCGGCGGCGAGCACGCTCCCAACATCGCCACCAACGCGGATGTGCAGAGATTACCGGATGCGGACCTCAGCCGCATTATTCGAAACGGCATTCCAGCCGCCGGTATGCCGGGATTCGGCGCCTTACTCAAAGATGACGAGCGAACCGCGGTCCTGCATTATCTGCGCGTTTTGCAGGGCGGCAATCAGGGGGCTACAGTTTCCGGGGATCCTGCAAAAGGACGCGAGCTTTTCTTCGGCAGCGCACATTGCGCGGAGTGTCACATGGTAAATGGCCGCGGTGGTTTTCTGGGCGCGGACCTTTCAGTCTACGGAAAAACCCATGCGGCCGCTGACATCCGCGAAGCCATCGGCGAGCCGAACAAAAATCTGGATGAGCGTCACGGAACGGTGGCCGTGAAAACCAGGGAAGGGAAGCGGTATTTGGGTGTGCTCCGTAACGAAGATAATTTCTCGTTGCAGATGCAGACGACGGACGGCGTTTTCCATTCCTTTGACAAATCCGACTTGCAAGAAATTCAACGTCAGGCGCGCTCGCTGATGCCGGCTGACTATGGCGCCACGCTGCGCAAGTCGCAGCTGGACGATCTGGTGAGCTTTCTGGCTACCACTCCGGGCGCGAAGACGAAAGACGCTACAGACGACGATGATCAGTGAAGAAACTCGAGCGTGCCGAAGTGTTCCGGGACGTGATTGGGATCGCGATTCTGGACGCAGGTCGGCTGCCAGCAGAGGAAATGCCGGACCGGGTCTGCGCCGAGGCCATCGATCCGGTATAAATTAGCGCGCCATTTCGTGCCGGCCGTAACGGGCTTGCTGCTGACCGCGGAAAGCGGAATTTTGGCGGCGGCGTACCAGACTTTCTGTTGCCGGTCGATGCGAGCCATGGTTTGCCAGCCGGAATCCCAGGTGTGGTCATACTTGTCTTGATCGAGATCGATGGCGAGATCGATGCGATCGGCGGTCGGCGCGATTTCGAACTCGCGATAGTGGCGAATATTCTGCCAGTCGTCCCCCAGGAACATTTCCACGACATCGCGATCCCACAATTTGACGCGATCTTTGGAAGGATCGGGCGGCAGGAATAGATTCAACTCACGGTAGGGACAGCGAAAAAGGAGGTACAGCGCGGTATCGGTCCAGAAGCCGCGGATTTCGCTGGTGAGTTGCGGGTAATCGATTTGGCGGCTACAATCCTTCGACATCGACTGACGCGTAGCGTTCTTCCACGGTTTGGCGGCTGGCTCAAGAGTAAGCGGTGGATCGCCTGCTACATGATGGATGGAGAAAACAGCGGTTTGTCCGGCCACCGTGCAGGGAGCTTGCGCATAGAGCAGCGGAACGGAGAGAAAGAAAGCGGAAATGGAAAATAGCCGATGGAAGTTCATAGCTGCACTGCCGCTACTGGCCTGCCTGGCAAGTTTTCAAAATACGGCGAAGGCGCCGCGGCAGTTTCATCTTGTAGCGAATTCGCCCAAGTTCTGGAAGCTATTTGATCGTAAAGCAAAGCTGACCTCCGTTGCGAGCGGTTTCGGATTCACCGAGGGACCGGTTTGGGATTCGGCTGGGTTTCTCTATGTGAGCGACGAGGAGCAAAACCAGATTTATCGAGTCTACTTGAACGGTAAAAGAGAAAGCGTGGTGGCGCTCGGCGATCCGGATGGCAACACTTTCGACAAGCAGCAGCGCTTGCTGGACTGCGCGAGCGTTTTGCGGGCAATTATTCGCGTCAGCCCGGACGGGCAGTACGCTACGGTGGTCGATCGCTACCAGGGAAAGCGCTTCAACAGCCCGAACGATGTGTTGCTTGGGCCGGACGGCGCGATGTACTTCACCGACCCGACGCTCGATTTGCCTAAAGGACAAAAACAGGAGATTCCGTTTCAAGGCGTGTTCCGGCTGAAAGAAGGCGGCGAGCTTGAGGCGTTAGTAAAGGATATGTCCCAGCCCAACGGTCTCGCCTTTTCGCCCAACGGAAAAACCTTTTACGTCGACGACAGCGAAAAGAAAAACATCCGGGCGTTCGACGTGGCCTCGGATGGGAGTTTGAGCCACGAACGGGTTTTTGCCGAGGAGAAGGAAAAAGGCGGTGTGCCCGACGGCATGAAGGTGGACCGGGCTGGGAATTTGTACGTCACCGGGCCAAAAGGCATCTGGGTGTGGGATGCGGCGGGTAATCATCTGGGGACAATCGTGGTTCCGGAACAGCCGGCAAATCTCGCCTGGGGTGACCGGGATTACCGCACGCTTTACATTACGGCTACCAAGTCTGTCTATCGAATTCGGACACGTGCGCACGGCTTCATGCCGAATCTGCACAAGTAAGATAGGCTCTCTGAACAAGGCCGGGACATCGCGGAGCGCTTCGTGCAGAGTGCCACCAGGAAAAACCTAGCGATAAAAGTCAAAGTCTGAGGACTCTTTCATAGCAACACACTCGTGTAAAAGCCGGAATTGTCTCTGGCTGATGAAGAGAAGGAAGACTTGGATCAACCATCGAACCCGCTGAATGGCATACAGAAAGCCGCAGTCCTGCTGGTTACCCTGGGACCGCAGGAGAGTGCCGCGATTTTGAAGCACATACCGTCGGCCGAGGCAAACTTACTGGCGCGAGGGGTGGCACAATTGAACCGCATTCCGGCTCATCTGGTAAGCGATACCCTGGAAGAATTTTCGAGATACTCAGCCTCGCAGCAGTTATACCTGACAGGTGGTATGGAATATGCGGAAAAGATGCTTGCGGAAGCATACGGTCCGGAAGCAGCGCGGGGCCTCCTGGACCGGTTGGCGAACTCGTTAGGTAAGGATGGATTCAATTTTGCCAGTGTGCGAAAAGCTGATCCGCAACAACTAGCCAAGCTGATCCAGGATGAGCATCCACAAACGATCGCCTTGGTACTCTCGCATTTCGATCCGTCGCAAGCGGCGACACTGCTGTCTTCACTGCCACCAGAGACTCGCATGGAAGTTGCGATACGGATAGCCGATCTGGACCAGATCTCACCCGAGATTGTACGGAACATCGCATTTGTGATCGATAACAAGCTCAGGAATCTGGGCGAATTGAGCCGGGAAGCCTGCGGGGGCGTGCGCGCGGTAGCTAACATTTTCAATCGGCTCGATCCGAACACCTGTGTGCAGTTGATGGAGGCGATCGAGCAGAATAAACCGCCGCTGTTCGAGAATATCAAGCGCTTGATGTTCGTCTTTCGCGATCTGGAGAAGCTGGAATCGGCGGCGCTGGTGGCGATCCTCTCGCGGGCGGCTCGCAGCACTCTGATCGTGGCGCTGAAGGGCGCCAACGAATCGCTGCGGCAGAAATTCCTGGCGACTCAATCACAGCGGGGCGCCGCGATGATGGCCGAAGAACTGGCTTCGCTCGGACCGGTGAAACTGCGGGAGGTTGATGCGGCGCAGCAGGAGATCGTTACGCTGGCGCGGGAAATGGAAAAGGAAGGCGTGATTAGTTTGCAGGGTTCGTCCGATGAACAGTATGTCTACTGAGGTGAGCAACAAGGCGGGACAGGCAGCACAGGCGGACGGCGTACCCATCGAGAGTTACGGGCCGGTGAACGATGTCGATCTGGCGATTTGGGCGGAACTCGATCGCCGGACGATTACGCTCCGGGAGCTTCTACGTCTGGAAGTCGACGGCCTGCTGCTCTTATCGAGACCGGCTGGAGAGAACATCGACGTGTATGCGGGAGGAGTGCTGCTGGGGAGCGCTGAGATTCTGGCCGGCGACGAGCGGCTTGCTGTGAGAATCGCCGATCTGCGTGACCAATCGGGCACGCCTCAGGCTTAATCCGGACAAAACCAAGATGGAGAGTTCAAATTCAGCTGTAGACCAACTTTTGGAGCATTGGACCGAGCAATTTCGTGGCGTGGTCGCGGCGATGACGGGTGAAACACCGCTGGCCGCTATTTCGCGAACCCAACTCGCGCCCGTGTACGACACGCATGAAGTTCTCTGGTGGCAGCAGGCGTTTTCCGGTAACGGCGAGTTTCAGACCTGGATCGGCGCACAGGAAGACGTATCGTTGGCCATCGGAAGAGCCCTGGGTGGAAGGGAAAAAGAGACCTGCCGCTCGACCTACCTGGAGCTGTTAGGCAAGATATCGGTTGGTACGGCGGAAGCGGTCAGTTCGGACGTTCTTACGATTTTGTGCGGTAGCGGAGAGGTAAGCTCCGAGCCGAATGCGGAATCGCTTGTCTGGGCCACGGTTTCGATTTCCCTTAACGGAACCGATAACCTCGAGCTGACGATCGTGGTCGAGTTGCAGAAAGCGGCGCGAGTGCTGGAGCGTTTGGCGCCGGCCGAAGCGGTAACCGATTCGGGCGAGGACAATGTGGCAATGGAGTCGCCGATGCTCGAACGGCTGCGAGAGATGGAGCTACCCCTCTCAATTGCGGTCGGCAGCGCCGAACTCACGATTCGAGATGTTCTAGCGACGGAGCCCGGGAGGGTGATCGATCTGGATAAAGAGATCGGCGACACAGTGGAATTGTTTGTTCACAACACGCTCGTAGCGCGCGGAGAAATCGTGGAAGTGAAGGGCAATTACGGGTTGCGCATAAAGCAGATAGTCAGCCGAGGGGAGCGCTTGAGGCTCTGCCCGGGTAAAGTGGCGTAACGGCAGCAGCTCAGTACTAGAAAGAGATTGAATTGATGTTTCACGATTTAGCGGATCCGGCTGAAGCTTCAGCTGAAGTCGAAGCGTTCGACTTAAGGAAACTGGACAAGATTCCCAAGTCGCAGCTGCAATCGCTGCATTTGATGCACGAGAACTTCGCGCGGAATGTGGCGTCGAGCCTGTCGGCCTATCTTCGGTCGTATGTAATGTTGGGTCTGGTCGGTCTCGAGCAGATGTCGTATGGCGATTTTCTGGAGAATCTGTCTTCACCAGCCTGTATCGCCTATATCAGTCTGCAACCTTACGACGGAACGGCGATTCTCGATATCAATACCAATCTGGTGTTCCGCCTGATCGAGATCTTACTCGGGAGCAGGGAACCATCCTCCTCCTTCACGCAGCGAAAGATCACCGATATCGAAAAGAAACTGATGCAGACGCTGCTGCCAGTGTTTCTGCGGGACTTGCATGATTCCTGGAAGAGCGTAGCGGACATCGACTTTTCGGTTCAGTCGCTTGCGAGCGAGCCGCAACTGCTGCATGTACTGGCGCCGGCGGAGGCCATGATCGTGATTGCGATGGAGGTCCGGCTTGGTTCGAGCTCGGGCTTGATGAATCTGGCGATTCCGTCGATTTTCATCAAACGGCTGCGCAATAACTTTGAGCAGCTACAGCGAATTCGGAAGACGAAGGCAACGGAGCAGGATCAGCTACACGTAGCGAAGATCATGCAGGACGCGAAGATAACATTAGACGTTCGCATACCTGGCGGCACGGTTTCAGGACGAACGCTATTTGACTTAAAAGAAGACGATGTGTTGATTCTGGATCGTCCCGTGGACCAGGAACTGGAAGGTCTGCTTAACGGCAAAGAGAAATGGGGTGGCCAGATCATCGCGCGGGACGGAAAGTTGGCTTTTGAGGTGAACCGCTCTAAACCGGTTCGCCCAGCCTAGCTAGCCGAACGCGTGCATGTAAGCACGCAGATCCCGCAGGCCAGCAGGAACGCTAAGCCGCAGCAGAGGAGCCGGGCGGCAGGGTGCCGCGGGAAGTTTTCCCGATTTAAGGTATGGCGCAAAGACGGGAGAGCGGCCCAGGAGATCACTTTAAGAGTAGTAGCGGTTGTGACTTGGAACTCGCGTCGATTTTTGCGGGCTGCCCTCTCAGATAATTCCTGTATCAAGAAAACTGCATTACGGGTAGTGCAGGGTGACGATTTGTGCGATTTAGTTCGTAGGGCAGAACTTTGGCACAACCGTCTACCGCACAACCTGTAATAATCATCCGCAAAAAGAAGAGCCGGCATGGAGGGCACCACGGGGGTGCCTGGAAAGTCGCGTATGCGGATTTTGTGACGGCGATGATGGCGCTGTTTATGGTCATGTGGCTGATGGCGAGCAGCGAACAGGTGAAGAAATCGATCGCTGCCTATTTTCTGGATCCGAAAGGTAGCAAGAGCCAGATTGGCGGGGCCGGCAGCAACGGATCGGGCAAGTCCATTTATTTGTCGATCGACGAGATGAAGGATCTGAAGCAGAAACTGGAGCAGTCTTTGCGGTCACTGCCGGCCATTGAAAAATTGAAGGACCAGATCACCATGACCATTACCGGTGAAGGGCTGCGCATCGAACTGTTGGAAAACTCGAAAGGCGTATTCTTCGAGACAGGCAATGCGCAACCTACCTCGACCGGCGAAGAGGCAGTGTCGCTACTGGCGACGGAGCTGGGAAAACTGCCAAACGCAATTGTGTTGGAAGGCCACACCGATGCCGCGACCTACAACACTTCGAAGACTTATACGAATTGGGAGTTGTCGGCCGATCGGGCCAACGAAGCACGGCGCCTGATGCAGGCGCATGGAGTAAGACAGGACCAGATTAAGCAGATTCGAGGATATGGCGATCAAAACTTGCGGAACGCGAAGAATCCGCTGGACCCGTCGAACCGCCGGATTTCGGTGATTGTTCTTTACGGTGAACAGCCCGGCGCCGAGGCCGTGAATAAAGGTTCGGTGAAAGGCGCGAGTGCGGGCTCTAAGGTGGCCGCGGAGGTGGTAGCGATTTCGCCGGCAGTGGCTGGGACGAAAGGCGCGCCGGCAGCAGCTCCGGGCAAACCTAAGAAATAGTAAGATCCGGGGAGCTGCTTCGGAA
The DNA here is from genome assembly GCA_036272575.1 of Bryobacteraceae bacterium. Classification (GTDB taxonomy): domain Bacteria; phylum Acidobacteriota; class Terriglobia; order Bryobacterales; family Bryobacteraceae; genus Bog-105. Next base: position 9,374 of record DATAYL010000308.1, on the reverse strand, counting down.
GTCTTTCAGCGTTATGCACCAGGACCCGTAGCCTCGTTTGCGGGATACCGGGTCGTCCTCAATCTGCAATAGAACGTCAAATAGGGCGTCAGGTACGAAAGCGGCAACACGTTCTGCAAGGTTCCAGGCTTTGCAAAACAGGGTACGGCCGTTCTGTTCGAGCGGGATCGTGAAGTGCTTGCCGGATGAGAAGGGGCGAGGAGTTCCCGCTACCCTCACGCGCAAGCAACACAGCACAGGATTTGGGTTGCCGAAGCCGAAAGGTCCCAGAGAAAGTACTTGCGCAGCGGCACGTTCGGTTAGTTCTGCGAGCGTGGCGATAGCGTCTATTTGAAATTGAGGACGAAAATCCGACAAGGATAATCTGCCGGCGGCAAAGGTGTGTAACCGCTGGCAGAACTCGTCAAAGTTCGCAGCACTTAACGTTAGTCCGGCCGCCTGGCGATGACCGCCAAACTTTCGAAACAAATCCGGCATGCTTTCCAGTGCTTCGAGCAGATGAAAGGCCGGCAAACTCCGTCCCGACCCGGCAAGCAAAAGCTGGTCGTCATCGCCCATGATGGCGGCATTGCTTAAGACGAACACAGGGCGGCAGAAGCGTTCGACTAAGCGGCTGGCCACTATGCCCAATACGCCGAGATGCCAATTCTCGCCGCGAAAGACGAGGGCGGCCCGGTCTGCAGGAACCGGTATCTCTTCGCAGGATTGCAAGACCGATTCAACAATGTCGCTCTCGGTCTTCTGGCGTTCGCTATTCAATTGGTCGAGCTGTTCGGCGAGCTGGCGCGCCCGGCCCGCATCTTCGGTGAGAAATAGTTCGATAACTGAGTTAGCGGTTGCCATGCGTCCCGCGGCGTTGATACGAGGCGCCAGGCGGAATGCGACCTGATGGGCAGAGGGAATCTCTCCGTCATCAAACCCCGCGACAGTTAAGAGCGCCTTCAGGCCGAAGTTTCTGATATTCCGCAGACCGGAAAGCCCGCGCTTGACGATCACGCGATTTTCGCCGGAAAGCGGAACGATATCGGCAACCGTGGCGATGGCGACCGGCTTGAGAAAAGAATCGAGTAGCGCGGTGCGCCTGGTTTCGGGCATTTCGCCGGATTCGAGTAGAGCCTGTACAAGCTTAAAGGTCACGCCCGCGCCGCACAGGTGTTTGTTCGGATAGAGACAGCCGGGTTGATTCGGATTAAGGACTGCGAATGCGGGCGGCAATTCTTCTTCGGGCAGATGGTGGTCCGTGACAATCACGTCAATGCCGAGGCCATTGGCATGCCTGACGACTTCGGCTGCGCGAATGCCGGTATCGACGCTGATGACCAGGCGAACACCGGAGGCGGCAGCTTGACTGATCACTTCGCTGCGCATGCCGTAGCCGTCTTTCAAGCGATGCGGGATATAAAAATCTGCGAGACCGCCCAGCAACTCGATAGTCTTTTTCAAAACGATGATCGAGCAAGTGCCATCGGCATCGTAATCGCCGTAAAGCAACATCGGTTCACGCCGTGCGATGGCAGTACGGACGCGAGGGACAGCTTCCGCCATGCCGCGCATTAAGAATGGATCGTGCAGTTCGTTTAGCTTCGGGTAAAGAAAATCGCTGGCCGCAGCCGCATCCGTGAATCCGCGGGTGGCGAGGATAGCCGCTACCAGCCTCTCGATTTTCAGTTTCTCTGCGAGTAAGCGGGCGGTATCATCGCTCGCTTCAGGCATCAACCAGACTGCGGAAGGCCGCTGCCGGGAAGAGCTTTGGTTGGCAATCATTCGTCTGGCGTCGGAGGATTCAGTTATTGGAGAAGTAACCTCCGAGGGAGCCATCTTCACCAATCTCCTGCTCTTCGACGGCGGCATCAAGTTCGCCAAGGATATCGGTGAATACTTCATACCAATCCGTGTGAACTTCAAACAGGTAAATGCGACCTTCTAAGCAGAAGGACAATTTAAGAGCAGAGGTAAACCCCTCGTAGGATTGCAACTGGCGCAGGCGGCTCTCATATTGCCGTTTCTCCTCGCGCGTAAATTCGCACTCTTCCAGCTGATCCAAAGCGGCGTCGATTTGATCCAGCGAGAAAGCCTGTTGATTGAAGACGATGAGTTTGACGCCGGCCGCCTGTGCGGTCTGGAGATATTCCCGGAAATCAGCATGGCGTTCCGTGTCCCAGGAAACCTGCATGAGCTCTTCCAGCGGTAGCTGAGCGCCGTAGAAGACGGCCATCCCAGATTGCTGCAGGTGGCTCTCGATTTCAGAGCGCAATTTCTCGAGATCTTGGGGCATCGGCTCCAACCTACCAAATCGGCAGAGGCGTTGAGCGGAGGGCGGGTAACCTAATTGCCGCGTAGAACATCGTTTACTCCGTACTCCGAGGAGAACTTTTACAATTGGCGCGTTTTTACCTCCTTTTACTAGCGCTTTTTTGTGTACAAGGTATCTACGCGCAAAGCGGATTCGTCAAGTCGGGCGGGCAACCAATTCCCGGCGCGACGGTGGTTGCAACGCAAGGCGCCCAGAGCTTTACGACGACGAGCGACGCAGACGGGCACTATGGTTTTCCGCCGCTTGCCCCTGGACAGTGGCAAATATCGATCGAAATGTTTGGCTTTGAACCGGCGAAGCAGCAGGTAGATTATGCGAAAGCTCCAGGACCAGTCAATTTCGAGCTGAAATTAAAGGAGTCGCCGTTGGCGCAGCGGATGGCGCGGTTCAGTCAAGCCAGGAGCCAATCCGGTAATGCGGGCGGCGCGCAGAACGGAACGGCAGAGAACGATTTGCAGAACGGAACGATTGAAGAGCCGCAGAACATCATTCCGACGACTTCCGGACAGCAGGGTAGCAGTGATTCGTTTCTGATTTCAGGCAGTTTGAGTCCCGGGATGCAACAAGGCGCGCAGTCTGACTCGGGACCAGCGATGCGTTTTCCAGGCCAGGGCGTCGGCCAGTTCGGGGCGTCATCCGAAGGACAATCGGCGCCAGGATTCGGAGAAACAATTGCGGGTGGCGGTGGCGGTTTCGGAGGGGCAGGCGGAGGGCCAGGCTTCGGTGGTGGGGGCGGAGGACGTGGCTTCGGTGCCGGCGGGTTTGGCGGTCGGGGCGGCAGGCGGCCCGGTCAGAACGTGGGGAATTTCGGCAACCGGCGCAACCGCAATCAACAGATCCACGGACAGGCTTCGTTCACCATCCAGAACTCGGCCCTTAATGCAAAGCCGTTTTCGCTGAACGGTCTGGACATTCCGCAGGCCCCTTACGCGCAAACTCGGTTCAGCCTGATCCTGGGCGGCCCGCTAGTCATTCCAAAGTTGGCAAAAGATCCCAAAACGCAATTTTTTCTGACTTACTTTGGAACACGTGCAAAGACGCCGGAGCTATTCGCAGAGACAGTGCCCACAGTGGCTGAGCGGGGTGGAGATTTTTCGCAAGCTGTGCAGTCGCTCGGAACTTCCGCCACCAGTGTTCCCGTCACCATCTTCAATCCTTCGACCCATCAGCAGTTTCCCGCTAACGTGATACCGCCGAGCCTGCTGAACCCGATTGCCACGTCGTTACTGAATTTCTATCCGAAACCGAATCAGCCGCTGTCGGCAAACAACTATCAGTTCGAGACAGCCCAAGCTGCTAACGCCGACAACGTGGGTTTTCGTATCCAACGAAATGTCACAAACGTGGACCGCGTGTCGCTGAATTTTCAGTATCAAGATCGAAACGGGACGGCCGCCCAGCCATTTGGGTACTCCGACAATACAAATGGGTACGGTCTGAACGCCCGGTTGCAGTGGACACGCAATCTGTCCGCGACGGCCATCAACAATGCGCAAGTCGTGTTCAACCGCAACTTTACAAAAATCACTCCGTATTTCTCGACTCTGCCGGACATCGCCACCCAGCTCGGTATACCAGGCACTTCGTCCAATCCGCTGGATTTCGGGCCGCCCACTCTGAATTTCACAAACTTCGGAGCCTTGAGCGATTCAAACGCAACGCTGAACCGGACTCAGTCACAAGGGTTGAGTGACAGCATCAGCCTGCTCAAAGGGACGCACAGCATCACGATTGGCGGAGGCTATACGCGGCCAGACATGGCAATCCAAACCGATCCGAATGGCCGTGGAACATTCAATTTCACCGGAGTGGCCACCAGTGAATTGAACGCCAACGGACAGGCTAAGACGGGTACCGGCTACGATCTGGCCGACTTCCTGTTGGGTTATCCGCAATCGAGTACGATTCAGTACAGCGGCTTCAGCGAATATTTCCAGGCGAACCAATGGAACAGCTATGTGCAGGACGAGTGGAAGGTGACTGCCAATCTCACCGTGATCGGCGGTGTGCGGTATGAATACTTTTCACCGTTTAACGAGAAGTATGGCCGGCTGGCCAATCTAGACATTGCGCCCGGTTACACGGCGGTGTCGGTGGTGACGCCGAATCAGGGCGGACAATACACCGGCGCATTTCCGGGTGGCTTGATCAATCCCGATTACAACAACTTTTCTCCGCGGCTTGGCCTCGCCTGGAAGCTGCCCTGGTTCAAGCGCTCGACCATTTTGCGAGCCGGCTACGGTATCTATTACAATGGCCAGGCTTACATTCAATTCGCGACCGCTCTGGCTTACCAGCCGCCGTTTGCGGTCTCCAACAGCGTGAATACCAGCACCTCGAATGTGTTGACGTTAGCCAAAGGTTTCACCTCCGCACTACCCACAGATGTGACCAACACATTTGCGGTGGATCGCAATTACCGGACTCCGTATGCCGGGACCTGGACTATTTCGTTGCAACACGAATTCGGCGGCGGTTTTTTTGCTGAAGCGACCTATCTCGGCACGAAGGGCACCGGGCTGGACGTACGCACGATACCAAATCAATCCCCCTCCGGAAGTGTGATTTCATCGGGCACACAGATCTTCAACGCGACTGGATTCACCTATGACCAATCGATAGGGAACTCGATCTTCAATGCCCTGCAACTCCGGCTGAATCGGCGTTTCAATCACGGACTATCGCTGGTGGCGACGTATCAGTTCGCCAAGTCGATTGATGATTCCTCAACGTTCGGGGGAAGCGCGAATACCGTCGCCCAGAACTGGTTGGATATTGCGGCGGAGCGAGGCTTATCGAGCTTCGACGTGCGGCATCAGTTTTCAGGGACTTTCGTGTTGACCTCGCCAGTGGCCGGCCCGGGGTCTCATATTGCGGCGGAAAGCAAAACGGGACGGCTACTTAAAGATTGGCAACTGAGTGGGGGCATCACAGCGCAGACCGGCAATCCTCTGACTGCACGAGTGCTGGGCAACGGCCAGCAACTGGCGCAGACGGGAGGAACTGGCAAAGGGCGTGCCGACGCCACCGGTGAACCGATTGAAACAGGCAGCGGTTTTTTCAACCTGGACGCGTTTACAACAGTGCCAACGGGGTTTTATGGAAATGCCGGCCGGAATACAATTCCGGGCCCGGGACTGTTCAGTTTGAACCTGGCTTTTGGGCGATCCTTCACGTTTGCGGAGCGCAAACGGTTCGAGTTCCGTTTCGAGGCGAACAACGTCTTAAATAATGTGAACTATACGAATTTGTACACGGTAGTGAACGCCGTGAACTATGGTTTGCCAAGTGCGGCGAGCGCAATGCGCACGGTGGACGCAGTCGTGAGGTTCCGATTTTGAAACGTTTGGCGGTGATTTCACTCTGTTGGCTGCTAGCGCAGCCGGTGACGGCGCAGCACGCCACATTCTCGACAACCACAAATTTTGTAGTCGTGAATGTAAGCGTGCTGGACCGCAGTGGAAAGCCGGTTGAAGGTTTAAAGCCGAGCGATTTTCAGGTCTACGAAGACGGGAAACTGCAGAAGCTGCAATCGGTGGATTACCAGCATTTGAGTAACAGCGCGCTCCCGCCGGTGGAAAAAACGCTTCAGGAGCGCGAGCCGCCCGCGCCGAAGGGCTACAACCCCGAAGCCGAGAAGGCCGAGAAGCACAGCGATCTAGCATCGAAGTATCAAGATCGCAGGCTGATCGTGATGCTGTTTGATTTTTCGTCTATGCAGCCGGCCGAGCAGATAAGGGCGAAAGAAGCGGCGATCAAATTTCTGACGAACCAGATGACGGCCAGCGACACGGTCCAAATCCAGATCTATGGCGCATCGTTGCAGACCTTGCAAGATTTTACTTCCGATCGAGACCTGCTGATCAGTTCAATTAACAAACTCCGCGTCGGCGATTCGAGCGAGAACGCCGCTTTTGCCGATGAGGGAGCGGATGCGCAGGACCAGAGCGGATCGTTTGTCGCCGACGAAACCGAGTTTAATATTTTCAATGCAGATGAGAAACTGTCGGCGCTCGAAGACGCGGCGCGCAATTTGGCGCAGTATCCGGAGAAGAAGGCGCTGGTGTATATCTCGAGCGGCATTCAGAAAAACGGGGTCGATAACCAATCGCAACTGCGAGCGACTGTGAACACGGCAATCCGCGCCAACGTAGCGTTTTACCCGATCGATGCGCGAGGGCTCAGCGCGCTGGTGCCGGGAGGAGATGCCACGCAAGCGGGCGCGGTCGGGAATAATTTGTATAACGGCGTGGGGCAGAACAACGTCAAGATCAATTTCAACAACCAGCAGGAAACGCTCGCCACACTCGCTCTGGATACCGGTGGTAAGGCGCTGCTCGACTCCAATGATTTGACGGACGGGATGCGGCAGGTGCAGAAGGATTTCAATAGCTACTACGTGCTGACTTACATTCCGACAAACACGGCGCAGGACGGCCGCTATCGCCGCATTCAGGTGAAGCTTGCGCCGAACCTTTCGGATCTGAAAGCGAAGCTGAATTACCGGCAAGGCTACTACGGGCCGACCACTTTCGGGCACATGCGCGATGAGGATAAAGAAGCCCAGCTTTCGCAGGCTCTCCTGTCTGACAATCCAATTACGGATTTGCCCATGGCCGTGGAAGTCGATTACTTTCGCCTGGAGAAGGCGAAATACTTCGTGCCGATTACGGTTAAAATCGCCGGCTCGGCCCTGACGTTCCAGAAGAAAGGAGCGAAGCAGGCGACGGAACTCGACTTTGTGGCGGAGGTTCGTGATTATCGCAACCATCCGGCGGCGAGCGTCCGCGACACGATTCCTTTGAAGGTGGCGAGCGATGTGGCGGGACAGGTGGTCCAAAAAAGCGTGCAATATGACACTGGCGTTACGCTCACACCGGGTAAGTACAATCTTCGGTTTGTGGCTCGTGAAAATGGGGAAGGGAAGGTCGGCACCTTCGAAACGCCGTTTACGGTTCCCGATCTTTCGAGCGGGACGGCCCTACGGCTAAGTTCGTTGATTTTCAGCGATCAGCGGGGACCGGTTTCGGAGCAAGTCGGCGGGGTAAAAAACAGTCAAAAGCTTCTGGCGAATAATCCGCTGATCCAGGACGGTCAGAAACTGGTGCCAAATGTAACAAAAGTCTTTCCAGCGGGGCAAAACATGCTGGTTTATACCGAAGTCTACGATCCTAAGATCCCGGATGGACTGCCAGAGAACTTCCGGCGCGCCGACGTCGAAGTAAGCTTGGCGCTTTACAGTGGCAAGACTAAGGTGTTTGAGACGCCGCCCGTCCGGGCATCCCGTTTGAGCGATAAACGTGAGGCCACGCTGCCGGTTTGGCTGCAGGTCCCAACCAACTCAGTCAAGCCCGGTAGATACCAGTGCCAGGTCAACCTCATTGATGAATTCGGGCGAAAGTTTGCGTTTCCGCGTTCCCCGATTGCAGTGACAGCGGCCGCGGCGGCGAACCCGATTCCGGCGAAAACAGGCGGCGAGTAGTCGAATCGAGGCGTTTGTAGACCTGTCACAGCGTAATCCTACTCCTTTCCGTTCATAATTAACCGCAAAAGAGTAAATGGCATGCTTTGGTAATATACATGCATGCACGTTTGTTATAGGCGCGCTAAGAATGCGCTGGCCGTTGCAGTCAGGCGCGTCGTCCCCGTGGCAGCTATCTTGCTCCTTCCACTCACGCTGGCTGTGGAGCGGTCCATCGCGAAGACGGAGAGAGCCACTGTCTCTGCGGTAAAGATTGAGCCCCTTGACATGCGAGTCATTCGCTTACACGGCTTCCTGGCCAAGTTGCATTGCCCGGTAGTCGATCTGGCACGTGACTTCGTTCTAGCTGCAGACGCAAATCATCTGGACTGGCGGCTCCTCCCCAGCATCTCGGTCATCGAAAGCGGCGGCGGAAAGCAATACCGGAACAACAATATCTTCGGCTGGAACCAGGGTTTAGAGATTTTCCCCTCGATTCGGGCCGGATTGGATACGGTAGCATTCAAGCTTGGCCAAAGCAGTCTCTATCGGAATCGCAATGTACTTGGAAAATTACGCCTGTACAATCCGGACGATAGCTATCCTGGGCGAGTGCTCAGCGTAATGCGCCGCATCAGCCCGGTCGTGGACTTGAACGCGCAGTCCAAGCATCCTCGCCAAACGTCTTACAGCAAAAGCTAGGTAGGAATAGGGCATCCCTCCGTCGTGATGCCCTATCTAGTGCGGAACTTTTATAAAGGCTGGTAGGAATTTGTCCCGCCACTATACCGAAAGACGACATTCGAGGGCAGAATGTTGACACAAACAAAAAGTTAAACTAGGTTCATGGGCGATGTTCTCGATCTCCTAGACACACCGGGCCAAGCCGTCATTATTACTCCAAGTGGGCAGGACCGTGATGTTCAGTTCGAGCGTGTATGCGAGATGTACCCGGATGCCAAAGTCGAAATGGACGAGGCGGGGAACATCATTGTGACGTCCGGAAACAGTGAGGACAGCGGCTATCGGAGCGGGGAAGCTTTTTACCAGTTGGCGAATTGGGCCAGGAAGGACGGTACGGGCCGCGCTTTTGATTCGAGTACGAACTTCAACCTTCCGAGCGGTGCCAAGCGGTCTCCGGATGCAGCCTGGGTGCCTCGGGAGACACTCCAAAAAGAAGGCAAAGCCACTCGCAGTATTGCGAAGACCCGCCATGTTCCGACATTCCTGATCAAGGTGACGTCGCCTTCCGATAGCTTGAACCAACAGCAGGAAAAGTGCCGGAACTGGATCGAATCCGGCGTGAGCGAAGCAATTCTACTGCATCCGGAGACCAAGACTGCCTACATTTCTCGACCAGGCGAGATGGTTACGGTTCCCGCCGCTACCACGATCCGATCTGCCGTGTTGAAAGGCTTCGAGATCGATTGCGGGCCAATTTGGGAAGAACTTTAACTTATATGGCTGATGTTCTTGATCCCATTGACACTCCGGGGCAGGCGGTCATCATCACTCCAGGTGCGCGCGACCGTGATGTTCAGTTCGAGCGTGCTTGCGAGATGTACCCCTATGCCAAGGTCGAAATGGACGAGGCGGGGA
>DATAYL010000307.1:0-14586 GCA_036272575.1 Bryobacteraceae bacterium | reverse complement strand
ATGTGGAATTTTGCTGGTGGTCTCCTTTTTCTGCTACCAGTCGCTTGGGACTGATCTATTGCCCGCCATGGACGAAGGTGGTTTTGTACTCGATTACCTGATGCCGGCCGGCGCCTCGCTGGCCGATACGGACCGCGTCTTGCGCGGAGTTGAGAAGATTCTCCACACGATTCCGGAAGTTGCCAGCACTTCCCGCCGCACGGGCCTGCAGCTAGGCCTGGCCACTGTTACGGAAGCAAACACCGGGGACGTTTCGGTGCTGTTGAAATCCGATCGAAACAGAGGAGTGGAGGAAATTATGTCGGATGTACGGGACAAAGTAAACAGCCGGTACCCGCAACTCGAACCGGATTTTCATCAGAACCTCGAAGACATGATCGGTGACTTGACCGGGTCGCCTCAACCCATCGAAATCAAGCTCTTCTCTGAAAATCTGGAGCTGCTGAAGACATGGGGGCCGAAGATCGGCGATGCCATTAAAACCATCCCGAGCGTCAAGGACGTAAAGAACGGGGTCGAAGACACGATCAGCGGCCCGGCCATTACTTTCACCGTAGATCAGGGCGTGGCAGCGCGCGCCGGTTTTACCCCGCAGGAGGTTGAACTCGACGCCAGCGCTATTTTCCAGGGAGAGCCTTCTACGACACCGATTGTCGTGAACAACCGCCCCTACACTCTGCGCGTCACGTTCCCATCCTCTACCCGGGCTTCTCTCGATGCAATTCAGAATACGCTGCTCGTGAGTTCTACCGGTAAAGCCGCCACGCTCGGCACGCTTGCCCGCTTTGAGAACAATGCAGGACAGCTCGAACTACGCCGCGAGAATCTGCAGCGGCTGATTGCGGTCACGGCGCGTCTGGAAGGCGTGAGTCTGGGTACGGGAGTTGACCTGGTGCAAAAGAAAGTCGCCGCCCTTCACGTTCCGTCATCGATCAGAGTTGTTTACGGCGGCCTGTATAGCCAGCAGCAGCAATCTTTTCACGATCTGCTTTTCGTTTTAGCGGTCGCCATTGTGCTGCTGTTTATCGTGCTGCTGGTGGAGTTTGGCGGGTTCGCTGCTCCGCTGGCGATCATCTTGTCGGCCCTACTCTCCGTTTCGGGAGTGTTCTTCGGCTTATTTCTCACCGGCACCACGTTCAACATCTCCTCGTTTATGGGTCTGATTATGGTCGTCGGCATCGTCGCCAAGAACGGCATTCTGCTGCTCGATGCGGACGAGAAGTTCCGCTCGGAGGGATCTGCGCCGCGCGCTGCGATGATCGAGGCCGGCGAACGACGCCTGCGCCCGATCATGATGACCGCGCTTGCCACCATGGCCGGTATGATCCCGTTGGCCCTTGCGCTCGGCTCTGGATCGCAGATGCTACAGCCGCTCGCCATCGCTGTAATTGGCGGAATTTTGGCATCTATGATTCTCTCGCTCATAGTCACGCCAACCGTCTATTACTTTCTTACCCGGCGCTGACGGTCTTCCGGCCTTCGGGATTTACCCATAACCACACCAGAGCCCCGCAAGCGCAGAGTGCCGCTGCCGCCAGGAAAGACGCGTTCCATCCCACGTGATGCGCAATTGCCGGCGTCAAAGAGGCGGTTAATGCGCCGCCAAACTGGCCTCCCATGTTCATCACTCCTGATACCGAACCCGCAGATTGGCCGCCGATATCCGCGCTCACAGACCAGAACGAGCTTTGCGACAGATACAAGGCGCCCGCGCCGCCCGCTAGAATCACGCTCGCTACCTGAGCGCTTGCCACCTGCGTTCCCAGCGCGATAAAGATCGAAGATAAAGCTATGCCGAATGCCGCAACGCCGCAGCGGCCGACTCGTTTGCCGAAAGACTTCGTTAAACGATCGCTGATCCAGCCTCCAAGCGGCGAACCAACTGCCATAGCAAGAAAGGGCAGCATGGTGTAAAGCGAGCTTTGCCGGAGATTGAGACCGCGTACCTCGCTCAGGTAGATGAAAAACCAGCTGAAGAAAATATACGCAACGTAGCCGTAAGCGAAATAGCTGAACGTCACAATCAGGATGTCGCGATTACTGAAAATCGCAGGCCAAGACATTTTGCCTGACTTAGGGTCATTCGATCCGGTCGGAATATCAGACTCAATGAATTTCTGTTCCTCGACTGTTACCCACGGGTGCTGCTTAGGGTGGTTTCGCGCGAGGAAGTACCAAACGACACCGGCAATGATCCCGAGCAGGGAACTGCACCAGAACGACGCCCGCCACCCGTAATGCATGTTGATGTAAGTGATCAGCGGCGGTGTAATGCCCGCGCCGAAACCCACGCCGCAAAAAATAAATCCGTTTGCAATCCCGCGCTCGCCAGACGGAATCCACGATGCGACTACGCAGTTCGAAGCCGGATAGACTACTGCTTCTCCCACGCCGAGAAGAAAACGCGCTCCGATGAGCAAGAACAATACGCTTGCTGTCGCAGGCAGAATTGTGATGAGCGAAGTAAACACGGCCCACCAGATGACGCCCAATAACAAGATGAGACGAGGTCCGATCTTGTCGGCAAGCCGCCCGGCAGGCGCTTGCGCGAAAGCGTATCCCAGAACAAAAGCGCTAAAGACCCAGCCCAACTGAATATCACTAAATCTAAATTCGTTTCGGATAATGGGTCCGGCAATAGAGATGTTCACTCGGTCGAGATAAGCCACCGCGCTTACCACAAAAATCCAAAAAATCAATATCCATCGAATATGTCCGCGCAAAAAGTTGATCACGTGTTCCGGTCTAGAAGGAGTGACTACCGCTACAGCTTATCCAAAAGGCTTTTTAGGCCGCGCGCGATTTGCCGATCACACCGGACAAACTTCAAGATCGTTAATCTGCTGCTTTCGACTTTCAAAACTTTGGGTCCAGCCTATCCCGCAGCCCGTCTCCCAACAAATTGAAACCGATCGCTGCAATCGTAATCGCGAGTCCAGGAAAGAACGAGAGATGAGTGGACATGCCAAGGAATCTTCGCCCTTCGCTCAGCATGGTGCCCCATTCCGCACTGGGGGGCTGCGCGCCCAATCCAAGAAAACTCAGTCCGGAGGCCGTAAGAATGGTTTCGCCGGCGCTGACGGTCGCCTGAATCAAAAGCGGAGCGAACGCGTTGCGCAGAATGTGATGAATCAAAATGCGCCAGCTTCCGGCGCCCATGCTCTGAGCTGCTTCAACGAATTCCATTCTCTTGAGAGTGACCGTTAAATTGCGAGTGAGGCGGCAGTAAACCGGAACCGAAAAAAGAGCGATCGCGATCAGCGAGTTCAACAAGCCCACCCCTAGCGTGGCCACTAGAAGAATCATGAGCACAATGCCGGGGAATGCGTAAAGCAAATCCATGAGCCACATGATTCCCTGATCGGCAAGTCCACCCCAGTAGCCCGCAATTAGTCCCAACGTGACGCCCAGCAGAACAGCCAAAGCTACGCTGAAGGAAATTTCCAGCAGGCTCAGGCGCGCTCCAAAGAGAACTCTAGAGAAGACATCGCGCCCGAAATCGTCGGTGCCGAACCAGTGGTGTGCCGATGGCGCTTGAAAGGTAGCGGAAAGATCCTGCTGGTAGGGATTATGAGGCGCGATGACCGGCGCCAGCAGACCGAGTAATAACAGTCCGCAGACAATCAAGCAGCCCGCAGTCAGATTCTTAAAACGCAACAGGGCAGTGCTCATCTCGTTAATCAAGCCGAATTCTCGGATCGAGCACGCCAATCAGCAGGTCGACCGCGAGATTCATGGTCGTCACCGTAGCAACAGTCAGCAGTGTCAGGCCTTGTATCGTGGGGTAATCGCGATAGTGAACGGCATCTACCATAAGCCTGCCCAAGCCCGGCCAGCTGAACACCGTCTCCGTGATAACGGCGCCTCCGAGCAGCCCGGCGAAATTCATGCCGACAATCGTTACGATGGGCGCCAATGCGTTCCGCAGCGCGTGTTTCAAATAAACTGCCGCATTGCTCAAGCCCTTTGCCCTGGCCGTTTGTATGTAATTCTGATTGATGATTTCAAGCATGCTTGCGCGTGTCATGCGAGCGATAATCGCGGCCGGCAACAAGCCGAGAGTAAGCGCCGGGAGGACGTAACTGCTCGCCGTATTCGCGCCCATCAGCGGCAGCCATCCCAAACGCACACAAATCAAATCCATGGCCATCAAGGCCAGCCAGTAATTAGGAATCGAGCCCGCGCCGATTGCTGAGAAAGTGACTGCGCTGTCGATCCACGAGCGCCTGAAAATGGCCGCTAGCACGCCGGCCGAAAGACCCGCGAGAATGGCGAACGCAAAAGCAGCAACCGTGAGAGAAACGGTGTAAGGAATCCGTTCTGCGATTTCTTCTGAAACTGGTTTTTGAGAACGGACGGAAACCCCTAGATCGCCTCGCAACGCATGCGAAAGAAATAAGCGGTATTGGACGAGGAACGGTCGATCAAAGCCAAGACGGTGCCGAACATTCTCGACAACGCTTTGGTCCGCCTGCATGCCGGCCATCAAACGGGCAGGATCGCCCGGCAGTAAACGCACTGAGCCGAAAATTAGAAAGGAAGCACACAGCAGCGCAAACGGCAGCGCGATCAGCTTGCGAACCAGGTAATTACTCATTCTCTAGCTGAACTTCGCCGCCCGGAAAAATCCATGGCTCCTTCAATGTCGCCCGTGCTGCTGCCAGATCCTTAGAGTAATAGAGTAGAACGTGCGGCGCGTCCGCTATGATAATTTCCTGCGCTTGCGCATAGAGCTCTTTCCTGCGATTCAGATCGAGTTCGCGTGCGGCAGCGTTCAAGATCGCATCCAGCCGTCCGTTGCTGTAGAACCCTAGATTCGCTCCGGCGGGCGCCCAGCTCTTCGTGCGGTACAACGGCCCCAGCTGATATTCGGCGTCAAGACTCGAAGACGTCCAGGACGCGAAGACAGCTTGAATGTCTTGATCACGCTTCTGTTGCGGGCCTCCGAAGATCGACTGCGCGTAAACCCCGGTCTCCATCTGGCGAATGTTGAGCGTCACATTTACTTGGGCCCACATGCCGGCAATCGCTTGGGCGATGCCGGTCTGTCCTTCCTGCACAGCAAGATTGAGGCTGAACCCCTTCGCGCACCCCGCGCTGGAAAGGAGAGTCTTTGCTTTTGAAAGGTCGTAGGCGTAGCCTCGGATTGCCGGATCATATGCAAAATCGGCCGGAGCAAGTGGCGAGTTTGCGGGCAGACCATATCCGCGCAGTTGCGATCGAATCAGAGCGTTGCGGTCGATGGCATAGTTCAAAGCTCGCCGCACGCGAACATCGTTCAACGGTTTACTCAGGACATTCAGCGCGATCCAGAAGACAGCCGCGCTCTTACCTTCGATCAGGCGAACGTTTTTGTCTGAGCAAAGAGCTTCTGCAAAAACCGGTGGCAGAGGGTTCACCAGGTCGATTTCACGCGCCACCAGGGCCATATTCATAAGCGAAGATTCAGTGCTCCAAATCCATTTCAAAAGGCGAACTTTCGGTTTGGGTCCCCAATAATGCTCGTTTCGTTTTTCAAGAACGTAGTCTCCGGTTTTCCATTCGCTGAAAACGTAAGGACCCGTGCCGTCTGCCCGCCGGTCCAAATCGCGCTTAAGGTCTCCGAGGGGACTCACAATTGGAGTGATGGCCAACAGATTCGGCATGGCTGCGTATGGCTGTTTGAGGAAGAAGCAAATTTCTTCCGGCCCGCAAGGCTTGACTGTCTGCACCGCAGCTCGAAAACTGCTTGCCCCGGCGAGGCCGCGCGCGGGATCCAGCAGTCGCGTAAATGAAGCCGCCGCCGCCGCCGGGTCAAGTCTCGAGCCGTCGTGGAAAAAAACATTTTGGCGCAGTTTCGCGGTCCAGATCGTAGCGTCTGAACTCGCCTTCAGCTCTGTAGCCAATGCCGGTACGATTTGCAGTTGTTGATTAAAGCGGGTCAAACCCTCGTACATCGGGTCGAGTACCGATCGCGTGAAAGTAGCGGTGTGATTGCCTGGATCCATGCTCCGTGGAGCTTCGGTCTGCATGATGATGACCTCGTCGGACGGCCGCTGAGCGGACTGGCACGAAACGGAGCCGAGCAGTATGAACAACGGGGAGCAGACCAACAGCAGCCGGGCTAATGCACACACGCTACGTCGATTGCCTCGCCGAGAACACTACGTCAGGCTTCCACTCGAACGATTTGTCAAACGGGAACGTCGGCACTCGAAACTCATTCGCAGGGAGACCTTCTATGTCTTGGTTAATTGCGCCGTCGGAGAGCGCCATCAGGTTAGGATTAGCAATTGGCGCCAGGTCCGGTGACAGATAGCCGGACTTCACCACCAGCAGCTTCACCTGCCTGGGATCGAGACCGAGTCTCGAAAAATCCGTCAGATTGTGAAAAGGTCTGCGAGCCGCCGTGAGCACGACTTGAATATCGTTCACTCGGATCACGGCCTGCCGCTCCCTGGGCGGAACATCTTTCAAGGTAAACAAAACTTCCGCCTCACACGCAACGGGCAAGCTGCCTTGCGGATCGAGTGTTCCTCCGACTTGCAATCTTGATTTGCCTCGGGTGCCGACTTCATAACAGGCATGCGTTGCAGGGGCATCTGCAATACCCGCAATCAGCACGTTCTTGAAATCGCGCCGCAGCAACTCGCCAAATGCTTCCGCACGATCACCCACGCCTCCCCCGGTCGGATTATCTCCGGAATCGGCCAGAATCACCGGTGCGGTCGTTGCTTGCTCCGCCCACCTAATGCATTCGCCGAGCGTGCCTGTCTTGACCCCGAATTGGAATTCTCCGCGCGCCGCCCAGTACGCGCGTCCGATTCGCAACGCTTCTTCTGACAACACCTCACGCTCAGTGCCCGTTAACACTACGCTTGCCGTTGCGCGCGGTTCATCAGCCCATACATAGCCGACCAGCAAAGACGCATCCATTACGCCCTCCCGTCGTTCGCTGATCGGCAGCTGTGCATATAGCGATTTGGCCGGTTCATCCACCGTGCTGCTGCGTTCGCCCGGCATAAGAACAGGTACCGGAAGCCACGCCATAGCGGGCCTGACGTTTTTCTCCAAGCACGAAACGAGCATTGCAACGCCCTTCTGCATAGTCTCTTCTACATCGATGTGCGGAGCCGTTCGGTAGGCCGTCAGCATGTTGACCGTATCAACGATCCGCCTGCTCACGTTACCGTGCAGATCATAACTTGCGCTAATCAGACACTCGTCCCCGACGACCTCCCTGGTCGCTGTGATCCAATCGCCCTCGGCATCCTGCATGCCCTCGACAAACATGGCGCCATGCATTGCTAAATAAACGCCATCCAGCTTGCCTGCTTCCGCGAGTCGCCGCAGGTATTCGCCCTTGAATTGCTCATAGCTTTGGCGATCGATTGGACCGCCCGGAACCGCTCGCGCGAAGAAAGTTGTTTCGAATGCTTGCCGAAACCCACCCAGGAAACTGAAATACTCGTCATCGAGTATCTCCCGTCCGCGCAGCACTTTGAAATCTTTGCTCTTTGTGCGAATGCGACTATAGGTACTACATTCCGTCTGGATACCGCCGACCGCAATGCGCATGGAATTTTGAGTGTACAATCCCGAACCAGCAGCCCGGCCGGAGGTCTTGCGCGTAGAGGATCTCAGGACGTATTTTTACACTCCAGCGGGTATTGTGAAATCCGTTGACGGTCTCTCCTTTACGGTCGACCGCGGCGAAACCGTCGCAATCGTGGGTGAATCAGGCTCAGGCAAAAGCGTTACAAGCTTGTCAATCATGCGGCTGCTGGCCGACCCCGGAAAAATTGTAGCTGGCCGCATTGAGTTCACGGGAAACAATGGCCAAATGCAAGATCTGGTGTCTCTGTCGCAGTCAGCCATGCGTAAGCTGCGTGGCAATGCTTTGGCCATGATCTTCCAGGAGCCCATGATGTCTCTGAACCCGGTGTTTACAGCGGGGGAGCAGATTGCCGAGGCAATCATGCTTCATCAGCACAAAACCAGGCGTGCTGCCCTGCAAGATGCCGCGCGGGCCCTCGAAACGGTGGGCATTGCGGATCCGGTGAGAAGACTGAAGGATTATCCTCACCAGCTTTCGGGCGGCATGCGCCAGCGGGTAATGATCGCCATGGCGCTCTCCTGCCAGCCGTCGCTGCTGATCGCCGATGAGCCCACGACAGCTCTCGACGTAACCATTCAAGCTCAGATCCTGGATCTCATGCGCAACCTGCAGCGGCAATTTGGGATGAGCATGCTTTTCATCACGCACAACCTGGGCGTAGTGGCGGAGATCGCCGATCGCGTGGTTGTCATGTATAGCGGTCGCGTCGTTGAGAGCGCCAGCGTGCATGAACTGTTTTCCGCACCGAAACATCCCTACACGATAGCCCTGTTGAAGAGTGTTCCGCAAAAAGACCAGATCGGATCGAGGCAGACTGCGCGACTGGACGCGATTCCAGGAGCCATGCCGAATCCGCTTTGCCTGCCTCCGGCCTGTGTGTTCCAGCCGCGTTGTAAGTTTGCGGTTGCCCCCTGCTCCGAAATCGCACCGGAACTTGAACAAGTAAGCAGCGGGCACCTTTCGCGCTGCCTTCGCGCCCGAGAGCTATGACGAGCGCGCCCTTACTCGAAGTTAACCATCTTCAAAAATTGTTCGACTCGAGCCGGCGCGCCTGGCGCGGACCACGCGAGAAAATTCACGCCCTGGAAGATGTTAGCTTCCGGATGAACCCCGGCGAGATGGTGGGCCTGGTGGGCGAGTCCGGTTCCGGCAAAAGCACGCTCGGGCGATCGATCTTACGGTTGATTGAACCCACCGCCGGTCGAATCATCTTTAACGGGCTCGACATCACCAGGCTGAACCGGACTCGCTTGCGGCCTCTTCGGCGCGACATGCAAATGATTTTCCAAGATCCGTTCGGCAGCCTCAATCCGCGGATGACCGTGGCCGGAATCCTTACCGAGCCATTGCGTGTTCACGAAAAATTGTCAAAGCAAGAGCGTCTCGCGAGAGCCGCCGAGCTGCTTCTTTTGGTCGGGCTTGAGCCCACTTACCTGGCGCGTTATCCGCACGAATTTTCAGGCGGCCAGCGTCAGCGCATCGGTATTGCCCGCGCTCTTGCCCTTCATCCCAAACTAATCGTGGCCGACGAACCGGTCTCCGCCTTAGACGTATCGGTGCAGGCACAGTGCATCAATCTGCTCCAGGATTTGCGAACAAAACTGAATCTCGCCATGCTTTTCATCTCGCATGACCTGCTGGTAGTGGAATACATCTGCGATCGCGTCATCGTGATGTACCTGGGAAGGATCATGGAAATTGCGCCGAGTAAATCGCTATATCGAAATCCGAAACACCCTTACACGGAGGCCCTTCTCTCCGCGGCCCCTGTTCCTGCTTTGACGGGGAAACAAAAACGAATCGTTCTGCAAGGCGAAATTCCATCTCCCGCGAATCCGCCCTCGGGATGCGTCTTCCGCACGCGCTGCCCCTACGCAATCAAGGAATGCTCCGAGCAAATACCTGTGTTGCAAGAAGTAGGTCCAGGCCATTTCAAAGCCTGTATCCGGGACGTGCTCTGAAGCTCGCCGTCAACTATGGAATCTTCTGAAGCTCAGTCCGATAGAGCTCGTTATCGGGAAAGCGTTTCGTCAAGTCCGTCAAGTATCGCCGCGCATCCGAGTCATTTTTATCGCGCAAAGCCGCTACCGCGAGCAGCAGTTCAGCGTAGGGTTGAAGATAGTGGCCCTTCTCTGCCGTAAGCCGTAGCTTTTCGATGCCGAGCTGCTTGTTCACCTGAGCTCCACCGACCTGTAGCAACCAGCGTAATGGGGCTGGCTTCAGGCTAAGCAAATAGTTCTCTATGCCAATCGCGATGTAAGCGTCGTAGCAGCTCGGGTGCAGCTGGATAAGCTCTTCGGCGAGCTGAGTCGAACCTTTGATCTCGCTCAGTGCTGGAAGGTCTTGTTTCTGAATCAAGGCTAGGTAATTTGAATGAAGACCAAGCCGAAGGACGTTGGAAAAGAGAGCGCCTTCATCTTTAGGCGACGTCTTGAGGCGTTCAGTGGCCAGCTTCTCGCCCCTCGCCAACGCTCCATCGAACTGCTGTTTAATCTCAGGGCTAGGCTTCGCTTTCTGCTTCTCTAACTGGGAATAAGCGTGGTTATCCACAAAGAATTGCGACTGCAGAATCCGCAAGCGATCGAACTCCGAGAAGAGATAAGCTGCGGCGTCGAACACCGGACCTTCCGGATCGTCCGGATGCAGCTTTTCCCAACCCTCAAACGCGCGATGCGCGCCAGTGAACGAGCGATTATACATATCATCGAAACCTTCGTCCAGCAACGTAGTGGCCGAAGCAGTAACACTCGATATCACGAAAATACAAAGAAAATAAACGGTTGCGCGAATCATCCTTTTACCCGGAACCAAGTGTCGTCCAATTCTCATCCACCTCTTTTGATAACGTGGTGCTGTTTAAAGAGAGTCCAAAATTTGCAAAAATTTATCTTGGGATTTGTTGCTCTCTCCTGCGTGGTAATTGCATCTCAACTCACCCGGCCTGGTGAGATCCCCTTCGAGAAGCATACGCTGGATTTAGGGTCGAGCGAGTCGGCGGCCGTTTGCGACATTAATGGTGACGGTAAATTAGACGTTGTCTCGGGCGAAAACTGGTACGAGGGCCCGACCTGGAAGAAACATCACTTCCGCGACATACCTTATCTGAGCGGCTACATCGATGATTTGAGTACAGTGCCCCTCGATGTAGACGGCGACGGACACGTCGATTTGGTTACCGTAGGCTGGTTTAGCAAAAAGATCGCCTGGTGGCACAATCCGGGTAAGGGCGTCGGGCATTGGGAAGAGCATCCCATGAACACCAGCGCACCCGTCGAGTTCGCTGAGTTGGTCGATTTAAACAACGATGGTAAAGCGCAGGAAGTACTCCCCGAATTTGGAGACTTGAAAGCGCCGCTAGCCTGGTTCGAGCGCGATGGCCATGGTGGCATGCAGAAGCACATTGCCAGCCCGCGCAGTTACGGTCATGGCATCGGAGCCGGCGACGTCAACGGCGATGGGCGGAACGATATCTTGACTCCTAATGGCTGGTTGGAAGCGCCTCCCGACCCTCGCGGCCCGGATTGGAAAATGCATGCGGAATGGACACTCGGCGATGTGGGATTTATGTATGTCGCGGACGTTAACAACGACGGGCGTCCGGACATCATCACTTCCATGGCACACAATTACGGCATTTTTTGGCTCGAAAATAAGGGCGGCGGAGCCTGGGAGAAACACGTTATCGACGATAGCTGGTCCCAGCCGCACGCCGTCACGCTAGTTGATTTCCGCGGCGGCAAGAACATCGGGCTTCTGACTGGAAAGCGCTACATGGCCCATAACGGACATGATCCAGGCGCTCGCGAACCGCTCGGCGTCTACTGGTACGAGCGCCTTCTCGTTGCTGGGTCAAACCAGGTGGAATGGGCGAAGCACGTGATCGACTACGGCGGCCGCACCGGTGGCGGAATTGAAATTCCCGTCGTCGATATTGATAAGGATGGTGACCTGGATTTTGTAGTCGGAGGGAAAAGCGGCCTCTTTCTCTTCGAAAACAAAACTCGCTAAACCAGCTTCATAAAACAAATGCCTTCTAAGCTCTACGATGTCGTGGTAGTGGGTTCCGGTGCCGGCGGCGGGACGCTGTCAGCGCGCCTGGCTGAACTCGGGGCTGACGTTCTGGTGCTCGAAGGCGGCCCGAAACTTGATACGCGGACCGACTTCAACACCCACGCGCTTCCCTATGAATTTCCTTTCCGTCACATCCCTGTGATGAAGCCCGGTAAGCCCGGTATGGACGGAGAGCGTAGCCGCGGTCTTGGCGGCAAGACGCAGTTATGGAATGCTGTCGCCCTCCGCTTCAGCCAGCGCGATTTCAAGGGACGGCAGCACGACGGCGCCGGCCAAGATTGGCCATTCGGCTACGCCGATATAAAGCCTTTCTACGACAGAATCGAAAAACAGGTCGGCGTTTGCGGTAACTACGACCACCTGGAAGATCTACCCGACGGTATTTTTATGCCGCCAGCGCCGTTCAAGTGTACGGACCTGGCTATCCAAGCGGGCGCGAAGAAGCTAAATGTCCCCGTCATTCACGTCAGAAAAGCGACTCTGACCCGCCCAACCGCGCATCGGCCCGCCTGTCATTATTGCGGCAACTGCATGTCCGGCTGTGATGTGGCCGCTAAATACAATTCCTACGACGCTCACATGATTCCGGCTTTACAGACCGGCCATTTGACGTTGCAGCAAAACAGCATTGTCCATGAATTGGCCGTATCGGATGAAGCGCGCGTCCAGGAAGTTCGCTATTTCGACCGCGAGACCCGCGCGCCCAGCGTGGCAAAGGGCAGAGTTGTAGTTGTGTCGTGCGCTTGTGCGCAGAGCGTTGCATTGCTCCTCATGTCGAAGTCGAAGCGCTTCCCTACAGGCCTCGCAAATTCCAGCGGCGAGCTCGGTAAGAATTTCATCCCTCACATCACCGCCGGCTTTGAAGCGTTTCTTACCGACTTTATTGGCAAACCAAGCGTAAACGATGAAGGTTTTCTCGACCATGCCTACATTCCTTCTTTCATGCATGATCGCCAGCGTGACTACGCGCGTAGCTTCGGAATTCAATTTAATTACCAGAATCATCGCAGCGCCGGTTGGACGCGATTGGTGAAAGGCATGGGCCGTTCTTACAAGGAAAGCATCAAGAAGCGCTACCCCGCGTATCTCACCTTCACCGGCTATCACGAAATGCTTCCCAACAAGGACAGCTTTATCGATCTCGATCCGGAGCGTGTCGATGAGTATGGTCTGCCGCGCGCCCGCCGTACCTGGAAACTCTCTGATTCCGATTGGAAATTACATAACGACATGAAAGCCTGGTGCAAGAACATCCTGCTCTCAAGCAATGCGGAGATACTCTCGGTCAGCGCGGCGCCCGCCACTAACCACGAGGTTGGCGGTTGCCGCATCGGTACTGACCCGCGCAATTCAGTTGTCAACGAGTTTTGCCGCGCGCACGATGTCCCAAATCTATATGTGGTCGATGCGAGTGTGTTCCCGAGTTCTTCCGAAAAGAACCCGACGTTGACCATCATGGCGCTTGCCACGCGCACCGCCGATCACATCGCCGACCGTCTCCAGAAGAGAGAAGTCTAATGTCCAGCTACTCCAGCGATCGCCGGTCGGTTCTCAAAATCTTTGGCGCGATCGGCGCTACTTGCGCTTATCCCTTCAGCAGCGATGAACTTTACGCTCAGCAAACGCCAGAATCTGAACACAGCCATCCGCCTCCAAAATCGGTTAGTCCCCATTTTTTCAACGATACCGATTTTGCCACTATCTCGCGCATTGCAGATCTGATCATTCCTGCTACCGATACGCCTGGTGCTGTTGAGGCCGGTGTGCCCGAATACATCGATTCCGTCCTCGCCCGCAATACCGATCAGCAGTTGGTAGTGGCGGACGGTCTACGCTGGCTCGATGCTGAAGCTCGCCGCTCCGGCCCGCATACTTTTCTGGAATTGAATGAGCAGCAGCAGCTAGCCATTCTTGAGCCTCTGTGCGAGGCAGCCGATCAGGGATCAAAGTTAACGCAAGCAAGAAACGTACAATTCTTCGCCCTACTCAAGAACCTTACGGCCGACGGCTATTACACTTCTCGTATCGGTCTCATTGAAGAACTTGGCTATCGGGGAAACGCTGCACGCGCTACTTTCCCCACGTGCGGAGAGCCATCCTAAACTATCCTGCTGATGAAATTTCACGGACGCGAAGCGGCGCAAATCGAGAACGGCGAAATTAGAGTGACGGTCGTGGCCGAAGGCGGTCACATCGCCGAAATGCTTCATAAGAAAACCGGCGCCAATCCCCTCTGGATTCCCCCATGGCCTTCGATTGAGCCCTCCACTTACAGTGAAGGCGCGCATCCCGAATATGGCCGAAATTCGGAGAGTAAATTGCTCGCCGGGATCATGGGACACAACCTCTGCCTGGATCTCTTCGGGCCGCCGTCTGCCGGGGAAGCCGCCGCCGGTTTGTCCGTTCACGGCGAAGCTTCAGTTGTCCGGTACGGAATTGAAACGACGGCCGGAGTTCTTCGCGCCACTGCCGATCTGCCCCTTGCCGGATTGCAGTTCACGCGGGCCATCACGTTATTAGCTCAGGGAACAACCGTACACATTGCCGAAACTGTGGAAAATGTCGGCGCATTTGACCGGCCGATTGCCTGGACCCAACACGTCACGCTCGGGCCGCCCTTTTTGCAGAACGGCAAGACTCGCTTCACCCTCCAGCCTCTGAAATCCCGCACCTTCGAAAATCCCTTCGGAGCATCGAGCCTGCAGCCCGCGACCGATTTCTCATGGCCTCAAGCCCCGCTTGAAAATGGTGGCTTTGCCGATCTCAGTACTTATACCCAAGAGAAATCGTCTTCCAAATTTACAACCCACCTGCTGGCTGGCGAAAAAGCCTCTTTCACAGCCTTGGACCCCTTCTCTGGAATTGAATTCGGTTACCGATGGAACTCAGCGGACTTCCCCTGGCTTGGAATATGGGAG
>DATAYL010000306.1:0-1979 GCA_036272575.1 Bryobacteraceae bacterium | reverse complement strand
GGGGTTCTACCTACGACTGAGGACGGCGGAGGGGATGAAGGGCACTCGCATCAACTTCCAGCACGAGGTTCGAACTCCGGAGGAGACCCGGGAGGTCCTGGTCGAAATGCTGCGTCAAGCGAAGGCATTAGCTTAAGTTCTGCACGTCAAAAAAGCGGGCTCCAGACGCGTGGCGGGCGACTCGATTTGTATACAACAGGTCGCCGACCCGGTTGATATGACCCAGCAAGCGGTCGAGAGAGATATAGCTATGCAGATACTCGACCGTGAATCCACGCTCGTTCGGCGGCTTCGTTCGGCAATTGGCCGCATCGATGACGGATGGTATGGCACCTGTCTGGAGTGCGAAGAGGAAATCGCCCCGAAGCGTTTGAAAGCAATACCGTGGGCTGAGCTGTGCATCTCTTGTCAGGAGAGGGCGGATGCCTCTGCAATCCGGCGAGAAGACGCTGCTGTATTCGAATACCGCACCGAAGCCGCATAGATCACCTTCGTGGAACCACGTCAATCACCAAGATATGCGGCAACTATGAAACGGATCGGAAACCGTCCCACGACATTTCCAAAACGAGGATGATGGTCCGCGTGGTCAGTTGAGAGCCCATCGCGAGTTGAGCGCCGATCGCGTTCGCGGCGACACGGCCACCGGTCTTTTCACAAGGCCAATGCGCATAGCAAACAGAGACATCATTTCAGTTCTGATTGTCTGTCGCTTACTCTTCTCGTAACTGAAACGCCGTGTCTTTGGCACGCAAATTGCGCTTCATTCTGCGGCAGCAATAAAGATCAGCAGTGTGGTGTGGCGATGTTCCGGTTGGATTATCTATCTTGTTTTCTCACGGTCGTTGCGACAATCCTGGTCGGAAGAAAGATGTGGACCGGTCTTGTTGTTTCAGGGGCCAACAGTCTCATCGTCTGTGTGATCGGTTTGCATACGGCGCAGTATGGCCTCATCTTTGCAAATGTGTTTTGCATTTGCGTAAACGCATTCAATCTTCGGGCATGGTTAAAAGGTGCAGAAAGAACTAAATCGAGCGCAGACGCAAGCAGCGAGCTGCTCACTGGCCGCAAATGAAGTCTCATGGATTTCATATTCGCGGGCGTTAATAAACGTCGCCCAAGTGCAAATCGAGATCTCGTTGCGGAGACACGTTCGCGTCTAAGGCCGCGTTCGTTAACTCCGCGAGACTTGTCCCATGGTCCTGCGGAACACTTCCGACTGGCCCGGAGCCTTGATATTCTGTTCAGGGCAGAGTTTCGCACCTGTAGTTCCCGGACCAGGGCATCGAGCCCCCTGCTGAGGGCATCGTAGCGCGACAGCTCACATTCCTTTGCAATCCGGTTCAGCTTCTTATAGAAGGATTCGGTGGCTTCCAGCCAGACGGGGCGCCTCGTGTCGTCGATGTCTTTGCCGACACGAGCTTGCCTTCCCTTTAGTTGTTGTCATAGCGACGCACCTGATGGCCGGGTCCGCTCGGAGGAGGCACCGGCCCCAATCAGTTCAATCAGAAGTGGCGTGATCGACACGACTCGCCCTCTTTGCCCATACCCGCAACAAGCTGTTTATAAAGGCACCGGCAGTACCAACGATGATGCGAACTTCACCTGCGAAGTCAAGGGCAATTGACCGAACCGGACTGGCACCGACTGCTTCAGAGCGCACGGTGCCGCTCGGACTGAACCAGTGCAACCGCACCGAAAGCCGATCATGTGATCGACAGTCAAGTCACTCCACCGTGAAACGCATTTCGGGTTGATTTGTGCAGGCGCGATCGCCGTTCAGTAGTAGGAGCAAAACGCGCCCAGCCTCAGTTCGGCGCCTTCGTCGGCGGATGCAGGCCGACTTCTCGGGAGTAATCGTCTCAGTTCCACAATCCAGTCGCGCACTGCTTTCGGCTGGAGTGAAGGATCTAGATACGAAGACCTTCAATCTTTCGTCAGCCTGCATCGGGAGCGAATACTCAAGCGTAAGCAACTTT
>DATAYL010000305.1:0-3475 GCA_036272575.1 Bryobacteraceae bacterium | reverse complement strand
GCCGTCTCGGGAAGCAAAGAAGAAGTGACAGAACTTCTCAAGCTGCCGTTTGACTTCATCTTCTTCACCGGGAGCGTCAAGGTGGGCAAGATCGTCATGCAAGCGGCTGCAAAGAACTTGACCCCGGTCCTTCTCGAACTCGGCGGACAGAATCCGGCGTTCGTTGATGCGACAGCCAATCTCCCGGATGCAGCCAAGAAAATTGTCTGGGGCGCGTTGGCCTGGGGCGGCCAGTGGTGTACCTCACCGGGGTACGCCTATGTGCACGAATCAGTTGCCGAGGAGTTCGTTGCAGAGTGCAAGAAAGCCGTGGTCGACTTGTACGGAACCGATCCGAAGAACAATTCCGACTACTCACGTATCATCAGCCCAAATGCTGTCGAGCGACTCGCAGGCCTCATCGATCAAGGGAAGGTCGTCGCAGGTGGTGCGTCCGACCCCGAAGCGCGCTACATCGATCCCACGATCATTTATCCCGTCACTTGGGATGACCTCATCATGGAGGATGAGATCTTTGGGCCGCTTCTCCCAATCCTCACCTATAAGGATATCGAGGCGGCCATTCGTGAGGTGAAGAAACATCCAAAGCCTCTTTCCGGCTTCCTATTCAGCCGTGACCAGAAGGCGATCGAACATTTCCTCGCGAGCTTGTCCTTCGGCGGCGGCGCGATCAATCAGGTGAACGTTCATCTCTTTGTCGAGACCATGCCTTTCGGAGGAGTTGGATACTCCGGCATCGGTCACTACTACCGCAAGGATGGATTTGACGCTCTCACGCATGCGAAATCGGTCCTGATTTCGCCGCCCGAGGTAGCCATTGAGCATTTGTTCCCGCCCTACACGACCGAAAAGGTGCAAGCGCTCAGCCAGTGGTTTGAGTACTAAGGGGAAACATGGTTTTAGCGGGGATCAAAGTAAGCGACACGGCTCTGGTTCGCGACGCGGTGGAGTTAGCACGGACCTCGTTGGAGCCATACCTTTTCAACCATTCGATGCGCTCCTGGCTATTTGGCGTTTTGCTTTCGGAAGACGCCGAACTGGCACCGGACCCTGAGCTTTTGGCGGTATCAACCGTCCTGCACGATCTGGGTTTGGCCGGCCGCTACACAGCGGAGAACCGCTTCGAGGTAGATGGCGCCGATGCGGCGCGCGCGTTTCTGAAGGATCGCGGAATCCCGATGCAGCAGACGCAAGTTGTGTGGGATGCCATCGCACTTCACACCACACGTTCCATCGCTCTCCACAAAGAGCCTGAGGTTGTAATGACCCATTCGGGAATCGCGGTGGACGTCATCGGCGCTGGTCTTGATCGAATTCCACAGGACAAACTACGCGCGGTCCTGACTGAGTTCCCACGGCTGGCGCTAAAGAACCAATTCCAAGCGTCTCTTTGCAACGTGGTTCGTCGAAAGCCGGCGACCAGCTTTGACAACTTCCTTCGGGATTTCGGTACCCGGTACGTCGACGGGTTCACGGCTCCGAGTTTCGTCGACCTTCTCGCAAACGCTCCATTTTCCGAATAATCGCTCCCCCATGAATGTGTTTCGCGGCGCCATTACTAGCGACTTCTGGATCACCGGACTCGCGATCGTCCGCTACGTCCCTCGAGCATTCCGGGTGAAACAGATTGATGGAGATCTCTTTTTCACGGAGGAGAAGCGGCAAGAGTACCGGCGGCGTGTCGAGAGTGTGACGCCCGACTCGCCGCGTCAGTGGGGAACCATGGAGGTTGACCAGATGCTTCACCATCTCAGTCTGGCGTGTGGAGGCTCGCGGGGCTTCTACGATCTTCCCGACGAGAGTTATCTGATTTCCCGAACGCTCTTCAAATGGATTCTCGTTGATTGGTATCCGGAGCAGCCCGTCGGCTTGCGCCTTCCCACAGGCTTCAAAATTCCACATTCGCAAAGATTTGAGTTCGCATACGAGAAGTCACAACTGTTGAGCATTCTGGAGGCCGATTGGAATGCAAGAACTGCAGATGCCTGGAAGCCTCACCCAATGTTCGGCAAGATGACGCTAACGGAGTGGGGCAAGCTTTTGCAGATTCACGTGGATTATCACTTGAGGCAGTTCACAGCTTGATGGAGAGACTCGGCGATAAAGATGCTTATTCTCGGACCGTCAGATCTGGTTGGCAGTAGTGCGCTGGAGCAAACGTTCTTCTATCCAAAGACCAAGGCGAAACTTCAAAGGCTGACTTATGACAAGAAATCACATCCGACAGGCGCTGGACGTTATCTTCGATCAAATCTTCAACCAGGGCCAAGCTGATCTGCTTCCGGGTCTCGTGTCTGGGCCATATATCCAGCACAATCCGCTTTTTCCGAATGGGCTCGACGGCATCATGGGCTACATCAAGCAGGCCGGCCGCATTCCCTGCGAGGTGAAACGCATCGCCATCGATGGCGACCTGGCGTTCATACACGTGCGGTACTTGGACTGGGGAGGTCAGGAAACCGCTGGTGTCGACATCTTCCGTTTCGATGCAGATGGCAAGATCGTCGAGCACTGGGATGTGCTGCAGCCCGTGCCGGCCGCCTCCAAACAACGCCAACACGATGTTCTGATAAGCACGCCGGCCGGGATTCGACGACATGGAGGGCTCTGCCAGCGGCCTGAAGGAGGTCCTTCAGGCCCGAGTAAATCAACATGGTGTCCACGACGCGCAGCGCCGTGGGCTTCGATCACAGCGGAACCGCTCAAGGCAGTACTCAATGGAAGGAGATTATTGCAATGACTAACGCAAGCAACATTACCGCACCGACACAATTCATTAAGACCAGGCTCGAGAAGTATGCCCATCGTCGCTTCGGAAGCGGAGCAGGGCTACCCCTCCTATGTCTTCAGCACTTTACCGGAACCCTGGACAATTGGGACCCCGCAGTGACCGATCCCCTAGCTTCTGGACGTGAGGTGATTCTGTTTGAGAACGCCGGTCTGGGCCGCTCGACGGGAGAGGTCTCCGAGAACATGTCCGGGATGGCAGCGCACGCGCTCGCATTCGTCGACGCGCTTGGCCTCGAACGAGTGGACATCCTCGGATACTCTCTCGGTGGAAGGGTCGCACAGCAGATGCCGCTGGAGCGTCCATCGCTCGTCCGCAAAATGCTTCTTGTGGCTACGGCGCCGGAGGGCGGCGAAGACATGATGCATTTGGACAAGCCAGAACTGAAAGAAATTCTTGAGGATCCGAATCTCGATGGATACCAGAAGCTGGTGAAACTCTTCTTCGCGCCCAGCGAATCGAGCCTCTCGGCAGGCAACGCCTTCGTAGCGAGGCTTGCAGAACGCAAGAATGATCGTGAACCCTTATCCGGCCAAAACGTTGCCTTGGCTCAGATCAAGGCGTTTCGTGCCTGGGAACAGTTCAGTGGCGCGCGCTTCGCCGCGCTCGGCGAAGTAACTCAGCCATGCCTTGTCGTCAACGGCGTTTTCGACAACATGATTCCAGTTCGCAATTCTTACATGTTGA
>DATAYL010000304.1:0-24111 GCA_036272575.1 Bryobacteraceae bacterium | reverse complement strand
GGACACCATCTGCTTTGATAAGACCGGTACTCTGACCGATGGGCAGCCCGCCGTCACGCGTGTGCTGTCCCTTAACGGTCGGCACACCGCCGGCCAAGTGCTTCAGATGGCGGCTCGGGTGGAACGGCATTCGCAACATCCACTGGCGCTCGCCATCACAAAGCGCGCGACAGAACAGGATGTAATCCCGCAAGAGGAAGGCGATGACTTCGAGATCCTCGCCGGCCGCGGCGTGCGAGGTTGGGGCGAGCAAGGCGAGGTCTTGGTCGGGAACGAACGCCTGCTCGAAGAATATGGAGTTGCCGTATCAGAGGCTGCGGCAAGTCAGTATCAGGAGCACGTCGAGAACGCAGAAACCACCATGTACGTTGCCTTTCAACGCGAACTGGCCGGCTTGATTACGGTTTCGGCGCCTGTTCGCGCAGAGGCACGAGAGTCTATTACTCAGCTACGGGCGGCCGGAATTCATCGGCTATTCATGTTGACTGGGGACGCTGAGCCGGTTGCCCGGCGCGTTGCCGGCGAGGTCGGGCTGGAGCGATGGCGCTCGAGGCTGTTGCCGCAAGACAAATTCGAGACTATCCAAACACTGCGTGACCATGGGCATAAAGTGGCCATGGTGGGCGACGGGATTAACGATGCTCCCGCGCTTGCTCTCGCTGATGTCGGCATTGCCATGGGAACCGGTGGTTCCGACGTCGCACTGGAAACCGCGGATGTCGCTCTGGCCGCAGATGACCTGCGAAAAATTACTTCTGTGGTGAACATTAGCCGGCAAACTATGACCGTGGTTCGCCAGAACTATGGCTTGGCTCTTGGTACCAATTCGATCGGTCTATATTTAGCGGCGGCAGGGTCAATCAACCCGATCATCGCGGCCGTCTTGCATAATCTCAGCACGATCCTCGTCATCGTCAATTCCACGCGCCTCATCCAGTACGACCCCGCTGGTAATGGCCAACGTTGGGGCTACTCTTCGGGTTCGAGTACCCGTCTTCAATCCCGCGAGGAGCACGAAGGCGAGAGTGCTTGCCACGCTTGCTGCGGGGCACCAGGCGCTCAAGAACAGAACCTTAAACAGCATACAGCCTAACTCCGCACCGAGAAGCAACCGCACCCCTGAGAATGGGTGAGCATCGCGCGACGCCCGATTCGCAAAGAGCAAATCCTGTTCCAATGGCAACATGGGTCCGAAATCGAGAGCCTTTCTGAGAAGGTTCTCAACTGAATCCTCTAATTCCTCTGGATCGTATTGCACCAGAACTCGTCCGGTGAGGCGGTTTGCCGAGATCCTGAGGATGCCCGGCTCGCTTGCCAGAATTGTTTCAAGGGCCAGCCCAAGACGCGATTCCTGAATGAGCGCCGGAATCTGCCAGCGGTCACGGCCCGGAATATGTGAACGAAGGGCGAAAACAGGCCTCGCTCTTTTCCGAGCGGCATCCGGAATGCGCTCGTTTCCAAACATCAGCTCAACCATATCTGATTGGACGTACTATCCCATACGTTCTGGTTGCATGCCAATAGATATCGACAGGTGAGCTAGTTTGGGCAATGAGCGGCCCATTTTTCCGCTCAGGCAGTGTGCTGGTTCCCGTCGTAGAGCCGACGATAGACAGGGGCTTGTGACAGTCGGATAATGGCACCAGAGCGCAGGCGCAGATGACCGGGTTACGGCCATGCGCAACCATGTCCGGCATGGCGGGATGAGCGGCTGGAAACCAATCTGCCGGACCGAACGGATCTTGAATCTGCGCTTCGGTAAAAGGCCTAAAAGATAAGTTGCTGCCCGGCAAGCGCTTCAGACCGTGGTCGGGTGCAGCTTTAACGGCTGCTCTCGCAACTGCTGGATCAATGCCGCATGCACAAAATGGGTATCGTGTCGGAAGCGGCCTGGACTCGTTGCGAAAAGCTCATGCCCATCAGCATCAGAAACGCACATAGCAAGCCAGTTACCGCAACTTCATCTCCCATCGACCATAGCAGTCGCCGAGCAAAGCTTACATGCGCGATACACTTTGTTTTCGGTGGACTGAATGGGACGAATCGGATCGATTGGAACGAAATGTATCTGGGCTGGCGCGGCCGTGGTGCTGACGAGTAGTATCGCGACGTTATGGGCGCAGGCCGGCAGTGGGCGAACTGCCCAAGCTTTGTTTACCGCTCTGGATGCGAGCGGCGATGGCGCCTTAACGCGCAGCCAGATGGAATCGGGCTTCCAAGCCTGGTTTACGGCTTGGGGCGGCAACAACGGCTCGGGATTAACAGGCGATGAGCTTGCAGGCGGATTGAGCAAGTTGCTGCCCGCGCCGCCCGCGGCCAGGCCGGGCCAGGCAAACACATTCAACATCGCCGGGAACTCGACTCCCATTGCCCTACCGCAAGCTCAGGTTGACGCCATGACGGCCGCGTTGCCCAGCACCCCCGGTGTGAAACCACTGCGTCCACGCAAAGTACTGGTTCTTGCACATACGGGAGCCGGAGGCTTCGTGCATGCCTCCATCCCGCTCGCTGCCAAGACGGTGGAAGCTTTAGGCAATCAGGGCGGCTTATGGACCACCACCGTTACCTATGACGCAGCCGATATCAACGCGAATAACCTGAAGCAGTACGACGCGATTTTCCTGGATAGCACGACTGGCTGTTTCCTCGACGATAAAGATGCCGCCGTCACCGCCGCGCGCCGCTCGGCGTTCCTGAATTTCGTCAGAAGCGGGAAAGGTATTGCCGGGCTTCATGCTGCCACCGATGCGTATCATACCGACTGTCTGGCGGCTGAGGCGGCCGCAACCAGCGGCAGTACCGGATCTAGTGTCGCGGCCCGCACTCTGGCGGCCCGGCTTATTGATGCGGGCGATAAGGACCATGACGGAACACTCAGCCAACAGGAATGGACCGCGGTGGCAGACGATTGGTTCGAGAAGTTAGATACAAGCCAAACCGGCAAGGTCAGCCGGACCGATTTTTTGGCGCACTTCAACTCGTTGCTGCCTCGGCCGGCGCGCGTAACTGAATCGAAACCCGTGCTGCAGTGGCCGGCTTACAACGCTTTGATCGGTGGTTACTTCAAGTTTCACTGGCCCGATCCGCAGCTTATTTATGTCAAGATCGACGATCCGAACAGCCCTCTGACTGCGATGTTTCACGGCGAGGAGTTCGAGATTCACGATGAGACATATACGTTCGCACAGGAATCGTTCTCACGCCGGAACGTGCATGTGCTGACGAGCATTGACTACGCCAAAATGAGCCCTGCGGACAAGGCGAAAGAAGCCGATCCTCGAACAGATGGGGACTACGCATTGAGCTTCATCCGCCGCGAAGGGCGGGGCCGCGTGTTCTATGAAGGACACGGCCACGATGCCCGCGTGTATGCCATCACGCCCATGCTGGAGCACATTCGGGCCGGCATTCAATACACTCTGGGTGATGTGAAAGCGGATGACAGCCCTTCAGTGAAGTAGTCGGCCGATTCGACAGGTTGGAGGGCGCCGGACCCAGTTTGCGCTTCGTTTGATTTTCGATAAGTAGCGAACTGCGCTAGTACTACATCTCGCTGCGGCAGCGTGTCAGTCGAGATCGAGACGTTAGGAAGTCTCGTTCCAACCGGTGACGATGCCCGCAGAACTCGTATCGAAATAGAAGGAGCGACGCCATCCGCTCATCAGATGAAATAAGCCGCTTGAGACCTAGCGTAGTCCGTACATCGATTATTAATACACGTCTACTATGGGGCGATGTAATCGTTGCTTAGTTCTACATGCGCGCCCTCATCGTCGACGACGAACCAGTTGCTCGCAAGGTGCTTCGCGAAGACTTAGCGGCTCTGGATTCGGTGGAGTTAGTCGGCGAGGCGGAGAATGGCGAAATTGCACTTATAAAGATTTCCTCCACTAAGCCAGACGTGGTCTTCCTCGACATAGAAATGCCCGTTATGAGCGGTTTCGAACTGTTGGAACGCTTGAATGCTGGACACATGCCGTCCATCATTATGGTGACCGCCTACGATCAGCATGCCATCCGAGCGTTTGAAGCAGGAGCCGTGGATTATCTCCTCAAGCCAATTAGCCAGCAGAGGCTCGTGCAGACGCTAGAACGCGCAAAAAGAATTGCAGCCAGTCCTTTGCAGGTGGCCGAGAACTTAGCTCACCTGCAGGAAATCGTTTCTACGGGAAGGATCGCCACACGCAACGCCCGCAAGTTGGTCGGTAGACTCGGGGAAGAATTTTTTCTGCTTAGCCCTGATGAGGTGCTCGCTTTCCTGGCCGAAGGAGACACGGTCTGGATCATCACCTCGAACCGACGTTACAAGGCTACCCAGAATCTGAAATCAATCGAGGAGCGCTTACAGAACAGCGTCTTCCGAAGAATCCATCGGAACGCTCTGGTGAACATTGAGCAGATTCGGAAAATGAGCATGATTACCAGCCAGCGTTGGCTGATCACACTTAATAACGGCGACGAGTTCATTGTGAGCAAACGTCAAGCCCAAACCGTGCGCGATGTACTCCACTGGTAACCGACGACCGCCCACTGGAAGAATGTGCCCGCTCAGTGGGAAATCTAGGTCACCGGTCAGATTCTTATCAGCGTTTTCGCCGAACCGACCGCAAATTTGAGGAATGACGCAGCGAGTCTCAGTC
This sequence comes from Bryobacteraceae bacterium, assembly GCA_036272575.1. Lineage (GTDB taxonomy): Bacteria > Acidobacteriota > Terriglobia > Bryobacterales > Bryobacteraceae > Bog-105. The sequence goes on along the minus strand of DATAYL010000304.1, from coordinate 19,471 downwards.
GTTGGTGCATGGGTTGTCCTGTTGTTCAGTTGCGGCATTCTCAGCTATGGTCAATCGGTCAGCAGTTCAGGAACTGTCCGCGGTTCCGTTCTGGACCCTTCAGGGGCAGCAGTAGCAGGCGCGAACATAGGCATTCAAAATCCGGTGACAGGTTACGATCGAACTGCCACAACGGATAAGCAAGGCAATTTCCAGCTCACCGATATCCCCTATAACAACTACCACCTGACCGCTACAGCATCCGGATTTCAGACGAGTGCGCAGGATGTTGACGTCCGTTCGCCGGTACCGCTCCAGTTGAAGGTCGGTCTAAAGATCGGCTCCTCGACAACTACAGTCAATGTGGAGGCCGGCGGGGACCTGGTCGAAACAGAACCCACTACACACACGGACGTGGATCGAGCGCTGTTCCAGAAGCTTCCTCTCGAAAGCCAATCTTCTTCGCTCAGTTCGCTGGTCACGCTGGCTTCGCCAGGAGTTGCTGCCGACTCGAACGGACTGTTCCACGGACTGGGCGATCACGCGTCAAACTCGTTTTCTATTGACGGTCAGCCGATAACCGACCAGCAAAGCAAGGTTTTCTCAAACCAGCTTCCGGTTGATGCAGTGCAGTCGATGGAGGTGATCGAAGGCGCGCCTCCGGCCGAGTACGGCGACAAAACCAGCCTGGTAATCGTGGTGAATACGCGCTCCGGCCTCGGGGTTAAAGAGCCGCACGGAGACGTGACAGCGTCGTACGGAACGTTTGGCACTGCGGGCGGAGCGGCTGATCTTTCTTATGGGGGAGAAAAGTGGGGCAATTTCATTGCCTTGAACGGAATGAATACAGGCCGTTTTCTCGATCCCCCGGAATTTCAGGTTTTTCACGATCATGGGAATCAGGAAAATATTTTCGATCGCGTCGATTTCAAGCCGTCGGACGCAGATACCTTCAACCTGAACTTTCAGTTCACGCGGTCGTGGTTCCAGACGCCCAATTCGTACGATGCCCAAGATGCGACGGCTTGGTCCGGGCTCGTCGTCGACAACGGCGGACTTGGTCCTAACGGCGTACCCGTGGGCCCCACGGATCAGCGCTCGAAGATCCGCACGTTCAACATCGCACCAACCTGGACCCGGCTGATCAATCCGCACACCGTGTTCACCTTTGGCGGATTTGCCCGGCAAGACCAGTTCAATTACTATCCCAGCGGTAATCCGTTTTCCGACCTGCAACCCGATCTTCAGAGCACGACGATTGGCCAGAACCGGAGGCTCACGAATCTGGGCCTGCGCGGAGATTTGTCGTACGTGAACGGCATTCACAATTTGAAAGTGGGAGCGATGTATGAGGACACAATTCTGACCGAAGCGGACTCATTCGGAGTCGTGGATCCGACTCTGAATCCGGCATGTTTCAATGCGGATGGAAGTGCTGACACGAACCCCACTGTGATAAATCCAGGGCAATGCACGGGATCGCTCACGCCAAACCCCGGTTACGACCCACTTCTCGCCACGGTCGACTTGACCCGGCCCGGCCCCGGCGTCGCCCCGTACACCTATCATGGTCATGCCGACATCAGGCAAGTGGCGCTGTATGTCGAGGACACAATTAATCTCAAGAATTGGACCTTCAATCTAGGAATTCGCGGCGATATTTACAACGGCATTGTGAAGACTACCCAGGCAGAGCCTCGCCTCGGAATTGCATACAATATCAAACCGAGCAACACCGTTCTGCGCATTTCGTATGCTCGTACGCTTGAAACGCCGTTCAATGAGAATCTTGTTCTTGCCAGCACGGGGTGTAACGATCCTGTAATCAACTCCCTGCAATCCGCCGTTCAGGGCTATCCCTGCCTCACGACTCCGCTGAGCCCCGGTTTGCGGAATGAATTCCACGCCGGTCTTTCGCAGGCTTTCGGGAGGTTTTTCGTGCTGGATGCCGAATACATCTGGAAATACACTCACAGAGCCTATGACTTCAGCGTGTTTGGCAATACTCCCATAACCTACCCGATTGAGTGGAATAACTCGAAAATCCCCGGGTTTGCAATTCGCGGAAGCATGCCGAACTTTCATGGCTTGACCGCATTCGTAGTGATGTCCTCCGTGGCGGCGCGCTTTTTTCAGCCACAGGTCAGCGGACTTGGCGTGACGCCCGCCGGACAAGGCGGCAACGGCGTTTTTCGTATCGATCATGATGAATCTTTCAATCAGACGACCCACCTGCAATACCAGCCTCGCAAGAACGGGCCTTGGCTCAGCTTCAACTGGCGCTTCGATAGCGGCCTTGTAGCGGGTCCAGTCCCGTGCGCGGGAGGTAACTGCAACAACGGACCCAATGGAACCGACAGTATTGTGGATGTCTCCGGGATAACTCCCGATCAGCAGTTTCAGGCCGGGCTCTTTTGCGGGAGTGTCCACGCGACGCCGACCATGCCGATAAGTCCGACCGGCTTCTGCCCGGCTTCCACGTATGGTTCTAACCTGGTCAGGATTCCAGCAGCCGGCACGGAAAACGACGACCACAACCCGCCCCGCATCGCGCGCCGGAATCTCTTCGATATCGCAGTGGGAGATGACAATCTCTTTCACACCGAAAAATACAAGTGGAGCGCCCGTGTGGAAGTTATCAATCTCGCCAATAATTACGCGCTTTACAACTTCCTTTCCACTTTTAGCGGTACGCATTACGTTACGCCCCGCACCGTCACGGGTACGGTCGGTTTTCACTTCTAGTAAGGGTGCTTCGATATCTCGGACGCTCAGTGTGCCGGCAAGGCTAGCGTCCTTCTAGTCTGCTGGCCCTGAGTGTCGCTTTTCATGAGCTTGACCTAATGGCCGAATAAACCCCGAAATCGACCGTCTGCGATGCAACCAGCCTTCATTCAAATGGTCCGAAGTAGTTTTCTCTAGAAAAATTGTTTTGCCTCCTTATTGATTCTACAGTATCATTAACCCGTGAGTGCTTCCCCTGCGCTAGCGTGGTCAAGCGATGGCGCCACGTTGTGGGGCCTGAGCGCCAGTGGCTTGCTCTCCTCGATAGCGATAACTCAGGGACAACAAACGACAAAGCCTTGTTCGCATCTTGAACGCCTCTGTTGCTCTCAAGACGGGCATGCGATGGCTCTGACGATGGAAGGCCGTCTTCTAAGCGGGCGTCTTGGGTCCCACCTTTCCGACGTCTGCACGCCAGGCCGGGTGCGGGACATATCATTGAATGCGACCGCCACGTTTTTCTGCGCCGTGTTGCAGGATGGATCACGCCTATGGTGCGGTAGTGTCGACGCGAATGGCGCTCACTGGACGGTTCGCGGCGAAAACTTCACCTCAAGCCCGGTGTGGAGCGCCGATGACAATGGAAGCTGTTATTTGGCAGTATTCCGGGGAACTCGCGCACTAATTCACGAATGTCTACAGACGTCCCCCATCTCAGAGATCAACCTGACCACGCGCCCGTGTGTCGCTGCCTGGTCGCATGCTTCTCCCGTTTTGGCGATCGGACACGAGGATGGCTCGCTGCTATTTGCGAGGCCAGATGGTAAACGGCTCTACTCCGTCGTAGTCTCTAGCGGTCCCGTCACATGCTTGTTTTGGAACGCTAACGGCCGCACGCTAGTCGTGGGCACGGACAAGTTCGTACATGTCCTCTCGTTAACCGGGCGGATGGCTGCCTTCGAAGTTCAGCTTCAGAGTTGCGTGCCCGCTCCGGCTCATTGTGGCGCTTATCGACCACGGGGAAAGGTGTTTGCGACAGGTTGCCCTGACGGAACTGTACTTTTGTGCAAGCCCGGCATGGATAACAGTCTCAAGCTGTTGTCACGGACCGGCGGCTCTATCGAAGCCCTCTCCTGGTCTCCTAACGGGAAACGGCTCGCCGTGGCGAACGCAACGGGAGAAATCCGGGTGCTTCGCGTGTGTCGATGAGGCATTAATTGTGTTCGCAACAGGAAAGAAGAACTGGAATGTTTGAATCATTAACTTCACAAACGCGGGATCCAAAGCAGAGCGAACGCCTGCGCGCGCAGGTTCGAGAAGCCCTCGCTTTGTCTTGAGGAAGTCGTTGTTCTCGTCAGCGAACTTCGATGCAGCGAGCCGGGCTGCTCGCCTATTCACACGGTCATCTCTGTTCTTCGGGCGAACAGTATCGAGAAATTTAAATTTCAGAAGGAAATGGCAGCTATCACGAACTCCGAAATCACGGAACTGGGGCGCGATGGCCGCCAAGATTTACATCAGAGGAGGGCAACGAAATGACAGATAATCACCGAGTGCCAGTTACGGTCCTAACCGGATTCCTGGGCGCCGGAAAAACTACTCTATTGAATCGCATTCTCACGGAACAGCATGGGAAGCGCATCGCGGTCATTGAGAATGAGTTCGGAGAAGTCGGTGTGGATAACGAGCTCGTACTCAATGCCGAAGAAGAAATTTTCGAGATGAACAACGGCTGCATTTGCTGCACCGTTCGTGGAGACCTGATTCGAATTCTAGGCAATCTGATGCGCCGTAAGGACCGCTTTGATTACATCCTGATCGAAACCACAGGCCTGGCCGATCCAGCACCTGTCGCCCAAACATTCTTTGTCGACGATGAGATGAAAGAGCAGATGGCGCTCGATGGGATCGTGACTTTAGTCGATGCAAGGCACATCTGGCAGCATATCGATGAATCGGATGAGGCTCAGGAACAAATTGCCTTTGCCGACGTTATCCTCCTGAACAAAACCGACCTTGTCGCTCTGAACGACCTGGATCAACTGGAGGCGCGAATTCACTCGATGAATCCAGCCGCACGAATCTACCGCACACGAAACGCCGAATTGGACTTAAGCAAAATTCTGAATGTCGGCGGCTTTAATCTCGACCGGGCACTCGAGATCGATCCTATGTTTCTCGAACCGGAGTATCCGTTCGAATGGGGCGGAGTTTATCAGCTTCCGCCTGGCCAATATGAATTTGAAGTTCACTCGGGTCCCGACCCCTCGATGAACGTCGTGCTGCTTCCTGCCGCCTCTCCAGCTCACACAGCACTCGAAGACGCACAGATGCACGCGGTTATCGAATTCTCCGGGCCGGAGCAGGTTCTTGTCTCAGAAGAGCCTCTGCAGCCGGGACACCAGCTTTTCCAGCTCACTTTGAATGGTGCGACCTCCCGCTTCCCGATTCTTATCGCGCAGTCCGGAACTTATGCGCTTTTCACGGAACATCATCCAGATGAGTTCAACGCTGCCGTCCGGCACAACGACCAGTCCGTACCGCCGATCGCTTCCAAGATTTACAAGCCGGACCATGAACACGATGAGGCGGTTGCCTCTGTCGGCATCACCACGCGCGGCGATCTCGAAGTCAAGAAGCTGAACAGGTGGCTAGGTGAGCTGCTAGGCACGAAAGGTACAGATATCTTTCGTATGAAAGGCGTGCTGAGCATCAAAGGAGAGGATAGCCGGTTCGTGTTTCAGGGCGTTCACATGTTATTCGATGGGCGGCCGGATCGTCCCTGGGGCAACGAGCCCCGACACAATTCGATGATCTTCATCGGCCGTAACTTGGACCGCCAGAAGCTGCAGGAAGACTTCTTAGCATGCCTAGCCTGACCGTCCCGAGCGCCCCAGGGCTGAAGACGGCTTGGCGCCATGAGCTCGATGACTATGGAGTCGCTCTCAAATGGGCTCCGAAGGCCCGCACTTTGGTTGTGGGGACTTCTGACGGAACGGTAACGGTATTTGACGGCAATGGCCAGGTCCTCGCGCGCTGGTCGGCGCATCGGAACGGTCTCAACGCTTTGGCGTGGAGCGCCAATGGACAGCGGCTCGCAACCGGAGGCCAAGACGGCCAAGCGAGGATATGGGACCCGAACACAGGCCTTTGTGTCGAAGAAATTCCGACCGAAGCGCAGTGGGTCGAATGCGTGGCGTATTCTCCCCGGGAGGAACATCTGGCGATCACCGCCGGCCGAAAGCTTGCTATTTGGAGCGGCAAGGGCAACCGTCTGGAGCAATATCCCGATCAGCCGAGCACCATCGCCGACATTGATTGGCAGCCCGACAGCGTCTTTTTTGCGGTGGCCTGTTATGGCAAACTGTCGATTTATCAGGTCGGATCGACGAAGCCGGTGAAGGAATTCGCATGGAAAGGTTCCATTCTCCGGGTCAAGTGGAGTCCCGATGGGGATTTCATCGCGACCGGGAATCAAGACGCCACTGTTCATTTCTGGTATCGGAAATCGGGGCGCGACCTCGAGATGAGCGGCTATCCGTTCAAAGTGCGAGAGTTGTCCTGGGACACGGACAGCCGTTTGCTCGCGACTGGAGGCGGGCCTGCTGTGACGGTCTGGAATTGCAGCGGAAAAGGTCCTGCCGGCACAAGGCCCATTGAATTGCAAGGGCATGTCGAGCCGGTGAGCGCTCTTTGTTTTCAGCACAAAGGGGCGCTACTAGCGTCAGGAGCTAGGGACGGCCGGGTTTGTATCTGGAAAATCAAGGATCCGGGCAAACCGGTTGCCGGAGTCCAGTTCGACTCGGCCATCAGCCAACTTGCCTGGTCTACCGACGGCCGCTTCTTAGCGGCGCTCACGCGAGAGGGACAGCTAGCAGTGTTTAACATTGCGGATGGAGTATAAGTAGGCATCCCCGCTATCCTGAGAATGGTTCGCTCCTGTGCGACCAATAAGCAATGGTGATTCGCAATACCAAACAGCGGCAGATCATCGAGGACGTTCTTCAAACGGCCGCGCGCCCGTTATCTGTTGACGAGATTTTGGATGCTGCCCACCGTTTGAAACCAACGCTCGGGATTGCTACCGTTTATCGGAATGTGAAGTCTCTGGTAGAGGATAGTAAGGCTGTGGTTGTGGATCTCCCGGGCGACGGACCGCGTTATGAACTAGCCGGAAAAGGGCACCATCATCATTTTCATTGCCGGGGCAGCGGAAAAGTGTTCGAGACCAAACCGTGCGAGGGAAGTCTCCGCCGATTGGTTTCCCGGCACTTCGAGATTACCGGGCACGAACTGGTTCTATACGGTAGGTGCCCGGGCTGCCGTCAGGCACAAGCGGCGGTCCAATGAGCCACATAATTTCGGAAAAGCAGAAGCTGATCCTTCGCGTTCGCCGTCTGAAAGGTCAATTGGAGGCGGTCGAGAGAGCGTTGGAGCAGGAGGTGGACTGCTCGAAAGTGATGCACACGCTTTCTGCCTGCCGGGGAGCGATGGATGCTCTTATGGTCGAAGTCCTTGAAGATCATGTCCGTTATCACATGGTGAACCCTCAAGCAGCACCACGGTCGCCCGAAGCGAGAGCCGCCAGCGACCTCATCGAGTCCATTAAAACTTACATCCGCTAAGTCAGCAGTTTACGTACGACATAGGGTATGGGGTATACTGCCGGTTAAGGTAGCCCCTCCATGAGTAGATCCGTTCCTGAGCGCGACACTTCCTCGCCAGATTCCATTCCAGTAAGCCGTATCGTCGAAACCCACGCAGCGGTCACTGCGACAGGACACGAAGCAGAACATGGACACGAGGAGCACGCCCACGAACATGGAGGGCTGGCGACGGCCGATGCGGTCCGGATCGGCGTTGCGGCCCTTGTAGCCCTGCTCCGGTTATTTCCGTTTACCGGTTACGGGTACGTAACTCTCGCGGCGGTGATCCTCTGCGGTTATCCGATTTACCGAGAGGCGTTCGAATCGCTGCGGGAACGGCGTATGACCATGGAGCTGTCGATGACCATCGCACTGCTAGCGGCGTCGGTCATCGGCGAATTCTTCACCGCCTTGATGATTGTCCTATTCGTGCTCATTGCGGAGGTGATCGAAGGGTTCACCGTCGGCCGCGGTCGGCGCGCGATTCGCGAGCTTCTCGACCTTCTGCCAAAGAGTGTGGAGGTGCGGGTAGGCGGGGGGGAGGCAACCGTCGACGTGTCCGAATTGAAGGCGGGCTCGATCGTTGTCGTCAAACCTGGAACGCGGATTCCGATAGACGGAGTGGTGCTTGCAGGCACCTCGTTCGTCGACGAAGCCGCGATTACCGGCGAACCCCTTCCTGTCGAGAAGCTTGTAGGCTCGAGCGTCTATGCCGGGGCGGTCAATCAGTCAGGATCTTTAGAAATCGAGACACGAGCCGTCGGACACGACACCGCGTTCGGTCGAATCGTTGAGGCGGTCGAATGTGCGGAGCATGCGCGCGCACCGATCCAGAAGACGGCGGATCGTCTGGCCGGATATCTTGTGTACTTCGCTCTCGCTTGCGCTGCCTTGACGTTTTTGCTAACACGCAATGTGAGATCCACGATTTCCGTGATTATCGTAGCCGGTGCGTGCGGAATCGCTGCCGGAACACCCCTTGCCATTCTCGGCGGCATTGGCCGCGCTGCAAAATCCGGTTTGATCATCAAAGGCGGCCTTTATCTGGAGGCGCTTTGGAAGGTCACTACTGTCGTGCTTGATAAGACAGGAACCTTGACAAGCGGTAAGCCGAGAGTCACCGCCATTGGCTGTGCTCCCGGAGTCAATGCCGAGCAGGTCTTGTCTAGTGCTGCGGTCGCTGAGTCCCGGTCAGAACACACTATCGCTCGTGCCATTCTGGACGAAAGCATCAAGCGCCAGGTGCCCATCGAAATACCGGAAAAGTTCGACTACACACCCGGTCGCGGAATTGCGGTGTTGCACCGTGGTCAACAAATCTTAGTGGGTAACCGGCGGCTTCTGTCCGACAATCGAATCGACGTCCCCTCGGCCAATGGCACGGGACCGGCCGCTGATATCTTCGTTGCGCTCGATCGCAAATGGATAGGTACCATCAGTATCTCCGATTCGCTCCGGGCCGAAGCAGTGGAAGCAGTAGCGCAGATGAAGGGCCTCGGATTAAAAACCATTCTCCTCAGTGGGGATACAGAGGCTTCCGTCCAGCGGACCACCCGAGTCGTAGGTCTCGATCGGGTGATTTCGGAACTTCTTCCTGTTCAAAAGCAGGAGGAAGTGCAGCGCCTCCGGCAATCAGGGGAGTTCGTGGCGATGGTCGGGGACGGAATTAATGACGCGCCTGCCCTGGTGGCGGCCAATGTGGGAATCGCAATGGGATCCGGAACGGACATTGCTCAGGAGAGCGCCGATGCGTTGCTGCTCGGAAATGACCTCCTCCGTTTTGTAGAGGCGCTGAAAATAGCGCGGCGCTGCCGGGCAATCATCTTTGCAAACTTCTTTGGCACTTTGGCTGTGGATGCTGTCGGTGTTGCCCTCGCGGCGTTCGGTTTTCTAACGCCGCTCCTCGCCGTATCGATTCATGTAATCTCGGAGCTTGCCTTCATTTTGAATTCAGCTCGTCTATTACCGAGCCGCACGAAATGAAGTATTATTGATATAGCGATATCAATAGCATTGCTTCTTCAATGTCTCAACACGCCCAAATCCTGACAAAACGACAAGTGATCGCGCATGTGTCGGTGTGTCTGGGTTGCTGTTGCGGCAACACGCAAAAAGGGAAACCTGCCGTGCCCCAGGAGTGGCTGAAAGCGGAATGGCGTGCACGTCGCCTCCTGAAAAATGTGCATCTCTCGATCAGTGGATGTCTCGGGCCTTGCGATGTCGCGAATGTTGTGAAGATCAATAGCGCCGAGGGCGAAATCTGGTTGGGTGATTTGCGTGAGTTCCATCAATACCGCGACCTGGCCGACTGGGCTTCGGCGTGTCATCAAGCAGGAATTGTGCTGCCTCTGCCGCCGAGTCTCGCCAGCTTGCAGTTAGAGATCTATCGTGCTCCACAACGCTAATCCCGCCACAGGCTGAACGATGGAAGAGACCAATCTCAGCATTGCGCAGACAGGTTCAAAACGACGCGAAGCTGGCTGGCCGGATCGACTCGGCATCTGGGCTTCAGCGCTCTGCATGGTTCACTGCGTGCTCACTCCTGTCATTCTCTCGCTCGCTGCGGTGTCTGCACACTTTTTGCCCTCGGAAGAGCGGGTTCATCGCACGCTGGCCATTGCGATTGCGGCCACTGGAGCACTGGCGATCATCCGCGGTATCCGCATTCACCGTCGCCGACGGGTTATTGCGTTGATGGCTGCGGGCCTTGCCTGCATCTGGGGTACAGCTTGGTGGGGGGATCGCCTCCCATCTCACGCCGTGGAGGTCAGTCTAACGATATTCGGCAGTGTTTTGATGATCGCGTCCCACCGCCTCAATCACACGTTCTGCGCCGATTGCGCTTGCGCGGATCGATAGCAACCAAGCGTGAAACACCAACAATTCGGAAGTAAGAGCGCCCCCAAAGCGCCTCGTGATTTGATGGATGGAAATCGTTCAATGCAGTCCTTGCCTGCATACGCCGTCTCATTTTGGTTGTGGCTATCCGTTTGGTCGGGATTCTTGATCTTCGCTGGATGCAAATCGTGGAGACGCTCGTTAGTCTCGCGAATGCTGGCTCTTCTGTTGTGGATAACTGCTGGAGCGTTGCTCATCAGTGCCTTTGTCAGTTCCTGGTGGCACGGCATCCCGTTTGATTAAGCGTTGGCGATGTCGACCTAACTTGCTATCGAAATCCATCCCCGCCACAGACGTTCGTGAACCAGTCGCGGGAGTATAGTACGCAAGGGATTGCTTGAGATAGATTGGTCAAACATTATTCCGCTCTCAACGTCGTTGCGGGATCGACATCCAGTGCTCTCCGAAGCGGCAACCAGCACGCAAGTAGTGTCAAGAGAAGTAAGAAACTCGCAATCGCGGCGAACATCCACGGAAGATCGCGCATTTCGTAGTCTTGCTGCGCCACCAAGCGGCCTGCCATGATGGTCAACAGTGTTCCGATTGCAATACCGAAAGCGCTGACCCGTAACCCGTGCCCAAGAACCGTCCGCGCAATTTGAAGCCCGGTGGCGCCGAGAGCGACGCGTACTCCGAGTTCTTGCATCCGCCGCTGAACGGCGTGAGAAATAACCGCGTATAGTCCGCCTGAAGCGATCAACACCGCGAACATCGCAAACAGCCCAATCAGGAGGGCGGAAAATCGCTCTCGCCAGAGTGAATCGCCAACCATGCTGGTCATGGTGCTGATTTCGACAATCGCAATTTCAGGATCAATGCCGTAAAGAACACGACGTAGAGAGTCGACCACAGAACCCGCATCACCTCTGGTGCGCACAACGAGCCATGCGCTCTCGGTAGGCAATTGCGCCATTGGCCGAAACACTTCCGGCATCGGCTTGCTGTCCATGCCATCCATACGAACATCGCCGACGATGCCGACGATCGTCATACGGAGTGCGTAGCTCGTCATATCGATGGCGATTCGCCTGCCAATCGGGTCTTCATTGGGGAAGAATTTGCGCGCCGTGGCTTCGTTGATTACGGCTGTCATTGGCGCATCTGGACGATCGCGTTCATCGAATACGCGTCCGCGGATCAGAGGAATCCCGAGGGCCGCAAAGTATCCAGGTGAGACGGGCTGCTCTGAAACCTCGCCTTGCATCGGCATGCTCCAACGCTTGCTGATCATGGGACGACCGTCACGGCCGAGAGCAGGGGGCAGGCCTTCAATGCTGACTCCCCACGGATTCCAGAATTGGCGGAGCGGTAGCTTCCCGGTCAAGCCGGCGACCTTCACACCAGGGATGGATTGAACCGATTTTTCCAGGCGATCATAGAGCCTTTGCCTTGGCGCATTCTTTCCGCCGATTTCATAAAAACCGTAGCGATTTTTTGGAACGGAGATCCGGAACGCGACTGATTGCGCGGGGTGAAAACCGGGATCGGTATGAAGAAGTTTCAGAAAGGTGCGTGTAAGGAGGCCGCCTCCGATCAGCAGCACGAGTGAAAATGCGATTTCGGCGATCACAAGTGCGTCGCTCAAACGGCCTTCGTTTCTGCCTAGCGAGTTGCCGCGTCCGCGCGCATTAAGACCGACCGAGATATCGCCGGCGCGAATGGCGGGCGCGATTCCGAAAAGCAGACCGGCGATGATGGATATCAACAGCGTAAAGGATAAGACACCGGTATCTACTTGGACCTGATCCAGGCGCGGAATCTTACTCGCGGCAGGCAAAAGAGCAAGCACGGGCTGTGTCAAGAGCAGACTTAGGACAGCGCCCAGCATTCCTCCGGCGACAGCGATCACCAGGCTCTCCAGCAGCACTTGACGGAAAATCGCCGTACGTGAAGCTCCCAGCGCGGATCGCACCGCAAACTCGCGTTCGCGTTCCAGCGCGCGCGCCAGGAATAGATTTGCAACGTTCGCGCAGGCGATCAGCAGAACAAGTCCAACCGCGACCAAAAGCAGAACGAACATTCGCTCATGGCCTCCGGAGAGATATCCATCGAGCGGCGCGACGATGGCGCCCAATCCATCATCGCCCGGATACGCGGCTCGCATTCTTGCCGCGATCGAGTCTATCTCCGATTGTGCCCGTGTGAGCGTGACTCCGTTCTTGAGACGGGCATAGACCCAATTGCCCCACAGCACAAGACTGTGTTTTGTAGACGGATCCCAATGCAACGGAAGCCAGAATTGTGGTTCACTTGCAGAGCCGGTTGGCAGAAAGCCAGCCGGCATAACGCCAATCACCCGATAAGCAGCGCCGTCTAGCAAAATTTCCCGCCCGATGATAGATGGATCGGCATTGTATAGCTTGCGCCACATGCGGTCGGCGAGGATCACGACGCGCGAATTGCCCGTTGCATAGTCACGCGCCAGGAAATTGCGGCCGAAACGTGCAGGAACGCCGAGCGTCGTGAAAAAATCATAGTCCACCACAAGTCCGTCGATGACTGACGCGCGATCGCCGTCCAAGAGGGTTGCTTGCGTGTGCTGGACAGCTGCCATGCTCTCAAAAGAGCGGGACTGCTGGCGCCAATCTTGATAGACTCCCGGCCGAACGGTGATCAGGTTTTCGACGCCCGGTTGAAACCGATCGCCGATATTCGCTTCAAAGATGTAAACCAGGCGCTCCGGGTTTGGAAACGGTAGAGGCGCGAAGATCACCGCTTTGGCGACACTGTAAACGGCGGTTGTTGCTGCAATTCCGAGCGCCAGGATAGCAATCGCGGTGAGGGCAAACCCCGGCGATTTGCGAATCTGGCGAAGCCCATAACGCGCGTCCCGCAGCACGGTTTCCAGCAAGGGCAACCCTCGCTCGCCCCGATAGTCTTCCTTGATCGCTTCAACTGGACCGAATTTCAATACCGCCTGGCGCCGCGCCTCAGTCGGCGACCAGCCGGCCCGAAGGTTTTCCTCTACTTGGATGGCGAGATGCTCCTCGATCTCCTGATTCAGTCGATCTTCGTCCCGCCTTCTAGCCGCACTGGCTCTCAGTCGCGCTAAAAAACGTGTTAGAGCTCTCATCCCAAATCCTCCGCCTTTACCGTGAAGAACCGGCCCATAATCTCTACCGTCTGTTCCCAACTCCGCGTCTCCGACCGGAGCCGCTTGCGTCCTTCGCCCGTAAGCCCGTAAAGACGCGCCCTTCGATTGTTCTCTGAGGCGCCCACTCGGATGCAATCGCGCCTTCATACTCTAACTTCAACAGCACTGGATACAACGTGCCTTGATTTACGGCGAGCAGATCTCCACTAATCTGCTCGATGCGCCTCACATACCCGTGCAACGATCCCAACGCATCAAGAGTTGAGCACCATCAGCGCCAACGTGGCCTGCCGGACGTCGGTTTTCTCCTTCATAATGTGCGACGTTTTGGATTCCTACAGGTAGAGTGCCACAGTTCATTTGAGAAAACAACAGGCAGTTCATGATGCTCTTTGTTGTTACTCGCGGGGTGTCTCTGTCTGGTTCAGGACAAAAAGGGGTCTCCTCTCAGAACGAACATCAATCGCTGGGAAACCGAAACCCTTTAGGGCTGGAACTGCTGAGGGCCGCAGCCGAGCCCGGCAATTACCCTGAAGCCAAGCCCAACCGAGAGCGACTGAAAGGCAGACCTGCGTGCACGACCGCGAGCTACCCAGCTTTCTGGCTGAAGGTGCTGATGCATTGCCTCTGCTTTCGGCAATGGGAATTTATGGTCTGGTTTCCTATTCGGTCACGCAGCGAACGGCAGAATTCGGAATATGTGTTGCGCTCGGTGCAACGAGCGGAGACGTCGTTTGGCTCGTGCTGATGCAGTCGCTGCAATTATCCATGATTGGGATGCTGCTCGGTTTGGCAGCTTCGCTGCTGCTGGCGCGGCTATTGTCCGTGTTCCCTACGGGGACTGCGTCATTTGACGTCCCGACGTTCATCCTGGCGTCCTTTGTGTTGTTGGCCATTGCTATTCTTGCGGCATCGGGACCCGCATTCGAGGAACCCGCCGACGGTAAAGCTGCGGAGACAAGTTTTCGTCATCGCACTCGGTACGCTGGCGTTGACCGCCTCGTCTTGGCTCAGCATCCCGAGCGTTCCGGTTCCCGTCACGTTCCAGACATACGCGGTCATCGTCATCGGGGACTATTCGGTCCGCGGCTAGGCGCTCTGACGGTGATCGCCTGGCTCGCCGAAGCCCTCCTGGGCATGCCAGTGCTCGCGCAAGGCGCGTCCGGTATCTTGCCCTTCGCCGGAGCTACGGCAGGATATCTCGTCAGCTTTCCGGTAGCAGCCGCTTTTGTTGGATGGCTGGTGACACGTCGCGGAAACCATCTCGGTCCTGTCTACTCCCTTGGAATAATGCTGGGAGGGACCGCCATCAATCTGTTGATGGGAGCACTCTGGTTAGCCGCAACCGTGGGCGGGCAGAGCGCGTTTACGATGGGTGTTCTCCCTTTTCCAGCAGGTGCACTGGCAAGGGCCTTGCATGGCTACGATAACAATCGATCTAATTCAAAGAAATTGTTCAGGCGGCTCCGGCGCCGGATGGGCGTCAGACTCAGGCGGCATCATCTACCCTGTATCGTCACGTTCGTGGGCAAAGGCTATAGTGCTGCTTTCGTCGCAAACTGCGAGGAAGTCGTGAATAAAATTGCGGGCGGCCGAGAAGCAGTAGAAATCGTTTGCGGCCGGATGATCTCTGCGGACCGCTGCTTGGTGATGCATCTGCCATTGCCTTGGAACCGGTGTAGCGTCGAAGCGAGCTTGCAGCCTTCGGTGATGTTCACGCTCTGGTTTTGATTACGGCGTACTGTTTGGTGCGGGTTCTTGTTTTACGCTGGCTGTCAGTCGTGGAGTAGGTCACGATTATGGCGGCCAATCGCCCTGGTACTTTATGCTAGCTGCTGCGGTGCGGCTGTTGATTGCATCGTCAGTTTCTGGTGGCGCGGCACTCCATTCGAATAGTGCCCCTTTGAAGTTTGGCAGAAATATGTTGCCAAAAGGCAATTAAGTTTATGAAAACTTCTTGCTAGGAATCGCCCAAGCGGTCGAAGCGCAACCTCGAGCGGCCTGTCCGTACCTACGAGCGGGCTGCAGCGTCCGAAAACTCGCGTACACGCCCTCGTGGGGCCTGAAAAAGGCGCTTTACAGCGGTAGCGCGTCGATGTAGCATGGCTCCAATGCGAAGTCGGCCGCTGCCTTACTAGGGGTCTAATCTGTGAATACGAAAAGCCGTTTGGCCGATTTATTAAACACGGTTCGGGGCTGCTCGTTGTCAGCCGCGGCGACCGGACAAAGTGCTGCGGCCGTCGGTGAGATAAGGCTGCACATTTCACTCAGCTTGCCCTTTCTCGAATACATCCGAATCGCTCTCGTAGCTTGTGCCGCGATTCTCTCTTGGTACAAGATCTGGCGCCCTTTCCCAAATTTTGATCCGATCGGCTTGGCTGCCACCTTGGTTGGAGGATTCACAATGTTGAGAGAAGCCCTCACAGACATTACGCGGCACCGTATGACTATGCAGCTGTTAATAGGTGTTTCTCTCCTCACGGCCATTTCGACCGGACAGGTTTTCACCGCGCTCATCATCCTCTTGTGCGTGCTCGGGGCACAGACTGTGGAGAATGCGGTTATCTCGAAAGGACGACATACAATTCGCTGCCACGCCGACGGCCTGTCGCGCAACGTCGAATTGCGTTCCGATGGAGACCTACGAAAAGCAGCTCTTTCCGAAGTTTTAATCGGAGATGAGGTGCTCATTCGACCCGGCCGCTGCATTCCTATCAACGGCGAAGTGGTCGCAGGCCATTCCTTGGTCGACGAATCGATTCTTACTGGTGAGCCTGCCGTAGCGGAAAAAAGGTCGGGTACATGCGTTTACGCGGGAACCTTCAACAAGTCCGGTACGCTCGAAATCCGCACGACTTCCCCTGCTGGAGATGCAGTCTACTCTGGATCACTGGACAACATCGAGCAGATGAAGAAGTCCTCCGCTGCCGTTCAGAGGACTGTCGATCGTCTAGAAACCTATTTTGTGTGCGCCGCCCTCGGCGCGGCAACTCTGACGTTCATTACCACCAGCAATCCGCGCGCCGCTCTTTCCGTGATGATCGTGGTCGGAGCTTGCGGCGTGACGAAGGGTTCGCCGTTGGCGATCTTGGGAGCCATTGGACAGGCGAGGCGAAAAGGGGTCCTTGTCAACAACGATAGCTGCTTGGAGCAGCTGGCGCGGATCAATACCGCAGCCCTGGACAGGATTAGTACGGGCAATATGGGAAGGATGGAGGTTATCGGTTGCCAACCCGCCGAAGGCGTCCGTTTCGAAAACCTGCTTTCGGTAGCCGCTTCTGCAGAATTGTTCTCCGAAGACCCGTCGGCTGCCGCGATCACCCGGCAGGCCAAAGAACTTCATTTGCCTGTTCTTGCGCCGAGCGAATCTCAATACAGGCGCGGTCGCGGCCTCAAATGCAAAGTCTCGGGCAAATCGACTCTGGTCGGTACGCGGTGCCTGCTTACCGAATATGGCATCGCGGTAAGCAGTCCTGAAACCTGCCTGAGCGGAATTACGGAAGAATTCGTAGCTCAAGAAGGCCGCTTCCTGGGGATTATCTGCCTTGCCGAGGTGATGCGATCCGAAGCCCGCGATGCGGTTCACGCCCTTAAGGCAATGCGGGTGGAAACTGTTCTGTTTAGCGAAGACCTTGAGCCCGTCGCTGGGGCAATCGCAGACGCTCTGGGCGTCGATAGGGTTGAGTTCGAACTTTTTCCTGAGGATAAACAACACAAAATCGCCGCGCTACGGTCAGCCGGCCGGCGAGTAGCTATGATCGGAGACGAAATCAAGGACATATCCGCCCTGAGGAAGGCGAGTGTGGGGATCGGAATGGTGCTTGATACCAGCTTGCCCCTAGGCCAGCAGAGCGCAAATATCGTTTCCATGCTCGGCAATAACTTGCAGACTTTCGTCTCGACACTGCGAATTGCCAGGCGTGCCAGATGCATCATCCTAACCAACTTTGTGGGAACGATTCTGGTGGACGCCGTGGGAATTGCTCTGGCCATAACTGGCATCCTCAACCCTGTCGGGGCCGTCGCAGTCCACGTCGGATCTGAATTGGCATTCATCGTCAATTCAGCGCGCCTTTTACCGTCGGTTGCGAAGTAGTCTGCGTTATAGCCAAAAGTGGTTCCGCAAAGGAGATAGATCTCATTAAATGAAAACCCTCGTAACGGGCTTGATTGTGGTTTTTCTTAGCCTGGTCTCGCTCTCTCTGCTGTGCGGCGAACAGAATGCGTGGATCAGCATGTTCGACGGAAAAACTCTCGAAGGCTGGAAGGCTAACGAAAATCCCGACTCATGGAGCGCTAAGGATGGAATGATCGTGGGCGACGGTCAAGAAAGCCACCTGTTTTGGATGATTCGCAAATGCACGAACTGCGAATTTAAGGCAGACGTTAAGATCAGCGATGGCGGGAACTCGGGCATGTATTTCCGAACTGCTTTCGGCCATGGATTTCCCCAAGGTTATGAAGCACAGGTGAATAGTACGCACCCGGATCCCGTTCGCACCGGAAGCCTTTACAATTTCGTCAAGATATACAAAGAGCTCGTACCACCAGACACATGGTTCAATCAGCACATTATCGCCCACGGGAACCACATCGTTATCGAAGTCAATGATAAGCAAGTTGTAGATTTCATTGACGAAAAGGATAGCTTTGTTGATGGCTATTTAGCACTGCAACAGCACAACAAAGGAAGCGTGGTCATGTTCAAAAATCTGATGATGAAACCGTTGCCGTGACGTTGCCCCTTCATCTCAACAGTGCTTCGATTTAGTCTTCTGATCTGAGTTTCCTTTACTGAATTGAGGCGGCAATCTCATTCGTCCGATTCGCAGGGCGTTCAATCAGGATCTTCCTGTGGTTCGCCAATATTCGATCCGCCGGTAACGGGTTGACTGGCAGGTGGATGGCCGGAAAGAATCGAAGACATGCCAGCTCTTTTTCTGTTCGTGTTTCGATTCGTCCGACTGCTCCTAAGCGGCCATCAGGGCGTGGCCATCGAGAATGCAGCGCTACGGATGCAAATAGCCGCCTTTCAGCGAAAGCGAAAGCGCCCGCTGCTGACGACCTTTGACCGGGTATTTTGGATCACTCTCCGCAGCCTGTGGTCTGATTGGCGACATCCCCTGATCTACGTTCAGGCAGACACGATTGTCCGTTGGCAACGCGAGCGGTTCCGGACATTCTGGGCCCGGCTTTCCAACCCGCAGCGCCGGCGTCGAGGTCGCCCCGGCACGGCCACCGAACTCCGTCGCTTGATCGAACAGATGTCCGCCGCCAATCCGCTGTGGCGCGCTCCCAGGATTCATGGCGAACTTAAGATGCTCGGTATCGTCCTCTCCGAGCGTACCGTGTCGAGCATCCTGCGCGGACTACGCCGCCCGCCGAACCAGACCTGGAGGACCTTCCTGCACAACCATATCGGCCAAATGGTCTCGACGGATTTCTTTACCGTGCCGACAATCACGATGAAGGTATTGTTCGTATTTGTCGTCCTGGAACATGATCGTCGCAAGGTATTGCATTTCAATGTGACCGAGCATCCGACCGGAGCTTGGACGGCGCAACAGATCGTAGAAGCGTTCGCGGACCGAGAGGCGGCCCGTTATCTCATCCGCGATCGGGACAGCAGGTACAGTGCTGAAGTTCGACTGCGAATCCAATCTCTGGGTATCCAGGAGGTTCTGACCGCACCGAAAAGTCCCTGGCAGAATCCATACGCCGAGCGACTCATCGGTTCGATTCGAAGGGAGTGTCTGAACCACTACATCATCCTGAACGCTCGCCATCTCAAGAAAACGTTACTTTCTTACTTCCGCTACTACCATGAATCGAGAACCCACTTGAGCCTCGGCAAGCAATGTCCGTTTCCTCGAGAGGCGTTGAGGGTTGGAAAGATTGTCGCAATTCCACAACTCGGCGGCCTCCATCACCGATATGAACGTACTGCGGCATAGCAACCTTTGTCCGGATCGATTATTGGCGAACGCCAGTACGGCTTCTTGCGCCGGACAACCCGCTGATTGCTTACGTTTCAGCAAAAGCATCAACCAATTACTTTGACTATTTGCATGACACCCACATTTCAGGTGAACGTGTCGAAAACGCGGAGTGCGTGCTCGGCTTCCGGTAG
>DATAYL010000303.1:0-3544 GCA_036272575.1 Bryobacteraceae bacterium | reverse complement strand
GCAAACGATTTACGCCACCACCATGGATCACCTTCGCGAGTACGGCACATTAAAGGCAATCGGTGCGCCTAACAGTTATGTATATCGCGTGATTTTGCAGCAAGCCGCAATGAGCGCCGTGATGGGGTATGCGCTGGGCATTAGCGTGAGCCTCTTCCTAGTGCATAGCTCCGAGCAGGGCAGCGTGGCGATCTTGCTGCCTTGGCCGATGGCCGCGCTGATCTTTGCGCTCACGCTACTGATGTGCGGCATTGCGGCCGCGGTGTCAATCAACAAGGTGACCCAGCTCGATCCGGCAATGGTTTTCCGCAATTAGTCTCATTCACCGGCAGAGAAGGAACGGCCATGGAAAATGCAATTCGAGTTCGCGGTATCGCCAAAGCCTACGCGGAAGGCGGGGTCCGAGTCGCTGTCCTCGACGGAGTCGATCTCGATGTCTACAGGGGCGAAGTGCTGCTCCTGATGGGTCCGTCGGGGAGCGGCAAGACGACGCTGCTCTCTATCATGGGATGCATTCTGCGCAGTAGTTCGGGTAGTGTCCAGATCGCGGGCTCCGAGATTACGCACCTGAAAGAGCGCGACCTGCCACGTGTGCGGCTGCGCCACATCGGCTTCGTCTTCCAGGCGTTCAATCTCTTCCCCACCCTTACGGCGCAGGAAAACGTGGAAGTAACTCTGGAATTGAAAGGCGTTCGCGGTGCGCAGGCGCACAAGGAAGCGCGCGAACTGCTCGCGCAGGTCCATCTAGCAGACAAATGTTCCGCATATCCGGCCGATTTAAGTGGAGGCCAGAAGCAGCGCGTGGCTCTGGCTCGCGCGCTCGCCGGCAGTCCGGAGATTTTGTTGGCCGACGAGCCGACTGCCGCCCTTGATTCGCACACCGGCCGCGCCGTACTGGAGCTGCTGTGCGAACTCGCCCATGAGCGGAATCGTGCAGTCGTAATTGTCACTCATGACAGCCGCGTCACCGATCTGGGCGACCGCCTTGTCTACCTTGAAGACGGCAGAATCTCCTCTGTAGAGCGCTTGAGCAACCGTTTTCCCACCGTGTCTCAGCCAGGAGTAAATTCCCAAATCACCTTTGCGAGGTTGTGATGAACAAAAAACATCGGTTCGCAATTCTCATCATCGTCGTAGCCGCGGCCGGGTTCATCCTGGCCGCCGTCAGGCCGCATCAACATGCAATGGCTCTTACCGCCGTGCCCACAGCTCTGGAGAAAGGCGGATATGTATCCGGGCCAGGCCTTGTCGAGCCTGTTTCAGAAGACATTAGGGTGGGATCCGAATTGAGCGGCAAACTCCGCGAGGTATCGGTGGAGGAGGGCGATCGCGTCCATGCGGGGCAGTTGGTTGCGGTATTAGAGAACGCGGACTTGAAGGCGCAGATCCAAACCGCGGCCGCGCAGGTGAAGCAGAACGAGGCGGAAGTGCGCAAGACCGTCAACGGCGCGCGAACGCAGGAACGGCGCGAGGCATTCTCGACCGTCGACGAGAATGAGGCGGTCCTCGAGAACGCGCGCGCAGAGATGGAGCGCCACAACCAGCTTTTTGCAGCTGGCATCACCTCGCGTGAAGACAACGAGCGGTATGCCCGTGAGTTTCAGGTGGCCAAGGCAAAGTTCGAACAGGCCCAGCAGCATCATGCGCTGATCGACGACAGAGCCCGCGAAGAGGACATTGCGGCAGCGCAAGCCGCGCTGGAGGTGGCTAAGGCGCAACTTGCTGAAGCTCAGGCTCGCTATGAAAAAACGTTGATCCGCGCGCCCATTGAAGGCATCGTCCTCAGAATGCACCATCGCTCTGGAGAGAGCGTAAGTAACTCGTCTACGGTGCCTGATCCCATCGTGACCATTGGCGACAATTCGGTGCTTAGAGTTCGCGTGGACGTGGATGAGACAGAAGTAGCACAGGTGAGAGTCGGACAGCCGGCATATGTAACGGCAGACGCTTACCGCACTCGGAAATTCACAGGGCACGTGATACGCGTCGGCAACAAATTGGGACACAAGAATATTCGCACCGACGAGCCCACGGAGAAGGTAGACACCAAGATCCTCGAGACACTGATACAACTCGATCCAGGTACTCACCTGCCGGACGGGCTGCGCGTGGATGCATACATTCAGACGGCGCCAGATGTGGCATTCAAGTAGCGTTCGAAGCCAGTCGAGAATCTGACCATCAATAACGAGCAACACGGCTGTGGTGAAGGGGATCAGAAGGTCAGTGAACGCGCACAATGAGGCAATGCAGCACGTATTTGGCGAGAAAATGGACCAGCTTCTACCTCTCGCGTACCTCATGACCGGCCAGCATGAACAAGCCGTTGAGTGTTTCCTGGAGACAGCGAGCCGACCTTCCCCGTGTGGCGATGCTCTGAAACGTTGTCCTTACACGCCGCTACCGCATACGCTGCAATGGTTCGATTCCGAGGCCGACCAGACAAATTGAGAGCAAAAATGAATACCGAAAACAGAAGCGCATTGTCTTGCACTTCTAACCCAAATGAACAGTGCGGAAATGCCGTGGTGAAGAATAAGCAGTTGTTGCGTGGCAGTGCCCGCAGATTTCGCAATTCCACAGCTATTCCTCACAGGACGCCATTGTATTCCAACAAGCCATTTTGGGAATAGGTCAACCCGTCTCGGGTTATACCGGCAGGCGACAACATGTCAGCAGCATTTCTAGAGCGAGTGCGAAGTAACCAGGCAAGGCTAACTTCAGAACTGAAATCAGAGTACGACTTTATTGTTTGCGGATCCGGCAGTTCGGGTTCCGTGGTGGCGCGCCGGCTTGCGGAGAACCCCGAGGTCAACGTTCTCCTGCTTGAGGCAGGCGGCGATGACGACGTGCCGCCTGTGATGGAGGCGATTCAATGGCCTCTGAATCTTGGGAGCGAACGAGACTGGAGTTTTCAAGCGCAACCCAATCCGCATATCAATGGCAGGTCGATCCCTTTCTCGATGGGGAAGGTTCTTGGCGGAGGCTCGAGCGTTAACGTGATGGCATGGGCTCGCGGACATAAGACGGACTGGGATTTCTTTGCTTCGGAGGCTGGCGACCCCGCATGGAACTATGAATCGGTTTTGCAAATCTATCGCCGCATTGAGGACTGGCATGGTGCGCCCGATCCCAAATATCGCGGAACCGGTGGACCCGTCTTTGTTGAACCGGCTCCCAACCCTAGTGCGCTCGCTTCTGCCACCGTTGAAGCATCGCGTTCAGTTGGAATTCCAACGTTTGAGAATCCGAATGGCCGCATGGTGGAAGCCGATGGCGGCGCTTCCATTCAGGACCTTCGAATCCGAAATGGCAAACGACAGTCGGTGTTCCGGTCGTATGTCTTTCCCCACATGGATCGGGCCAACCTGACCGTCCTCACCGAAGCACTTGTCACTCGGGTGACCTTCGACGGAAAGCGAGCCACTGGCCTTGAAATTTATCACGGAGGAAAGACCAAACAAATTCGTGCGGGCTTGGAAGTCGTCCTTTCGCTCGGCGCAATCAATACACCGAAGGTCCTGATGCAATCCGGGATCGGCGA
>DATAYL010000302.1:0-9274 GCA_036272575.1 Bryobacteraceae bacterium | reverse complement strand
TCGGATACTTCGAGGATTTCGAAGATGATCTTTTCTATGTCGCTCGAATTTACGCCGGCGGGCGAAGCTTTGATGGCGATCGTGCGCTGCCCGAAGGGTTCCGTCTCGAATCCGTAAGAATTCAGTTCGTCGGCTATGCGCGCGTATTCAAATTGCTGTGCCGGCGTTAACTGCAGCACAACCGGCATAAGCAGCTGCTGCACTTCAACGGTTCCCGCCGCGCGCTGGCGCAATACCTGCTCGAACAAAATACGTTCATGCGCCACATGCTGATCGATGATCCACAATCCATCGCGTCCCGCCGCCACAATGAAGCTTTCGTGCAGCTGGCCTAACGGGCGCAGGTCTGGGAGCGCAGCCAAAGTATCGATAGGATTCCAATCATCCCCAATCTTTCCGAATCCTCGATGCGTGTCGGGTACTCGCCGCAGATCTGCAGCTGCAGCCGCGTTCGCGGCCGCTGGCAGGGGCACCTCTGCGCGCATAAGAGGCCCATTCGTTTGCCGGGTAATCTCGGGCAGCGCGGCTTCGTCGTCGATCGGCGTTGCCTGAACCGGCGCAGCAAGCTCAGGCGAGCTCAGCTCGGAAACCGGTTCCCATTCTTTAACAGTCATGGCCGAAAACTCGGAAAGCGGCAACCGCGCGGCGCGCTGCCAGTCCATATTTTGGCCGACGGCATCGCGAACCGCCATCCGTGGCTCAGCAATTTGTGGCGACGTCGGCAGCGGAATACCCGACACGGGCCGGCTTGCAATTAATACGCGTCGAATCGTGTCGCGCACGAAATCGTGTACCGCCGAGCCATGCCGAAAACGCACTTCAGTCTTCGATGGATGCACATTTACATCCACCTCGCTTGGATCGCATCCCAGAAATAGCAGCGCAAACGGATAACATCCCGCGGGCATCAGATTGTGATAGGCCGCCGTGATGGCGTGCATAATTACTTTGTCGCGAATGAGCCGGCCATTCACAAACAGGAACACGGAATTGCGATTCAGTTTCTGCACGTGCGGACCCGAGATCAGCCCTTCGAGCGCGAACTCAGATCGCTCCGGCTCGGGTGGCGGTTCATCTGAGTTGCGCAACGGAGGCGGCACGTAAGGCACGGGCAGCTTCAGTTCGAATATCGTGGGCTCAATCGCGGTCAAGCCTTCCAGCGTCTCCGAACCAAATACCTGAAAGGCGCGCTCGCGCAAGCTGCCAACCGGTGCCACGGAAAGTAACGTGCGCCCTTCGTGAAATAATTCGAACCGTTTGTCCGCATGGCCCAGGCTATAGTGCGTCACTAGCGAACCGATGTGGGCCAGTTCCGTTTGATCGGACCGTAAGAATTTCTTGCGCGCCGGCACGTTGTAGAACAAATCGCGGACCGTGATGGTGGTGCCCGTCGGGAGCGCGATCTCATCGCAGCGCAGGAGCTTGCCGCCGACGATTTCGACTGCCGTGCCGATCTGTTCAGTGGCCGCACGGGTTTCAAGAAGCAACCGGCTCACCGAAGCGATAGAAGGCAGCGCTTCCCCTCGGAAACCTAGTGTAGCGATGGCGAGCAGATCTTTTACGTCGCTTAGCTTGCTGGTGGCATGCCGCTCGAACGCCAGCAGCGCATCGTCGCGCAGCATGCCCGAGCCATTATCCTGGATGCGCAACAGCCGGCGGCCTGCGTTTTCGGCGTCGAGGCGGACCTCGGTCGCACCGGCATCGAGTGAGTTCTCGAGCAGTTCTTTGGCAACGGAAGCGGGCCGCTCTACCACCTCTCCGGCAGCGATTTTATTCGCGACGTTGTCGGAGAGGATTCGTATGCGGCCCATCGAGTGCGAGTCGAATGTTGAACGGGATCAGCCGCTCATGGCAGCCAGGAATTCCGCGTTGCTGCGCGTTTTACCCAGCTTGTCGATTAAGAGCTCCATCGATTCCACCGGCGAAAGCGGATTCAGCACTTTACGCAGCACCCATACGCGGTTCAATTCCTCACGCGGCATGAGGAGCTCTTCCTTACGTGTGCCGCTCCGGTTGATATCAATGGCCGGGAACACACGCTTATCCACCAGTTTACGGTCGAGGTGAATTTCCATATTACCGGTGCCTTTGAATTCTTCAAAGATCACGTCATCCATGCGGCTGCCGGTGTCGATCAGCGCCGTCGCGACGATGGTCAGCGAACCGCCTTCTTCGATGTTGCGCGCCGCGCCGAAAAAGCGCTTCGGACGTTGCAGCGCATTCGAATCGACACCGCCTGACAGCACCTTGCCCGAAGGCGGCACCACCGTGTTGTAGGCCCGCGCCAGACGCGTAATCGAATCGAGCAGAATCACCACGTCGCGCTTGTGTTCGATCAGGCGTTTGGCTTTTTCGATTACCATTTCGGCCACTTGTACGTGGCGCGAGGCCGGCTCGTCAAAGGTCGAACTGATTACTTCGCCGCGCACGGAGCGCTGCATATCGGTGACTTCTTCGGGCCGTTCATCAATCAGCAGAACAATTAAGTTGATCTCCGGATGATTCGTTGTCACTGAGTTCGCAATGCTCTGCAGGAGCATTGTTTTACCGGTGCGCGGCGGCGCTACGATTAATCCACGCTGCCCTTTGCCGAGCGGCGTCAGCAGATCCATCACGCGGCCGGAGAAATTATCGCGGCTCGTTTCGAGCTTCAACCGTTCGTCCGGATAGAGCGGCGTCAGGTTATCGAAGAAGATCTTATTGCGCGACTCCTCAGGCGGTTCGAAATTAATCGCATCTACTTTGATCAGCGCGAAATAACGCTCACCTTCTTTCGGCGGGCGGATTTGTCCCGATACGGTATCGCCGGTGCGGAGGTCAAAGCGCCGTATCTGTGATGGCGATACATACACGTCATCGGGACCCGGCAAGTAGTTGTATTCAGGAGCGCGGAGAAAGCCGAAGCCATCGGGCAGACATTCGAGGACGCCTTCCGAAAAGATGAGCCCGCTCTTCTCGGCTTGGGTCTGCAGAATTTTGAAGATCAGCTCCTGCTTGCGCAAACCTGCCGCGCCCGGCACGCCCAAATCTTTGGCGATCTGGTTCAGCGCCTGGATGCTCATGTCCTTGAGCTCCACCAGATCGAGCGTGGTAGCGCCGTTGCGCTGTCCTTGTGCGCCGGTGTTGCCGATCGAGTGGCGTCCGCGGCGCGGGTAGTTGCCCTGCTGCGCCGGATTACCCTGCTGCGCTGCAGCGGGCGGTTGCCCCGCGGCCGGAGTGGCCACTGCTGGCCGCTGACCGGCATTCGTCTGGGATGGGGCAGTTTGTGCTGTTTGTGACGGTGTCTCTGCAGCCTGCGCGGTCGGGGGCTGCACCGGGGCTCCTGTTGGCGGTACTGCTGCCGGTATGGACGTTTGTTGTCCTTGCGCAGTTTGTTCGGCCGGCGCGGGCGTTGGCGGATCCGCCGCGGGATTGCTCTCGCTCGCTGTCTTCGCCTCAGCAGCCGGCCGGCTCTCTGCGGCGCTCTTCCTTGTCCCTTCGGACGGCGGCCGTCCGTTTCCTTTTCCCTCTGCATGCGCGCGCACGCGGCCGGCACTCAGTTTTTCCGGACGTCCCTCGGGGGCTTTGCCCTCCGCATTCTCTCCGGCCGCTTTCGTGCCTTCATTCTCGGCGGCCGTTTTGCCGCCTCCATTCGCATCTTGTGGCTTCTCGGTGGGCTTCCCTTCGGGGGCGGCCGCGGTGGTCACTGCTTCGTTTTGATCTTCGAGATGGTTTGCCAAATTACCCTCACTCCCCGGCCGTCGACGGCCGAGAACGGAATTAGCTGCTCATCCGCTACTTCCTTTTGGATTGCGGCTAATCCTGCCTTCAATTGATTACTGCTCTTCAATTTGTCGATCTTGGTGACAATCACCATATATCGACGGTTATGGAACTCCAGCCAGGCCTTGAGTTCCAGGTCCATATCCATCCATCCGCGCCTGGCATCCAACAACAGGAACGATAACGCGAGATTTTGCCGTACCGTGAGATAACTCTCGACGAGTTTCTTCCAACTCGCGCGTTCTTCTAACGAGACTCGTGCGTAGCCATATCCCGGCAGATCGACAAAACGTACCTCATCGCCTTCGATGGAAAAGAAATTGATCAGCTGCGTGCATCCGGGCTTCGAACTGGTAAATGCCAAGCCAGGCCGCGCCGCAAGCCGGTTCAATAAACTTGACTTGCCAACATTACTTCTCCCCAGGAAAGCAATCTCGGCTGGACTGCCCGTCCCGTTCTCGGGAGGGAACTGCGCCGGTTGCGCTGCGCTCACCAGGAGCTTCGCCGCCGTTCCAGTTCCCGCCACCATTCATTTCCAATACGCTAAACCCGCTGGCCAATACGAGGGCTCAAATGCCGAAAGTTTAAGCCTCAGTGCGTGAGATTATCCTCGGGCCGGCTCGCTATTTCTGATGCGGTCGCAGCCGGTGCCAACGGGAGTGCCACAATCTCACGCTCCAGGGCATACTTCAATACTTGATCCATCGAGAAGGTGAGATGCATTTTCATCTCTTTCCGGATGTTCTCCGGAATATCGACCAAGTCTCTTTCGTTTTCCTGGGGTAAGACAATCTCACGGATTCCCTGCCGGTGCGCCGCCAGTATTTTTTCCTTCAAGCCGCCGATCGGAAGCACGCGACCGCGCACCGTAATTTCGCCGGTCATGGCAATGTCACAGCGAACCGGGATGCCGGTCAACGCACTACAAATGCTCGTTGCGATTGTAATACCCGCGGAAGGACCGTCCTTCGGAATGGCTCCCTCCGGCACGTGGACGTGGATGTCGAGATGCCTATAGAAATCTTTGGGCAGGCCCAAGTATTGCGCGCGTGAACGCACATAGCTCATCGCAGCCTGGGCTGATTCCTGCATCACATCGCCCAATTTGCCGGTCGTGGTCAGTTTGCCGCGGCCTTCCATTACGGTCGCTTCGGTTGTCAGGATCGAACCACCCACTTCCGTCCACGCCAGACCGGTGGTTGCACCCACTTCGTTCTGCTTGTCGAGATCCATGTCGCGGAACTTCGCCGGACCAAGCATCTCGGTAACCGTCGGTCGATTGATGATCACCCGTTCGATCGGGATTAGCGGAGCCTCTTCCTTTTTGACCTTCTTCCGGTTTTTCTTCGGAGGCGCCGCGCCGTCCGTGCTCTCCTCGGCCACTTGCCCCGCTTCCTCTTCGATGACTTCGCCGCCGCCGGATGCCACCGCCGCCGTCTCCTCGCCCGGCACTATCTGCGCTTCGACCACCTTGCGCGCTACTTTGCGGCACAAGTTGCCTACTTCGCGCTCGAGGTTACGAACACCGGCTTCCCGCGTATATGAGGTGATCAAAGTCTGCAGGCCTTCCTCTTTGAAAAGCACCTGCTCTTCGTTCACGCCATTGTCCTTGAGTTGCTTCGGCACGAGAAAGCGTTTGGCGATTTCCAGCTTCTCGAGTTCGGTATATCCCGAAAGCCGGATCACTTCCATACGATCCTGCAGCGCTGGCGGTATGGTGTGGAGCACATTGGCCGTCGCGATGAAGAAGACCTGGCTTAGATCGTATTCGACGTCGAGGTAATGATCCATGAACATGAAGTTCTGTTCGGGGTCGAGCACTTCGAGCAGCGCCGCCGATGGGTCACCGCGGAAATCCATTGACATTTTGTCGACTTCATCGAGCATCACCACCGGATTTTTGGTGCCCGCCTTCTTCATCATCTGAATGAGCTGGCCCGGCAGCGCGCCGATATAAGTACGCCGGTGCCCGCGAATCTCAGCTTCATCCCGCACGCCGCCGAGCGAGAGCCGTACGAACTTGCGCCCGGTGGCTTTGGCGATCGACATACCGAGCGAGGTTTTACCGACTCCCGGAGGTCCGACAAAACACAGAATCGATCCCTTCGGATTCTGCACGAGCCGGCGCACAGACAAAAATTCTAAAATGCGTTCCTTGATCTTCTCGAGGCCGTAGTGATCGCTCTCGAGCACTTGCCCCGCATAGCGCAAATCGCGAATCTCTTTGCTGCGTTTCTTCCACGGTACCGCCAGCAGCCAATCGAGGTAGTTGCGCGAGACGGTCGATTCGGCCGACATCGGCGGCATGCCTTCCAGGCGCCGCAACTCCGCGATGGCCTTCTCATGCGCATCCTTGGTCATCCCGGCCGTGTCGATCTTCTTCTTGAGCTCGTCTATCTCGCTTTTTTCGCCGCGGCCCAGCTCTTTCTGAATCGCCTTGATTTTTTCGTTGAGATAGTATTCTTTCTGCGCCCGTTCCATCTGCCGCTTCACGCGGCCTTGAATGGTCCGGTCCACATTCAATTTTTCGATTTCGATGTCGAGCAAATCCGCAACGCGCGTTAGACGGTCGATCGGATCGAAAATCTCAAGCAGTTCCTGCTTCTCTTCTATGGTGAGCTGAAGATTGGCACCGACGGTATCGGCCAGCTTTCCGGGGTCGTCTACCCGGATCGCCGCAATCATCGTCTCGTAGTTGAGGTTCTGGCTCAGCTTGACGTATTGCTCGAACAGATTCGTCACGCGGCCGGTAAGCGCTTCAAGCTGCGAACCTTGTTCGATTTTAAAGGAGGTCGTTCGCACGACCGCGCGGAAATAGCCCTCTTCCTCGCTGACCGAAATCACCTTCCCGCGCTCGACGCCTTCCACCAGCACCTTGATGTTGCCATCGGGCTGCTTGAGACTCTGCACGATATTGGCTACCGTGCCCACCGAATAAATCTCGTCGGGACGCGGCTCGTCGATCGACGCATCATGCTGCGTCGCCAAAAAAATCTTCTTGTCACCCAGCAGCGCTTCTTCGAGCGCGCGAACGCTGGATTCGCGCCCTACTACGAAGGGCGTCATCATAAACGGGAAGATAACCACGTCCCGTATGGGCATCATCGGTAATCTTTTGCTATCCGTTTTGTCTTTTGAAGTAACCATTGTGGCTTTCTAAGCGGATTGTCCCACGGCACGGGGACGGGAAATTGCGGCGCAGCTCGTTCTTGAAAAAAGCTGCCGGGGGATTGTCAACTGTCTTGGCGTCAACCCGGCTCTATCAACTAGCTTTACAAAATCAGGCTTGGCTAGCCCGCTTTCTCCAGCACAGCCATATTAATCTTCTGGGTCAGCACCATCTCCTTGGTAACGACAAACTCGCGCACTTTTTTGAACGTCGGGAGATAGTACATCAGATCCAGCATCAGATCTTCCAAGATCATGCGCAAACCGCGAGCGCCCACTTTGCGCTCCATGGCCAACTGAGCGACCGCCTCCAAAGCCTCGTCGCTAAATTTGAGCTTAACATTCTCGAACTCAAAGAGCTTCTGATACTGCCGGATAATTGCGTTTTTGGGCTTCGTCAGAATTTGTACCAGGGCCTCCTTCGAAAGGTCCTCAAGGATTGCCGCCACCGGCATGCGACCGATAAATTCCGGGATAAACCCGTACTTAATCAGATCCACGGGCTGGCACTGCTGTAGCAGATCCACGTCGCGACGAACCGGATTGGGACGTCGCATGGCATCCTTTTCTTCGGGCGCCACAAAGCCGATCGATTTCGTACCTACCCGGCGCGCAATTACCTTTTCGAGGCCCACAAAGGCTCCGCCGCAAATGAATAAAATATTCGTTGTATCCACCGGCGTAAATTCCTGGTGGGGATGCTTACGCCCACCTTGCGGCGGCACATTGGCTACGGTGCCTTCGAGAATCTTCAACAGCGCCTGCTGCACGCCTTCCCCAGAAACATCGCGGGTAATCGAAGGGTTCTCGTCTTTGCGCCCGATCTTATCGATCTCATCGATGTAAATGATCCCGGTCTGCGCCCGCGGCACATCCCAATCCGCATTCTGCAGGAGACGCAAAATGATGTTCTCGACGTCTTCGCCCACATAACCCGCTTCGGTCAGCGTAGTCGCGTCGACGATCGCAAACGGCACATCCAGGATCCGCGCCAGCGTCTGCGCCAGTAAGGTCTTTCCGGTGCCCGTTGGACCGATGAGCAGAATATTCGATTTCGACAGCTCCACTTCGCTGCCGCGCTGCTTATTCATCTGAATCCGTTTGTAGTGGTTGTACACTGCCACAGCGAGTTTTTTCT
This sequence comes from Bryobacteraceae bacterium, assembly GCA_036272575.1. GTDB lineage: Bacteria > Acidobacteriota > Terriglobia > Bryobacterales > Bryobacteraceae > Bog-105. Next base: position 1,206 of record DATAYL010000302.1, on the reverse strand, counting down.
TGGTGGCATCCTGGCCAATCACATATTGATCCAGGTACTCCTTAAGCTCGAGCGGCCTAGGCAATTTCCCTGGCGCACCATAGCTCTGCTCGTGCCGATCGTCTTCGATAATAGAGTTACAGACCGCTATGCACTCATCACAGATATAAGCCCGCGGGTACTCGCTCGGCGAAGAGATAAGCTTCCCAACCACGTCCTGGCTTTTGTGACAAAACGAACAGCGAAGGGAATCGTCAGATCCGGCGCGCTTCAAATTGGTCTCCTAAAGAACACAACCCGTAGTCCACAACCTTCCGCCGAACCTAGTCCCGTGGAGTGGTCGCAATTGAGGGGGCTGGGACTCAAGCTGGTTATGCGCGAAATCTTCAAGTGAAGGAAAGATCGACAGATTTCCTGCCCTCGCTTTGGAGTGATTTTAAACATCAGTATAACAAGATCGTGTCACTTTCTTGTGACTTACTATTTATTTTCCAGTATCTTGTGGTCTTTGCAACCTGGGATTCCCCTGTGATCGGTACTCCCGCTACGGCTTGTTCCGTACCGAGCTTGCCGGGGGTCAAGAGTTGAGAGAGGACGCGAACCTTTCGGTTCTTTATACGTGTATTTACTAGTATGTCAGGCAGCTTTCAGCCAGCCTTTCGCCTTGTATTCGTAGTAGCGACCGCAGTTGATGGCGTTTTGGCGGTCGCGCTGGCGCAGGCGGCGGGCAATCTCGTCGGCTGAAAATTCAAAGCCAATTTCGGCGGGATCGAACTCGACACCGTATTCTTCAGCGGTCTGATAGTGCCCGAAGGCGTTGTCCCAACGCTTTTTTTCTGCTTTTTCACGCTGTATGACAGTGTCGGCGCGTTCAGCGAGGAGGCGCTTCAGCTCGGCTTCATCCTTGTCCTGCTGGCGGCGCAGGCGGGATTCCTGGAGCGAGAGATTGGTGAGATCGCGGCGGTAGGTGAGCAGGACCTGCGCTTCGATCATGGCCTGGCGGACGCCGGCATCAGATTCGTCGGCAAATTGGGTGGCGAGTTCGCGGCGGCCGATGGCGTAGATGCCGGCTTCCAGAGACGGGATGCGGTCGAGCCGCCAGAGGGTGTCGGCCAGGGACTGGCACAAGCGTTTTTCTTCGTCGGTTTCGGGAGAGAACTGCTTCGAGACTCGCTCGACGTGCGCCTGGTAGGCGGCGGCATCGTCCGATGGCAGGAGGATGGTGCG
>DATAYL010000301.1:0-32454 GCA_036272575.1 Bryobacteraceae bacterium | reverse complement strand
TGTGTTTGGTGTACCTGCTCATTTTCCCGTTTCACCTTTGGGCGATGGCGACGCTGATTGGGATCGCCGCCATCGCTGTAACGCTCCTGGGCCGTGCGGACGACACGATCACGACAGGAATTACGATTGCCGTTGTTATGGTTGTTGCGGCATTGAGCCCGCGCGACGCCTGGCGACAGCCTATTTTGCGGGTAGTAGACACTGCAGTTGGAGTCGCTGTCGGTGTCGCGGCGGCGTGGATCGGTGCCAGGTTCACATTAGCTAAGCCGTGACAATACCCAAGGGTGCAGCCGTTCCTTTCCTCGTTCTGCTTTTTACAGGACGCGGCTTCACCCAGCGCGCTCCCCCTTCACCCGAGGGCCCATGGCATGCCTTCGCGGAACAACAGATCGAAAGTGATGCACGACACCTTCGTGAACCGAGATTCAGCGTTGACTTGGACAAGACGTATTCATTACCGGAGCTGATCGACATGGCCGAATCACATAATCCCGAAACCCACATCGCCTGGGAAAGCGCTCGCGCTCAGCTGGCAGCTTTAGGCGTCGCGCGAAGCGAGTTATATCCAACACTCGCCGCTGTTGCACTTTCACGGATAAACCGCGACGAAGTGATGTTGGGAACGCGCTTCTACCGCCCGACGGTGCAAGGGTTCGAGGGCACCCTGGATCTCAGTTACACGGTCTTTGATTTCGGCGCGCGGGCCGGCAGGATCGCGGCAGCAAAAGCACAGCTTCTGGCAGCAAACTTCGCGTTTAATGACACTCATCGGAGGATCATTTACCAAGTAGAGCAAGCCTATTACCGGCTGCTGAATACGTCGGGTCAGGAAGAGGCTGCAAGGGCAAGCTTAACTAATGCGCAGAGGGTGCAACAAGATGCTGAGGATCGCTTGAAAAGCGGCCTGGCAACCCTGCCGGATGTCCTTGAGGCGCAAAGCGCCACCGCACAGGCGGAATACGATCTCCAAGCCGTACTGGGAGGGGAAGAGATTGCGCGGGGAGACTTGGCAACGGCACTTGGAACTTCCGCGACGGTCTCCATTCACGTCCAGCCACTGAATCAGGTACCGACACCCGAGTCGATGGGAGATACCGTCGACCAGGCGATCAATCGGGCCTTCGAACAACGGCCCGATCTCATGCAGCAAATAGCCGAAATACGGTCGGCCAAGGCCAAAATCAAAGAGGCGCGGGCGGCCTATTATCCCACGCTGACCTTTGATGCCGGGCCGAGCGCCCAGTCGTTATATGGGTTGCAGCAAACGCTTCCCTGGGCGCACACCGCGGACTTGACAGGTGGTGTGACCCTGAGCCTGAACTGGACGGTGTTTGATGGCGGTGCCCGAAAAAACCGTCTTGCACAGGTCGAAGCCAACAGCCGCGCGGCTAAAGCACAGGTCAGCGCGACACGCGATCAGATCGAGGATCAGATCTGGACAGCTTACTCCAATTTGAAAACCGCTCTTCGCCAGCGGCAATCCGCTATCGCTCTGCTGGAAGCTGCCACTCAATCATATGCTGCCGCCCTTCAATCGTATAACTATGGTGTCCGTAGCTTACTGGACGTGACCGCTGCCCAGAGGACGCTGGCACAGGCCCGCTCCGCTGATGTGCTGGCGCGTACCCAGGTTCTTACAGCAGTCGCAGATCTGGCTTTCCAGACTGGCGATGCCATTCAGTCCGGGATGCGGAGACCTCGACCATGACCGCCGGTCGACGTAGTCGTTTTGCGAGGTATGGGCTTGTACTCGCTCCTTCATTGCTTACAAGCTGCGTCAGGGCTCCTTCCTTCGATATCGTAGGCTCGTTCTTCCCGGCCTGGCTCGTCTGCCTGATCATGGCCATTTTGCTGACCGTGTTCGCCCGCTGGCTATTGTTACGCTTCCACATCCCGATCGCTTTGCCGATTTTGACCTATCCGAGCCTGACCGCATTCTCTACCTTCGCGCTCTGGCTCGCATTCTTTCGCCGGTGAGGAGGAAGAACATGGATTCCGATACAGGTACGAAATCTCGCAAGCAACTGGGTCGCTTTATCAGCGCGGCCGCGGTTATGGGGGCGTTGATCCTGGGGATGACCGTGCGTTACCAGACGAGTTACTATCCCCGAACCGATGATGCTGAACTATCTGCCAATTTCATTGGGATTGCGCCGCAAGTGGAGGGTCGACTTGCCCGGCTCAACGTGCACGATAACCAGTTTGTGAAAAAGGGCGAGGTTCTCTATGAGATCGATGAACGACCCTATCAATATTCCCTTGAGAGAGCCCTTTCCGAGCAGGCTACGCTCGACGGGCAAATCTCAGACGAGGCGCGCAGAATTGCGGCGCTGGTGAGCGCAGTCTCGGTTTCACAAGCAAATATCCAGAGTTCGCAAGCCGATGTGACCCGATCAGCGGCGGCAGTCGACCAGGCGCAGGCCGACGTAGCGAATGCGCAACAGGGCGTTGAGCGGGCAAAGGCGGAATGGGCATACTCAAACAACAATTTGCATCGTATTGAGCCGCTCCTCATGAAGCAGTTTGTGACGGTCGATCAGGTGGACAAAGCAAGAAGCTCCGAAATTGCTCTGGCACAAGCGTTGAAGCAGGCGGACTCACAACTGCGTCTCTCGCAGGCCGGACTGCAGTCGGCTTTCGCTCAATCGGAACACTCAAAAGCTGTCCTGGAACAGAGCAACGCACAGCATCAACAAAGTCAGCATGCGGTCACCACGCTCGAACCGCTGATCAACCAGCGTGGGGCGAGAGCGGCAGCAGTAAAGAACGCCCGCTACAACCTCGAAAACTGCCGTGTTTATGCACCCTTCGATGCTCGCGTCACGAATCTCACAATCTCCCAAGGCGCCTACGCCCACGTGGGCCAGCAAATGTTTACGCTAATCGACGCGACCACCTGGTGGGCGATCGGGAATTTCCGGGAAGGCAAACTTCAACATATCGCACCAGGAATGCGCGCCGACGTCTATGTGCTGTCCAAGCCGGACGTGCGATTTTCGGGCGTGGTGGACAGCATCGGGTTTGGAGTTACGCCTGATCCAGATGTCATTGGCCGTTTGGAATCTGGTCTCCCGGATGTGCAGCGCACGCTCAATTGGGTGCACTTAGCCTCGCGATACCCGGTTCGCGTGCGTGTCGCGAATTCCCCTCCCGAACTGTTTCGAGTAGGCGAGTCTGCGGTTGTCGTCATTCGCGGGCATTGAGTATGAGTACTGTTGCTCAAAGCGTGCCCCGGACGGCTCATCCTTTGGCCTGGTTCCGGGAATTTCTCAAAGAGGAATTGGCGCCCTATCCGGGAAGGGCGGCTCTCGTCGCCCGGATGGTTATTGCTGCAACTCTCGTAATGATCATCAGCATGACCTTTCGCATCCCAGAAGGAGCATACGGTGCGATTTACGCACTTGCCATCTCGCGTGAGAGCCCGCAGGCCACGGTGGCTGCTGTGAAGGTAATGGCCGTTGGTTTTGCTCTCGCGGCGGCGTACGAACTGATCGGAGCGATGTTCTTTGTGGATGATCCCACGGTGCGCCTGATCTGGGTCATTGCCACGTTCTTCCTAATGTTTTACGCGCTCAGTGCCTTGACGAATTACACAGCGTCCGCCCGGTTCGGCTATCTGGTTGTGATTACGACGCCCCTGTGGGATCGTCACGTATCGGCGGAGGCCAGAGTGGAAGGCACCCTCTGGGCCGTCGGGACGATCACGCTCGCAACCGCGATCACCGGGTTGTTCGAGTTGGTGCCCGCGGAATTGACCAAGGCAAACGGTCTTATCAGGCCGATTGCAGAACGCCTGGCTTGTGTGGAGGAGTTACTCCTCAGTTATGCCGAGGACCGTCCACTAACCGAAACGACAAAGAAGAACCTCACACGCTTGGCCATGGTCGGTATTTCGGCCTCGCGACGCTATTTGCAGCGCTCTAGCTATTCGCCGCAATATCGTGAACAAATGGGTGCCGTTCTGGCGCTCGTCGCAAGACTTGTAGATATCTCGGCCACCTTGGTTGATTTAGATATCCAGATTTCTGACCCCGGGCGGAAGCGAATGCACAGCCTGGCTGACAAGACCTCCAGCATTCGCATCGATCTGGAGCGTGGTATGGTGCCGGCCCAGACGGAGCTTTTTGAAGCAACCGAGTCGTCAACTGCCGTGCCTCTGTTGCGCGAGATGGAAGCAACTGTTTCGCTGATTCCGGAGGTTTTTGTGGGTTCTCAATCACCGAGCGCATACGCGCCATTGGCGAACGGTGAAACACGACGAGCCGCGCTTTTTCGTCCGGACGCTCTAACAAACTCCGAGCACATCAAATTTGGACTGAGGGGCTGCCTTGCGGCAAGCCTCTGCTACATCATCTACAACTTGCTTGATTGGCCGGGTATTAGCACGGCGGTCACCACAGTTTTACTCACTGCTCTGACGACCATTGGTTCATCACGCCAGAAACAGGTCTTACGTATTAGCGGCGCACTTGTTGGAGGCGTGATGCTAGGGATCGGAGCGCAAGTCTTCATCCTGCCGTACCTCGATTCGATTACCGAATTCACAATCCTATTTATAGTGGTTTCAATTGCGGCGGCCTGGATTGCAACGTCCAGCGCCCGCCTCTCCTACTTTGGCGTCCAGGTTGCCGTCGCGTTTTACCTCATCAACTTGCAGGAATTCAAAGTACAAACATCTCTCGCCGTGGCACGAGATCGCGTTGCCGGCATTATGCTCGGCCTTTTCATCATCTGGCTTGTGTTTGATCAACTATGGGGTGCTCCTGCCGGGGTGGAAATGAAGCGTGCCTTTGTTGCCACCCTGCGATTGCTCGCTCAATTTGCGAGAGAGCCGGTTTCGAAGGATATGCGGACTGCAGTCGAGCGCAGCTACTCACTTCACGAGACGATAAATCAAAGCTTCGATACGGTCAGATCTCTCGCAGACGGCGTTCTGTTCGAATTCGGAGCTACCCGGCAGCAGGACTTGGCATTCCGAGAGCGAATCCAGCAGTCGCAACCCCAGTTACGCGTGCTCTTCCTTACGCGAATTACGCTGCTGAAGTACCGGCTGAATCTTCCAGGGTTTGAATTGCCGCGGATGATAGCTTGTTCTCAGAAAAACTTTGATTACGATCTGGCCGAGACAATTGACGCGATAGCGAACCGGGTCGAAAGCAAGCCGGCGGAACGAAACCGCGAGCTCAATGATTCCTTGAAGCAGTTAGAAGAAATAGTTGACAGTTGCGTAGAAAAATCGCGGCCAGCGATCATGGCAGAGTTGCGGACGTTCGTCGCCCTATCGCGCAGAATAGAAACCTTGACGGCCTCGCTAAATAAGGACATTTGACGACTGAACACCTATGGCCAGATCTGGCGGCTGTAACCTGGCTCGCATCTCACGAACCCGCTTCTGGTGAGATTTTGTCTGATTCTTTGGATTTCGGATTGCAGGTGTGTCCTGGCAAGTCTCCCACGCTGGATGTTGGTTTGATGATCGCCAGTTCTGACGGCACCAATGTCGTGACGCTGGATCAACGGTGTGTGATCGCCGAAGCGCTGATGGTAAAGATCGATGAGATGTCGCCGATGTCCTGCTTCTTCGTTGCCATGCTGTCGAAGATCGCTTGCTGCCATCCGGGAACATTCTCCCGAGCCGCTCAGCATAATCGGCATAAGTACGCTCGTCATCTTCTTCGAGCGATATCGCGAGTGGCAACATCTCACGTTCTGAAAGAAGTATCGAACTTCCTCATATCGCTGAACGCCCCCTTGGGCGCAACTGACGGGAGAGCCCGCGCTTGCGCATCTTGTCATTCAATGTCGTCCGTTTCATGCCCAAACGCGCTGCGGCGCCAGACTTCCCGCCGACTACCCAATCGCTTTCCTCCAGTGCCTTTAGTATGTGATCGCGCTCCGCGTCCGCTAAGGTCACGGGCTCTGTACGAAGAGACATGCAAGGCGGCAACGGCGGCAGTTGCAGTACATTGCTGTTGGTGAGGATCACCGCCCGCTCCATGAAATTCTGCAGCTCTCGAATATTTCCAGGCCAAGGGTAGCGCATTAGAGTATCGATCGCATCCTTTCCGACCTTTGAGATCTCCTTGGACATGCGTCTCGCGTATTTCTGGACAAAATAAGTGACCAGCAGTGGAATGTCTTCCACGCGCTGGCGTAATGGTGGAAGTGCGATAGGGAAGACATTGAGCCGGTAATAAAGATCCATTCGGAACTGCTTATCGGCAACCAACATTGCCAGGTTCTGATTCGTGGCGGCCACGACCCGGACATCGACGCGACGAGCATACGTACTGCCTAGCCGCTCGAACTCCTGTTCTTGCAACACTCGCAGCAGCTTCGCCTGCAACTCCAGGGGAATATCGCCGATTTCATCCAGGAACAGGCTGCCGCCGTTCGCCGCCTCAAACCGGCCCAGCTTCTGCGTAACAGCGCCAGTGAACGCGCCCTTTTCGTGACCGAAGAGGTCGCTTTCAAGAAGACCCAGCGGGATTGCCGCGCAGTTCAGCTTAACGAACGGGCCATTCCGGCGCCTGCTGTGGGCGTGAATCGCGCTGGCGATGAGTTCCTTCCCAGTTCCCGTTTCCCCTTCGATGAGAACGGTGGAATCGGCAGGAGCAACGATGCGAACCAGATCCAATACTACGCTAAGAGCACGGCTTGAGCCTACGATGCCTTCGCATTCGTTCCGGCCTTCTCCATTGCCCTGCAACGACTCCACGAGTCCATCGAACTCAATGTAAGAGCTGCATTGTGACTCCGTGTCGGTTCTATACAACAGATTCCCCCAATGCGGTGTCACAGACTCCGGATTAGAAATCTTCAGCATCATATTCTTCTCCTTCTTCGGGTCTGCTAGTTGCACACCCGTGCGATCCCTCTCTGTCGCGACCCCACTCGCGTATATACGCCGAACAAGTTCCGAGTTCGATTCCATTCCCCTCACTGACCGCACGCAGGCCACCGTTTCACTCCTTTCTGGGCGCTCAAACTGGATCGTTACGAGACTGATTCAATGGCACGTTCGATTGCGCGCAACAAATCCCCGCCATCGAACGGCTTATACATACAATCGACTGCGCCTCCGTCGAGAGCTCGCCGCCGAACTTCATCATCAGAGTAGGCGGATAGAAAAATAATCGGCAGCCTCGGGAAGTCGATTCGGATGCGGCGCTGCAACTCGAGTCCGTCCATTCCCGGCATCCGAACGTCGCTGATCAGGCACGTGGTCTCCGCAAGGATCCCCGATTGCAACAACGCCTCTGCGGACGAGAACACGAGAGCCACGTAGCCAGCGGATTCGGCTAAGCGCACTATGGACTCTCGAACTCGAAAATCATCGTCCACCACCCCCACTACCACTTGTTTTGCGATTCCATCAGAACCGTCTCTAAGCTCGATGTTAGGGGGTAAAAGTTGATCGCGTCTATTCCATGTTCCTTTAGCCTGAATTAGTGCGACCGACTCCTAGTTTGTCGGCCATTCTGACAAGCTCCGGTAAAGATCGTGCGCACATCTTGCGCATGATTTGTCCGCGATGTACCCCGATGGTATTCTCGGCGATGCCAAGATCGTCGGCCGCCTGCTTATTCGCGAAACCAGCCACCACGAAGGTGAGGACTTCCCGCTCGCGGGGCGTCAGAAGCGAGTAGTGCTTCTGCAACTCGGCCACCTCGGATCTTTTCCGTCGCGCTTCTCGGTCAAGGTTAATTGCGGCGTTGACCGCGCGTAGCAGTTCCTCATCACCAAACGGCTTCGATAAAAACTCAATCGCCCCGGTCTTCATGGCGCGCACAGTAGACGGGATATCACCATGACCGGTAATGAAAACAATCGGCGGTGCATCCCCGCCTGCCAACTCCTGCTGGAGCTCGAGACCGCTGGTGCCCGGAAGTTGCAAGTCCAAGACCAGGCATGCGGGGGCATCTGGCTTTTCGGATTCCATGAATTCTGTAGCCGAACCAAATAGGGCCACCTGAAGGCCGACTGACGAAATAAGGCGCGATAAAGCTTCGCGCACACGATAGTCGTCGTCGACCACGAAAACGATAGGGCTGTCCGGCTTCATGACTCGGTGTTCAGCCTCAGTGGAAGGACAAAAGAGAATGTTGCGCCGGATCCATCTCCAGATGCCGCCCAAAGCCGGCCATTGTGCGCTTCCACGATCGAGCGGCAGATCGCCAACCCCATGCCCATGCCGTTCTCTTTGGTTGTGACGAAGGCTTCGAAGATTCTATCTGGGCTCTCCAGGCCAACGCCAGAATCCTGTACCTCAACCAGCACGGTTTCAGCGCTGTTCTGTCTGGAACGCACGAGAAGTTTCTTGGGACGGTTACTGATCGGATCCATTGCCTCGATCCCATTGAGAAGCAGATTCAGAACTAATTGCTGCAGCTGTACGCGATCGCCCGGGATCAGTGGCAAGTCCTTCCCTAGATCCGTCTCCACAGCAACGTGTTTTTTTTTTGTCTCGCCGCCCAACAATCGGAGTACTTCACCGATTACATCGTTTAGGTTGAGGGCAGCTTTCTCAACAGCAGCCCGCTTGAAAAGCGCGCGGATGCGCCGCACCACTTCACCGGCCTCCTTGCCGTCGCGAACAATACTTTCGGCGGCCTCGTGCGCTTTCGATAAATTCGGTGGCTGCGCCGAAAGAAATCGTACACAGGCGTGACCACTCGCTACTACGGCCGCTAGCGGTTGATTGATTTCATGGGCAATAGAGGCAGATAGTTCCCCGACTGTCGCAACCTGCATAGCTTGCGAAAGGCGCGCCTCAGTTGTTCGCAAAGCCTCCTCCATATTCTTGCGCTCATCGATATCGATGAGCAAGCCATACCAGCGACTCGCGCGGCCTTCATTATCATGCCCGAGCCGACTGAGCGAATGAACCCAGCGGTATACGCCGTCCGACCCGCGAAGCCGATACTGCGTCTCGTAGGGTTGGCCCGTAGCGAGCGCCTGAGTCCAAGCTGTCTGGGTCGCGCTGCGGTCATCGGAGTGAACAAAATCGGCCCATCCGCCAGCCAACAACTCACTCGCCGGTTTTCCCAGAAAGTCGAGGACGCCCTGATTCAAGTAGGTCAAGTCGCCCTTCGGAGACGCGCACCACACTAAGCCGGGTATTGTTTCGATGGTCAAGGTAAGATCGCGCTCGCTCGCCCGCAGAGCTTCCTCAGCCCGTTTCCGATCATGTATGTCCGTGTTTGTCCCGTACCATTTGACGACCTTTCCCGATTCGTCGCGAAGAGGACTGACACGGAATAGGAACCAGCGATATTCTCCGTCGAAACGCCGCAATCGCGCTTCAATCTCGCCTCGCTCGTTATCGGCGGTAATGGATCGCCAGTAATCAGTTAGCGTGTTCAGATCATTCGGATGAACAGCAACTGTCCAGCCCCAGTCCTGAGCCTGTTTCGCTGAGAGGCCTGCATAATCAAGGTAATGCTGGTTGAAGAATTCGGCGGAACCGTCCGGACGAGCAGACCATGCCAGGGTGGGAATAGTATCGATAATTGCTCGGAGTTGATCTTCTGACCTCTTTATTTCGTCCTGGGTGTTCTGCAGCGCCTGATTGACCCGTACGAGCTCAGCTGTTCGCTCGGCGACGCGGATTTCCAAACTATCGCGTGATTCAGTTAGCAGTCGTTCGGCACGGCGGCGTAGGGCGCTGAACCAGCCCAACAACAGGCTGAACACTCCATAAAAGATGAGGAATCTCCTCAAAGGAAAATCTGAATAGAGGAAGTTGTTCCTAAGCATGGCAACCGTCGCCGCACAGGAAAGCAATAGGCTGACTAGACCTGGACCGGTTCCGGCGTACCAAAACGTGATCGCGATTGCGATCAGGACGAAGTGAGAGAAAAAGCGAGGCGGTGTATCGTGGTGCCTAAGCACGAAGGTCGGCCCGACGGCAATGGCGACAGAGACAACAGCCAGTCCATAACGCAGCACTACGGCGATGGCTGGCCGCGCAGGGGTCGAATTGGGCGAAATGCTCATGCGTTAAAGGCCAGCTTGTGAGAACCGCTCGCGATAAGCCCGGGCACGCATCCAACAGTCTGCCACTTTTGACGCTGCCAAATTTCGTGGTATTCGGCCCGGGTCGCCGGTTTAACAGATCGCGAATCGCACCGCCACAGGCGTTCGCGACCCGGGGGGCAATGGTAGGATAGACCTCGCGTCTCCGAAAAAAGTTGTTAGGGTGATTTCGGATTCACTGTTATGGATCCAACGCTCAGGAGAAAAACATGTGCAATCGAGTCCGCACATTCTCCGGTTTCTCCTTCTTCGTAGTCAGCCTCGGCCAATTCGTTTCTCTGCTAAACGGGCAGACCTCTGCCACTGGTCAGATTGTGGGGACTGTCATCGATCCTTCGCAAGCCGTAGTCGCTAGCGCGACGATCACCATCAAGAATGCCGATACGGGTCTGACGCGCACAGTGAGCACGAATTCCACCGGATTCTATGTAGTGCCTTTGCTGCCACCGGGGGCTTACGATTTGACTGTCACCGCATCAGGTTTTAAGACGACCACAAACACCGGTATCGGCGTTCCAGCAGCTACGTCAATCACAGTAAATGTCAGCCTAAAGGTCGGATCTATGCACCAGGACGTGACGGTAGAAGCACCGTCCGAAGTGCTGCAAACAGAGAATTCAGCGAACGGCGGGACAGTGGATCACACCACGGTCACTGCCCTCCCGCTGACAAATCGCAATTTCACTCAGATCCTCGCGCTCTCACCTGGCGTGATTGGCGAAGTGCCAAATGCGGCTACGCTGGGCCGAAATACGGTCAATGTCAACGTGAATGGCGCTCTGGTTTCCGACAACAGTTTCCAGATGGATGGCCAGGACGTCTCGGACCTTCTAACTCAGGGCGGAGCCGACGCGGTGGCTTGGGGTGGGATCTCCATTCCGGATCCGGACGCAATCGAAGAATTTCGCGTTCAGACAAGTCAGTATGACGCATCCTATGGCCGTGGATCGGGAGCGAACGTAAATGTCATTACGAAAACGGGCACGAATGCTTTCCACGGCACGCTTTTCGAGTTCTTGCGCAACCAGGACCTGAATGCAAACGACTTCTTCCTCAATCGCAACGGACAGCCTCGACCAGATCTGAAACAAAATCAATACGGGGGCGCATTCGGCGGTCCCATCCGAAAAGACAAGTTGTTCTTCTTTGTTTCCTACCAAGGCACGCGACAAGTAATTGGCGAAGGCGCCAGCTCGCTTCAGAGCGTGATTTTGCCTCCCCTGACTAACAACCGTTCCGCAACGGCTCTAGGCGCCGAGTTTTGCGGCCAGAATGGATTTTTTGGCGGAACTGCTGTTGCCTGTGACGGTTCTAATATCAGTCCCGTTTCGCTCAATCTCCTCAATTACAAACTTCCAAACGGCAGCTATCTGATTCCAACACCTCAGGTGACTCAGAATGGCACCGGAACTTCGGTCTTCAGTATCCCATCCAGTTTCCGCGAGAATCAAACCGTCGAAAATCTCGATTACCTTATTAGTAGTAAGAATCGGATTTCCGGGAAGTTTTTCTGGTCGCGAGACCCCGCGTTACAAAGCTTCACCTCGTCGAATGTGCCTGGCGCGGCGCTCGCTGAATTGTTCGAAAACTCCAATTTAAACCTGAAGTACACCGTTGTAGCGACGCCTTCGCTGATCAACGAATTGAGTGCCGGTTATCATCGGATTTTTGGCCAGATCCAAACGCAGTATCCTGTGCTCGATTCAAGCATCGGACTCCCCGAGCCATGCAATAACGCGATCGCACCGATCATGACGGTGACAGGAAGCTTTATTTTGGGCGGATATATTTTTGACGGCCAGTTTGCGGATACGAAGCAGTATAGCTTACAGGACTCCGTTTCTTGGGTGCATGGATCTCATGACATCCGAATAGGGGGCTCCATCGAGGCAAACACGCTGTCCTTCATTAATCCGAACATTCTCCGCGGCAGCATGACGTTTGAAAGCTTTCCGGACTTCTTGCTCGGCATGAGCGCCGCCCAGAACGGAAGCGCCTTTAGCAACGTCTACAGTTCGACGTCGACGTGCGGAGACACCTTCCACAAATTGCGGGTGAACGACTACGCGCTGTACATTCAGGATGACTACAAAGTAAACTCTCGACTAACGCTTAACCTCGGCGTTCGTTGGGACATATACGGTCAGTCCACGGACGCCAATGGGGACCTGGTGGACTTTTGGCCTGATCTGGCTTCCAATGCCTTTCCTGCGAGTGGGCAAAGTTTCTCGGGGTTTGTCGTGGCTTCAAACTTTCACGGGACTCTGCCGAACGGCGTCCTCAGGAACAGCAATACGACCTTTGCTGCGAATCCTATCGCGTGGCAGAGCCTCGGTCCAAGAATCGGTCTGAGCTGGCAACCACCTTTCTCTGATCGGATTGTCATCCGCAGCGGGTACGGCATTTACTATGCGCGAACTTCGGTGAATGACGCATACCAACAGTACGGAAATGAACCGTTCGCGCAGCGCATATCGAGCTCTGGCGTAACTAACGGGGCGGCGACTTTCCTGGATCCATGGCAACCTAGCCCGCTGCCGATCACCTCGTTCCCATACTGGCAACCGCGAACCCCAACCTCGCTTCTCTCGATCTCCGCCATTAGCCCGAATTGGAACCCGCCGACTATGCAGCAGTGGAGCTTCGACGTTCAATCGAAACTGTCGAACACCATCATGCTCCAGGTTGGCTACCTTGGAGATCACGGCTCCCACATCGAGCTTACCGAGCCCCTTGATCAGCCTCTTTTGGCAAGTCCTGAGAGCCCCGTGAATGGCCTCATTACGAACACACTCGCGAATGCTCCACAGCGCGTACCAATTCTAGGGTTCTCGCCGACGGGCCTGAATTACAGAACCGAAATTGCGACATCCGATTATCAAGCAGTGCAAGTGTCACTGACGAAGAGGATGGGGCGAGGCGTCCAAGCACAGCTGAGTTACACGTACAGCAAGGCTCTAACGGATTTCGTGGGGTTCGGCGTGTTTCCAGCTATTGGAGGTACTTATAATGACGCGCACGACCCGATGGGGAGTTGGGGACCCGCGGATTTCGATATTCCTCACCGCTTTGTCGCGCAGCTGGTATGGAATTTACCCTCCTTGCGCCGAAGCAAACGACTGGCGGGTAATGCGCTCAAAGGCTGGGGCATTTCCGGCGTGGTAACAGTGCAGAACGGACTTCCACTGACATTCACTGACAGTCGCTCTGGGACAATTGACGGGACGTCTGGTCAGCTCGCACAACTTTGTCCAGGGTACACTTACCAGAACTTAGTAACTCCCGGACCGCTCGGCTCGAAGCTCAACAATTACTTCAACGTAAACGCGTTTTGCGCTCCTCCGGCCTACGTCGACCCGAACGATATAAGTTCGGTCGGATACGGGTTCGGCAACATCGGAAGAGGCGCCATTTTGGGACCAGGTCAATACAATGCGGATTTGTCGGTGTTCCGCCAGTTCAAAGTACCAGGTTCGAAGACTTCCCGTCTTCAACTGCGGGCCGAGTTTTACAACGCCTTCAACACGCCCCAGTTTTTGACGGTAAGCACCGTCTCGGGTGCAACGGCCATTACCGAGGTCGGAGCCGCGAATTTTGGCCACATTACGTCGACCTCGGTCGCCGCGCGTCTGATTCAATTTGGCCTTAAATATTTGTTTTAGCTGTTGGATTGTCGTTCTCAGCACGCGCATCTCTAACAACAACTACGCTGTCAAGCGGTTTGTGAACGTCGTATGGCCCGGATATTGAAACCGACCGAAGTAAATGAGTGTTTGTAACGGTCGTTAGGCCTGCGACAACCAAGGAAAAGATGACGAGAATGCTCGATTGTCCATCTCGCAAATGTCGTCTGACAATGGAATCAATAGCTTGGCCGAACTGAAGTAACATTATTACGCCGCCGCGACGAACTTACGGAACGACCAATGTAACGCGTTTGAGTTCTTTGACCATACGGGGATAACTCGCTCGACACGGCGAGTCAGTTGGTCCACGTCGTCGTCATCCGGCATCAGGTCGTTGCGCTGCCAATATCCTCGTTCAATATCGAGGACGAAACCGCATTGGCTTTTGTCCGTTCGTCGGGTCCATCCCAAATTGATGCGCCAAAGGGTTGCCGCGTGTCCGTAGTTCAACTGAGCGGATATCGTAGATTCGCTCCGAATCAGTGCCGTCTGGTGCGACTTGACGCCGCGGTATACCGCGTAGCGAAATCCACTTTGGGTTTCGTAGCCCAGGCGGAGGCGCTCTTCTTCGTCCGAATTGATCTTGTCTTTTCGCCGAGTGGAAACGTTCTGCAAACGCATCATGGGGGTGAGTAGCGCATCGAGACTGGTCCCGCAGTTCTCACAGAGGTCGGGCCCTGGCGGACTCGTGATTGGATGCAGATAACCGCAGGCGGTACATCGCTTGAGCTGGCCAAAGATTGGTCCTTCCTCGCCGAGCGGAAGAATCGCTTTATTGATGAGGTAGCGAGATCCTTCGTGGTAAACAACGGCACGCGGGCCGAATTCAGTAATAGCAAGGAATCGAGGCCGCGAAAGGAACTCGTCTCTCTGCTGAGTACGGCGGCCTGGTATGTACGCCGAGAGCGGCAAGCGTGGGAAGTTGTATCCGGGCAGGAAGCCTTCGCTGGCGAAATAGCGATAGCTGTAGAAATCGGATTGGACGACGTTCTTCGTCTCAGTCAGCAGCTTATACTGCGATTCGGCTTCCCGCCGAAGCCGCTCCGCCTGACGGCGTTCGTCCGCGGTGCGGGACATGTCCATAATGATGGCGTTTTGAATCTTCTGTTGCGCTAGAGCCGCTTTGCAAAGATTACGCCAGCGTTCGCACGCACCTTCGAAGTTGAGCTCGATTTGTTTAAAGACTTCCTCAGACCACTGGGGCGTGTACCAATCGGCGTCCTTCAGATCGTTTTCGAAAGTGGCAAGAATACGCTTAGCTCGAACCTGAACCGCAAGCCGGGGCTGCGTAAGACGCAACTTATCGAGTACGGAGGCAGTTGTGGCAAGAGTCGGGTCATTGCCGGCGACATCAAGCAGATCACGGAGCGAGCTGCCCAGGCTTAGATCCGCCTCCGCGAGCCAAATGGCGTGGAGGTGCGCGCGCACGAGATCTTCGTTGGCAAGGTCGAGCCGCGGTGGCGTCACCTCTCCTGAAACCATTCGATCCGGGCGTTTAAAGAAGTACTGATCATGTGGACTGCCTGTCGTGCAGTATGAGAAGACCAGCGCCGGTTGTCCGCTTCGGCCTGCTCTACCACTACGCTGTGCATAGTTGGCAGGCGTCGGTGGGACATTCCGCATGTTCACGACATTCAATTCTGCAATATCGACCCCGAGTTCCATCGTTGGAGAGCAATAGAGAACAGGCAATTCCGCTTTCCGGAATCTGTCTTCCCGGATTAGGCGGTCCTCGTATGGAACCTGTGCAGTGTGTTCTCTGGCCTCGAAACCTGCTAGTTCCGATGCCATTGATCGGTAGAAGTTCACAAAGAAGGGATTTGTCCGGCCCCCAACTTCCGATTCGCCCGGTACACGAATGGGATCACGAAAAGGCTTTGTTCCTTTTCCTTCAACCCAAACGATGGCGGAGGCGGGAAGCCGATACCCATGGACGTCGTCGGGGTTGTTAGCCTCTTGTGTTATTTCCACTAGGCCCGCAATTCGAAGAGTATTCAGAAGCTGACGAATGATCTCAGTCACCTCATGAGATGTAAGCCTAGTTGCGTATGCCGGGAATGTACCAGAGCGCCGGAGATAGAGACCGAACCCGCTGCGAGCGGTAACAAACACATCGCCACCGAAATCGGATGGGCGAGAAGAGCGAGGGAAAAGTGTTCCGGCATGTTCCAGCACTTCGTTCTCATCTAAAGCCCATGGTGTGATGAGCCGCTGACTACTCTGCTGCTGAAAGATTTCCTGCTTGTTGGGGTCGAGATAATCTACCTGAACGGCTAACTCGCGGCGCATAAAATCCAGCAGGGTCTTCGCGACGATCAGGCGTGTTTCCGGCGTTGCCCCTGCGAGGGCAGGGTGGAGATCCTGCCACGAGCTCCGATCGCTGGCAAGTTCGTCGAGAGAGAGATAATTGATCTCTAAGAGTCCACACTGCTCCAAATTTGGAGACGTGACGCGCCAGCCGCGCCTCAGATCATGGTAGAGACGGTAGCCGATCACGTCGCGAAAGGCCCTTTCGGTTTGCAGCCTCGCCTGAAATTTTAGATCGGGGTCTTTTGAGTAGCTCGCAAATGGCAGTGCAATGGCGTCAAAAACGCTCTGAGTGAAGACCTCGTGGCTAAGACCACCAGAATTAGCGGAACACGCCTTCAGCAGAGCCGAGCGGAGCAGACCAATTTCGACAAAATCATTGAAGTGGCCAGCCTGTAGAGAGGCATCCTGCCGGTTATCGGTAAAGCTCAGCAACTTGCGTGCGCGAGATTCAAGCGTCGCCTCCTTTCGCAGGTGGCGGATCGTTGCTAGGCTGAGAATTGTAGTTGCTGTGCTTCGGCCCTCTGTTCCGAGCGCCGTCAGCTTTCCGAAGTCAGAGGTTGTGCGAAAGTCATATGCCACTCGGCAGTGAAGGCAGAAGCGAAACGGACTGCCGAGGAAGTGGCCGGGCTGACCGCCAACGCTTTCCCTTCCGTCCGCCTTAACCGTAACCGCGCCGGGGAGGTTCTTCTTCCTGGACGGTTTGACGCGAGGCCCTGCATTTGAATCCTCGACCCAATCTTCCGGCAGCTTGGAAATCTCTTCCTCCGTTCCAGACGGCCAGGGTTTCTCTGAGCTGCAATATAGGAAGCCTGCCTTTGAATCGCTGTCGTTGCTTCGGTCAGAGAGTTCGCGCGGGACGTAGATGACCGTGCCAGAATCCGAATCTTCCATTCGCCGGACACAGTAGTACTCTTGTCCACACTCACGGCAGAACACCAGAGGTAGAAGGACTTTCTTCCTATCACCCGGCACGAACTGCTGGCGGTTCAGCGTCAGATAACGCTGCTCCTCCGACTCCAACGATGCATAGATAGTGTCGCCACGACTGATGAATTGGTGGAGCCGAAATGCAAAAGCTGGAAATCCTGTTACTGGATTTCGTTCGCAGCGTGGCACGTTGGAGTGTTTCTCCCACAACGTCGGATGGAGAAAAAACGTAAGCCCTGAGCGGCTCTGACTAGCTGCTTTTCATAAACTCTAGTCAGAATCAGTTCCAACATCACGTAGTTTGTCAGTAGAACGTCGGGCGGCTTGGCTACGATGGCGTTGCGTTCTTCGTCGCGTTCCTGACCTGTATATCGAGCGAATGTGACCGGACCTTTGCCATCGGGGTAGCCAAGCTGCAGGAATTTCTGCAACTCCCCGGCCTGGCTGTTCGCCAGAGCATTCATCGGGTAGACGATGATTGCCTGTATCCCGCGCCCACTTCCGTTTCGCAGGACATGATCGACTATTGGAATGATGTACGCCAGGCTCTTGCCGGAGCCGGTGCCAGTGGTGAGGACATAGTTCCGGCCAGCCCGTGCCCTTCTAATCGCATCGGCTTGGTGCTGGTATAGCCGAAGTGCCTTGCCTTCGCCTCTGTCCTTGCCAGCTCGAAAAACTCTGCTGCACTCTGAATGAAGGAGTCCCTCGGCTACGAAATCATTGACGGTGCCTGCGTATTGAAAAGACGGATTGAGTTGGATCAGCGGATCAGGCCAGAGGCGACCTTGGTCAAGGCAGGAGGTGACTAGGGCATCGACGCGCTCGTCTCGAATTCGGATGAAGCTTCGGATATATGAGGAATAATCACTGATCAATCGCTCGCGGAGTTCGAATACGTTCATTTCGTCGCGGAATTCCTATCTGTTCTTCCTTGGGTTTGCACGCTTCAAGGCGGATGAACCAGCGGCAGCACGCGATAGACACCGCATGGGAAGGCCGCTGCCTAGCTGCAGGCGACCGGCTGTTTGCCCTTTTCTATAAGAACCATTCTATTTCCTCTGCCCTTCTGTAGGTCTCATGGATGAGCCCCGCGCAGTTTCGACCGTGAGAGCCAGCTCACGGGCCAGCGTGATGGGTTTCGGTGCGTCGACTATCTTGACCTTTCACGCGCGGGTGCGCGTACTGCATGGATCTTTCACTGTAAGCCTAGCCGCGACTTCATCGCAACATGCTCATGAGCGGGCCCATCTCATTGAAAAAGAGCTGCCAATCCCCCACCCGATCTTAAGGCAACGGACTATTGTTGACGGGCAACCGCCCGTCTAAGCTGCTTGATTGCTGAGGGCTTCGCCCTGGCGCGCACAAGAGCGTTTGCACTACGTGTTTTGGTTCCCCCTACGGTCTGCCTCCAAAATCCTTCGGACAAAGCCTTGTCACTTGCCGCCCCACTCTCGCCGGCGAGGGCCTCGGGGGTGTTGTTATCAACACCCCAAATCCAAAAGGAGGCAAACACAAATGCAAACGCCAAACAGGATCGAGTGGGCGAAGCTGCTCTCCGAAGCTGTGGACGAACCAGGAAAGATCAGTGATGCCTATCGGCGCTTTCATGGATACTCGCTGGGTAATCAGCTCTGGGCTCTCATGCAATGCTCCCTGCGCGGAATAGCACCAGGTCCTATGGCCAGCTTCAAACGATGGAAGGAACTGGGACGGCAGGTCAAGAAGGGTGAAAAGGCCATCTGCCTCTGCATGCCCCTTACTGGCAAACGCAAAGACAAGGATGAAGCTGGCAATGAGACCGAGAGGACCTATCAGCTATTCGTCTTGAGGAACAATTGGTTTGTACTGTCGCAAACCGAAGGTGAAGAGTACACACCGGAGCCCCTGCCAGAGTGGAGCGAAGCCCACGCGCTCGAAGCTCTGGACATCAATAAGACGGAATTCGATTTAAGAAACGGCAATGTGCAGGGCTATGCTGAACCCGGCCGATCCATTAGTATCAGTCGGATTGCGGCGAACCCTTCTAAGACCCTTTTCCACGAACTGGGACATGTTCTTCTCGGTCACGTCGAAGCCGCTGCGTTGACAGACACTGAGAACACGGCGCGCAATGTGATGGAGATAGAAGCGGAATCCGTGGCCATGCTTTGCTGCGCGTCCCTTGGATTACTAGGAGTTGAATATTCACGCGGATATATCCAGTCTTGGGCAGCAGGACAGCCGATCAGCGATAAGTCAGCACAGCGGATTTTTGCAGTCGCCGACAAGATTCTCAAAGCTGGAACGAAGCAGCCCACGTAAGGCGTCTCGCAGGGCGCTACAAGTCAAAGGCGTCGAGTTCACTTGCCTTACGCGGCCGGAACAGGCCGCACTGAGCCTGTTTCACCGTTCCCGGCTCTGCTGTATTCACCACCCGAGCGATTTCGGGCGGATTTTTCCGGATCATTGGCCAGCTGGCACACGGGCTTCAATCCTCCCGAAACATGATCAAGGCTCAGATGTCTGTGCGACTCACAATGCCTTCGACGGTCTGAATCGCGTTACCTTCCAGCCGGTTATTGATGTGGATGTACGCCGAGATGTCGCGTTCCCGCGCACCGTGGATGAGGTCACGGAGAGCCTGGCGCGCCGAAAGATATTCTTCCTTGACCTCAGAGTACGGAGAGAAAACTTCGACGGCCTGCGCATACGCGCGACCGGGACGCAGAAGCGCTCGCGCGGTAGTAAATGGAGCGGTAAACGCCTCCTCGATAAGGAGCTGCTGGCGCAGGCGTGGCATGCGGGACCATGAAGTGAAGATGTGCGCCACGCGGTTCGCCTTCAGTACATCGAAATAGGCTGCATCAAGGAAGTCGTCGTTGCGGATCTCAACGGCATACTGGAAGTCTCCCGGCAGACGCCGCGGGAAGCCATCGAGGTCATCGAAAAATGCCTGCGGCTTGACGTAGCTCGTTTTCGAGAACGTGCCAAATTCGATGAGGAAGACGCCCACCCGATCGAGATAGGGCGCCAGCGGTTCTAGAAAGCCACCTTGAAACGCATCCGCGTCAAGGAATGTGGGATTCTCAAGTCCGGCGCGAGGGCCATAGCGGCGTTCAAATCACCTTATCGAAAGTGCCAGTCCTCTTTTCGGACTCTCGCAGCTATCTCGCGTCTTGGCACTTCCGATGAACTCTAATGATTTATGGGGACAGTGCCTGGTTCCGATTGTTGATTTACGCATACCAACCGTCTAACCCACCCCTCTTAACGGACTGATTTGACGACTCGATCCTGCCCAAATGACACCGCAGTGCCGCCCGGGGAAGAAGTTGGCATCGAAGCCGCAGGCGTCGCAATGATCACCCAAGTTAGCGCTACACTAACTCTGCTATGGGTGTGGCTTCCGGTAGATTCGAGTGGGCGAGAAGCCTCCTGACTGGCGGCATTTCTTACCTGGGTGCTGCTGCGCTGACGGCGCTGAGTCAGACGCCCCATTACCCACACGCGGCTGCGTTAGGCGCGTTCGCGGTCGGTGCGGCCGGTGTTGGCGGCGCAGTGTTCAACCATACCGTCTCAAAGCTGCTTGAGGCCCAAAATAATGAACAGGCCGAGCGCAATCATCTGGTCCGACACGGCATGGCGGAAGCGCTAGAGCGTTCGTTGCGTGCCGTACAGACGAGATTCGAGACGGTTCTTCCTCATGAACTATATGACAAGCTATTTGAGAGCTGGTTCGCGCAGCTCGATCAAGCATTGACGCCCGAATCAGGCATGCTGGAAAGCCTTTTCCCGCTCGATATTTCTGAGGCGTACTGGGAGGCTCTTACCCGCTATGAGGCACACTGGGACGAAAACCTATTGTCCAGTCTTCCCGAGCAAGCTGGTCGTCTCTATCGCGCAAATGAGGAGCAGGACGTAGAGGCGATCGCCGGCCTCCTTCGCCACCTAGCGGTCGATAGCGATCGAGACTCATGTAGCTTGCTCCGCGACAGGCTACTCGGGGGATGGGATGCGCGAGAGGCGAAGCGTTTCGCCCACAGAGTCATGCCTGTTTACCGAATGGCTTTCGCGAGCATATTCTCACGGGGCGGTCCCCACTCGCTGGCGATCGGTTATAAGGGCATGACCCTGACTCTCGAAAAGCTGGCCGAAATCGAGGCTCGGTTTGAGGAGCTACGCGCTCGAGTGGCTAGGGGCTTCGAGGATTTGAAGGCTAATGAAATCGCACAGGCTGATCGCGTTATTGGCGCATTTCGGGCGGAGCTCGAGGACAAGTTCTCGAGCCATCCAGAGGAGTATCGCTCGCTCTATAAGAACGAGCTTAAGCAGCACTGGAAGCCGCGCGCCATGGGATGTGAAGGGATTTTCTACACGGGGCGTTGGTATTTCGCTGGCCGTACTGCGGCTCTTCGGAAGATCCTTTCGTGGATGGCGCAGCGATCTTCCGGAGGGGGCGCGATGGCCATCACCGGTGATCCCGGGTCCGGAAAGTCCGCTGTCCTCGGCTACGTCGTCGCAGCGAGTGACCCAGAGGAAGTCAAGGAACCAGGTCTTCGTGATTTCCTAGCTTCGATGCCGGAAGATATATGGCCAGAAGTGGGCGGTGTCACGTTCGCCATCGACCTCAGAGGCAAAAATCTGGTACAGGTGCAAGCCGCACTGGCTAGTTGTTTCATGTGCGAACCCGACGAGCTTATGGGCACGCTTGCCAAGCGGCGAGAAAAAACGGTGTTGGTTTTCGACGGACTCGAGGAGGCCGAACGGTCGGCGCAGATAACAGATCTTTTGCTTCGCCCGCTCACTCGATACGAGCAGATCTGGGTTCTGGTCGGCAGCCGTCGCCCCGAACTCGTCGAATTGGGTGAGCGCGTCGACGTTCTGGACCTAGATACAGCCACCTTTCTGAACGACTCGGACTTGGAATGGTATGTCAAGCAGCTGCTTTTGGCCGAAGGGGAACCAGGTATTTCTCCATACCGCGACAACGAACCGGCTGCGCTGAAGGCGGCTCATTCGGTGTCGCGCGTCGTTAAAGGCAACTTTCTCCTGGCTCATATCATCGCCAGAACTTTGATAGAGCGCCAAACGTTTTTCGATCCGGAGAGCGAGCAGATCCCTAGGACCCCTGAGAAGGCCTTTCGCAAATATCTCGAAGATGCCGGCAAGCGCGGCGGCGTCGATTACCACAGATTGAGACGGGCTCTTCGGCCGCTTGCTTATGCGCAGGGGAACGGGCTGCCCCGAGAGGTGTGGAAGCGGCTCACAACCGAGGATCTGGACTTAGTCCTCGAACTTGTTACGGCGTTCATCAAAGAATACCAGGAGGATGCTTACACCGTGTACCGCTTGTACCACAATGCGTTGGCTGAAGCGGTGCGTGAAGTCCAGAACGATGCTCAACAACACCTGCATATAGCCGAAAATCTCATTGCCGGCCTCCCGGGAAACGACTGGCTGCGCGCGGATTGGTATACGCGCAAATATCTCGCTACGCATGCGGCCAAGTCCGGCATGCTTGACGACCTGCTGCTTGATACGAAATTCCTTGCAGTAGCCAATCGTGACCGGCTTTTGGCCGTGTTGGACTGTGCGTCTTCTGCAGAGGCCCGGCGCCGGGCTAATTGGTATCGGCTCACCGAGGAACGACTTATTGATCCGGACGCCGGTACGCGGCTTAACTACCTGGAGTTAGTTGCGTTAGAAAACGCCGCCCAGGACTTGGCACAGAGCGCGCACGTTCCCAATATCCTCAGCCCCTGGCATGCACGCTGGGCGCATTGCATCGCGATCACTCCGCATCGCGTCCTTCGTGGGCACATCGGACAGGTAAACACAGTAGCGATCAAGAATAACGTGATCGTGTCTGGAAGTTGGGACAAGACAGTGCGAATTTGGGACTCAGAAACTGGCCAGCAATTTGGTGAGCCGCTAAGTGGACATGAGGCTCCGATAACTGCTGTCGCTATTGACGGTCACATAGTGGCGAGCGGAGGCCGGGACGGGATAGTTCGGCTGTGGAACTGGAACACGGTCCAGCCTATCGGCAAGCCGCTCCTGGCGCACAATGCTCCAGTGAACACCGTGGCCATTAGCGGTGAGGTGATGGCGACGGGAAGCGAAGACCGGACGGTGCGGCTCTGGAATTGGAAGAGCGGCCAGCCTATCGGAGACCCGTTTCAAGCGGATGATGCTGACGTGAGCGCCTTAGAGGTACTTAAAGAAGAATGGACCCCAACAGTGCCGGTTGAAGTCTGGATGGCTTCACGAGAGAAAGCCTTGACGTTACTAGGTCGCCGGATCTTGTGCGTTGCCGTCGATGAAAATATGGTGCTGGCAGCTGACCAAAACGGCACCCTGCGGACTTGGGACTGGAAAACGCGGCGGCCGATCGGAGAATTCGCCTCTGATCTCCATGGGGGGATCGACGTAGCCGTTGATGGGAGGTTCGTGGCTTGTAGCTCTGGCCATTCGGTGTCATTTTGGGACTGGAAGACTGGCCAACGAGCAGGGCACTTGGAACGTCCGCGATTTGTTTCTCGCATAACGCTCTGGCGAGACGTGGTTGTGTTCGTAAATAGCGACGATTCGGTGGAGCTGTGGAATTGGAGGACCGGCGAGGCTATGGACCTGAGTTTACTGGGACCGATCGGTGTGCTTTCAGTAGCGATCGGCAGCCATCTAGTTGTATTCGGATGTAAGGACAACGCGGTCCGCGTATGTGATTTGAACAGCGCGCTTCCAATAGGAGAGTCCTATAACGAGTATGCAGGAGTAATCGCTCTGGCGACTACTGAGCATCGGGTGGTATCTGGCAGTGATAGCGGCACAGTTCGAATATGGGACCGGAGAACCGGACGGCCGATTGGTCAAGGCATGCAGACCTCCTCCACAGGCGAAGCGGTCGTAGCCATCGCCATCGCCCGCGACATGATCGTATCGGGAGGTTCGCGCGGCGCGGTCCAGCTATGGAACTGGAACAACGGAGAAGAAATTGGTGAGCCGTTACGGAAGCATTCATGTCGGGTTAGTGCTGTGAGCATTAGTAATGATGTGGCGGTCACCGCGGAATTTGAGGGCAACACCTGCGTGTGGGATGTTAGAACCCGTGAGCTGATCGACCATCGCCGCCTGATGTCTTATGCCGTTCTCGCTGCGGCGGTCAGCGGGGACGAGATATTAACGCTGGGAAAAGACGGTGCGGTCGGATACCGTAACTGGAGAAAGCGGGGTATCCCATCGTTATCTAAGCTGCCAACCGGTGTTTTGTTACTGGATGCCGCAGCGTTTTGCGGGGATTTAGCGGTAGTCATAGCAGGCGGCTATTGGTCAGTGTGGAACTGGAGAACCTGCCGGTTAATAAAAAAGCTTCCCGTCCCGTTCGAGTGTTTTTCTGCGGTCGCGATGAGCGGCAACCTAGTCGCGAGTGCTGATAGGGACGGGGCGGTGCTGGTTTGGGATTTAGAGACAGTCCCACCGCTCTATAGAACGATCTACTTGGCTCCCAGGGTCTGGGCCATCGCTTTAGAAGAACGAACGCTCTATGCCGCGTGCTCAAGGGGGCTCATCTGTGTCGAGCTTGCGCCCTGAGTCTTCTCAATCCCGTATGGTCCGAATATTGGAACGAACTGAATTAAGAAGCTTTTGCGACCGATCTCGGTACTGCGACAATCGGGAGAAAGATGGCTAGAACGCTCGATCCTTTCCAGTTTCTCCTGGTCGCCGTTGCGGGCTAGATGAACCGGCGCCAACAGCAGACGATCGAATACCTGCGTGAGGAGAATCTGGTTCTGCGCGAGCAACTGGGTCACCGTCGACCACGCTTCAATGACGACCAGCGCCGCCGGTTGGCGGCGAAAGCCAAAGGGCTGGGAGGCAAGCTCCTGGCGGAAGTCGCCACCCTGGTGACACCAGAGACGTTATTGGCATGGCATCGCAAGTTGATTGCACAGAAATACGATGGGCATGAGAAACGTGGACGAGGACGCCCCCGCATCGGCGGGGAAATAGAGCGTTTGGTGGTTCGCATGGTGGAGGAAAACCGAGCCTGGGGCTACCGCCGCATACAGGGCGCCATCTCCCCGCTTCGGCCATAGGCTGGCCCGGAGCACCGTCGACGGGATTCTCCATCGGAACGGCCTCGAACCCGCAGCAGAGCGGAGCCGAAAAACCACGTGGAAAGAGTTTCTGAAACACCACTGGGAGCTGATCGTAGCCGCAGACTTCTTCACCGTCGAGGTCTGGACTGTTCGAGGCTTGAAACGCTTCCTCGTTCTGTTCTTTATCGATCTGTCTACTCGGAGAGTGGAAATCGCGGGCATCGCGTCCGATACCAACGAATTCCGCAGCCTTCTTGAGAGTATCGGCGTCACCTCCGTGAAGCTCCCTCCACAATCTCCAAACCTCAACGGCTATGCTGACCGATTCGTACGCTCGATCAAGGAGTCGTGCCTGGAACGGCTGATTCTATTCAGAGAGAACTCTTTGCACACCGCCAGCCGCGAGTTCCTCGCGCACTACAAGTACGCTTCATAGTGCCCATCTCGTAGTATCCGGAGATTCCCCCATCAATAGAATCAACGTAAACGTACGGCGACGACCTGTTGACGATAGGAGGCGAGCAGGAGAGCAGAGTAGGGAGGTCGAGAAAACTTCGTCGCCGCCGCCGTCGACGGCGCGCATGAAGGAAGCCACGAATTCGTGCGGTACATCTTACGCCTGAAGCCGAAGCGTCGGCCGCAAAGGCCTTCGATCTGACAGGCTGGTCACCTGGCTGGGACCACCAACCGGGATTAGGCTCTAAAAACATAAAAAGTTCCATCCGGGCAGGTTGCCTGCCGTAAACCGAAACGCTTGGAGGCTGGTTTGTCGTCTGTCAAAATCTCGTGAATGTCTGCCAGCAGCGGCCAGTTATCGCTGAAGTAGGAATGGCGAAGGAAATCAGTCCCCATTTCGGAGGCGTCGATCGATTCGATACCTGCAACGACAATCGGCGGGGGTGATCCAGCGCGGAGGTTCTTGTGCAGTTTGCATGAGAGTTTAATGGCCTTGTCATTGGAGGACGCATACAGCGTGATGCGCCCGGCCATCGCCTTGAGAGCCGCGGTAAGTTCGCGGAAAGTGTCCGCATCGATATCGGGCGCGGCGAGAACAAGATGGTGCAGGAGCACGTTGGCGTTCTTTGGCTGACGATAGCTCAACGCCTTTAAGGCATCGCAAACAGCCCGGTTTCCCATGCTGTGCGCGATGACATGGATCCGCTTGGCCCCGCTGTGCTGGGCAAGCAAGGTCAGAAATCGCTCGAGGTGAGGAGCCGTCCAGATCACGTTGGCTTCGTCTGCAGGGTAGTCGAGAACGCGCCCATTTGCGGGCCAGCTATACAAGATCGGGGCACCAACGAATTGAAGGTCGAACGCAAACTGTCCGGTTCTCCGGGCCGCATCCTCGAAGGTGACGTTATAGCCGTGAACGAAGATGAAGGCCTCTCTCGTTTCCGATTTGGACACGACGTCAGCAACGCGCGTGAAGAACGTCTCCTCTTCGAGGCTGTCCACATGATGCAAGACGATGTGACGCTCTGGGTTCGGACGGAACTCAAGCTTCAAGACGGATGGCGAGTCTAGGTGTCCTACTTTATGCGTCACCGGGATGCTGATGTGGCACTCTCCATAATGAAGTTCGGCATTTGATCTATTCGCCTTAAAGCGCAAACCTAACTTCGAATGCTCCTTAGGCTCTCGATCGGTTGCATAAAAAACTCGGACGACGCTGGTATTGGCTTCCCGTTCTATCTGTGTGATAACGATGCTGCCTATGCTACCCACGTTCATGGACCTTGTCGAGACCCCCGCCCCCGCGAGTACATCTCGTCTTATGGTTATGGTCCCGTTTACGTCCGAGATGTGAACACCTATGGGCGACTTTGCTGGTTTGCCTTCAAGTGTCTGTGAAGGTGCGTCTGGTTTGTCCAGTATGCGGCTGGTGACAAAGGATATGAACTCACGAACCGTCATCGGGAATAATCTCTCACGCGGCGGCCGCCTGTCATAAAGAGCTGCGCGTAATTTCCTGGGATCGAATTCCGAGAAGCCATTAATGGCGAGCTCCATCGAGATTTCCCTTGAGAAACTGTCGAGAAAGGGATCGATAAAATCGCCTTCGGCGAGCAAGGAAAATAAGGATCTCTCTTCCCACCAACTTGGTACTCCAGCCTGAACCAATGAACCCTGCTCTGTCTTATTCGGCACGATGCCCTGAAGGACGGCAAGAACAGTTTGCTCGACGACTTCGTTGAGTTCCGGCATACCTCACTCGTTATCGGATAAAGTCAGTGTACCTGTCTACGACGGGACACTTCAGGGACCTTCTTGTGGTAGCGTCAGTCGATGGACACGCCTGACGCTGGACAATGACATGCTGAGTCGGTGATCCGAAAAAATTCTTTGCGCTCGAAGCACGAAGAGCGGAAGTCCGTACGTCTCGCGGGTTTCAGGTGAGCGAAG
The DNA here is from genome assembly GCA_036272575.1 of Bryobacteraceae bacterium. GTDB lineage: Bacteria > Acidobacteriota > Terriglobia > Bryobacterales > Bryobacteraceae > Bog-105. Next base: position 5,012 of record DATAYL010000301.1, on the reverse strand, counting down.
GGACCGTCTCATATGCCCGGCCCGTCCGCGTTACCTGCGTGCCTGATCTACGCTTCAAGTCAAAGCGGTCCTCGCCGGCCTCGCCGGACGGTTACGTTCTTGCGTTCTTGTCGCGGGACAGAAGTTGAATGCACAAACGCACAAGCCCCGGGCCCCCGATGGTGACAAGTCCGGAAATCAATGTTTGCTCGAGCACGAACCGCTCGCAGGCGTCCATCTATGACTCCTCGGTATACGTTTGCGTGACGTGCTTTTCCCAATTCCCTCGCAACCCCGCAAGCCCGTCGCGCTCCGATCGTTGCGAGTTTTCGGCAAGCTTGCGAAGTCGGCTAGCCTGGCGCTAAACGTCATGGACGTCGGCAGGCGACATTGACCATGAACCGCAGGGCCCTAGGGGGAATCCCGCAATAGGAACCGACAGAAATCAAGTGGACCTGATCACGACTCTGGCTCCCGTGGAGTCTCCTACATTTGTGGCTCGATGTTCTCCGGCAACTTGACGCCGAAAAGCGAAAGTTCCGGTCACGCGTGATCCGGCAGGGAAAGGGGCAGCATGGGTCACCAACCATTCGTTCTCGGGCAACGCGGGCGAGGTGCCGGCGTCGGGTTGCCGCGATATATCCCCACCTCGGCCCCTGGTTGCTGGATCTAAGCGCGAGATCGGCGAATACTTGCAATGAGAGGCAGTCGGGTGCACAATACGAACGCGCCGCACATGCCGACAACCCTCCACCTCAGCGTCGCGGACTTCCGAGACGCCGCTCATTGGTATTTGCGCCTGACCGATCCCACTGGAAACCTTCTCGCAGATCATGACGTGCGTCTGGACCCGCGTGATCCACATTACGAAGCCTTCATGGACCTTGCTGCCTATCTCGATATCCACACCGATCCGCGCAATCGGCAACAGGACGAAGCACGACGCGTCCGTGAGTTGGGCGAATGGATGGGCCGGCATCTCTACGGCTCGATAGGCAAACGCATCCTGGATGCCGGTACGCCTGCCATCGTGCGCTTCCAAGTACCAGCGCATCCACCTGAAGCCAGCCGGCTTCTGTACCGCCCGTGGGAACTCGGCTATGTCGATGGCCAGCCGCTCGCATTGCAGGATGTGTCGTTGGTTTTCGAGGTCCAGGGCGAATCATCGGTGGTCCAGCATCTCCCTGTAGGCAAGCGGCTCCGCATCCTGGCAGTTTTTAGTCTGCCAGAAGGAGCTGACGCTCTGAACCTACGGCAGGAACGCTTCGAACTACGTCGCTCCATCCACGAGATCGGACAGCGGCGGACTCGCGCCATTCATTTGCGTGTGCTGCAATACGGCGTTACACGCGAAGCCCTGTCGAAGATTCTTCAACAGGGGGAAGGCTGGGACATCGTGTATTTCTCGGGTCATGGATTGGCGGCGCATTTAGTCTTGGAGAAAGTCGATGGGAGCGTAGATCTGGTCCCTTCCACCGAATTTGCGAGACTCCTGTGGTCCGCGCGCGGTCAGCTCAAATGGGTGACACTTTCGGCCTGTCTTTCCGCGGCAGCGACCGTCGAAGAGAGCTTACAGTGGCTGGGCGTAGCTGATCCCAAGCCCGCCCCCGAGCACGTCAGCAGTACCACCCCCCTTCAGGCTGTAGCCCGCGAGATCGTCAAATCAATGGATTGCGCAGTATTAGCGATGCGCTATCCGGTCGGAGACCAGTTTGCTATCGATCTCGGACGCCGGTTGTTCGAGGGTGTTCTCGATCAGGAGCAATCGCTCGCGCGAGCCATGCAGATTGTGCTTCCAGAATTGACAAAGGCCGAAGCGGGGGCGGCCGCGGTCTCAGTGGCGACGCCATCGCTATTCGGCAGATACGCCGCCGACCTTGCGCTGGCCGTTCCCAAAGGCGAATCCGAACTGCGGCTGGGTCTCGCGCATTTTCCCGAGGAACCTTTACAATTTGTTGGCCGGGTCGGTCTGCTCAGCAGAGCGCGCAGGGCCCTAGCACCAGGAAGCGGCTACACGGGAATCCTCTTCCACGGTATGTCGGGTGGCGGCAAGACAGCCTCCGCGTTGGAACTTGCCTATCAGTACGAGGACGTCGAGCGCTTCCAGGGATTCGTATGGTTCAAGGCACCGGAAGATTCTTACATGGCGCTGCCAGAGTTAGAGAAAGAATGGAACAAACAGTTGAATCACCCGCAGGTGACGTTGCAAGCGAGCGCGGCTCCGGAGATTTTTCACGCCAATCTTCCGCGCATCACCAAGTTCCTCACACAACGCAGCTTGCTGATCGTATTGGACAACATGGAAACGTTGCAGCGCAACAACGGTGCCTGGCGCGATCCCAAATGGGAGCGGCTGATGGCTGTACTGCTCGATCACCGCGGGCAGAGTCGAGTGGTGATGACTTCGCGCCTTCGTCCGGAGCCGATGAATGCCAAGCTGCTCGCGCTACCAGTGCATACGCTGAGCCTGCAAGAAGCAGCGTTGCTGGCACGCCAATCGCCGAATCTTGGGACATTATTGCGGGACGAGTCGACCCGCGCATTGGTAACTCAAACGCTAGTGCTCGTACAGGGCCATCCGGAGTTGTTGAAACTTGCAGAGGCGCAGGCCAGCACGGCGGCGCGGCTTGCGGCGCATTTGAAGGCTGCAGCAGCTTCGACCGAAGGTCCGCTTGAAGCGTTCTTCCGAACAGGAGAATCGGCACTGGAGGAAGTGCATTTCTTGAATACGCTGCTCGGCTGGACGCGCGGTGTGGTCTCGACTTTGTCGGAACCGGCTCGGACGTTCTTTCACCGGATCTGCTGCATGGAAGAGCGGGATCGAGAGGAGTGGGTTATCAATGAAGTCTGGGGTGATGTGACGGAAGAGATGCGAGAGTTGGTTGAGGCGGGTTTGGCGGATGCTTCGTATCAGGTGCATCCAGGTGTGGCGCAGGCAGGGCGCGAGTCGCGAGAGGAAGTAGATGAGACATTAGCGGAGTTCTGGACTTTCGTATTTGCCTATGCGCTGGTAAATGAGACAAGGAGTGCGGGCGACTTGGTGTTGCGTTCCGGTCTAAGTGCGGCTCCATACCTGATCCGTTTGAAGCGATGGGAGTACGCGAGTAGTTTCCTGGAACGCGTGATTCAGAGAGATAAATCGGTACCGGCCGCTAGCGCGGTCCTTCCCCTGGTACGGAGAATAGCCTTAGAAACGCGTCTTCCGGTCGATGCTGGCATCCTCGGGCGCGCATTGCATGCGGCCGGGAACCTGACGGAGGCGGAAGCTGTCCTTCGAAAAGCCGAGCGACAGGCGGTCAATTCAGGGCAGTATCAGGTGGCTGGGGGAACAGCAGGCGCGCTGCTGGACGTTCTGAAAGAGACCGGGCGCTTCCAGGAAGCCCTGCAAGCAGCTGAGCGCATGAGGGATCACATCCGTCAGGCGAGCTTAGGTCCATGGACTCAACTAACAGTAGAGGCAAAGCGGCTCCAGATCCTAAACGAGATTGGGCGGTACGGGGAAGCACTTTCCGCTGCGCAGGACTGGTGGGACAAGATATCCAACTGGCCCGAACCAAAACGATCGGAAGAGGGCGTTAATGCCTGGGTTGTACGAGAGGGTTTGTTGGATATTGGTTGTTCAGCGGCAATATCGCTGCAACTGTGGGACCGAGCCCTCTTTCTAAACAACGAAAGAGTGCGACTCAAAGAGGCGCGTGGAGCGACGTCCCTTGAGTTGGCTGGAGCCCGATACCAGAACTACGGACCATTACTCGCCCTTCAGCGTTATAAGGAGGCGCGAAGCCTCCTTATCCGCTGCCTTGACGTAGTCAAGTCCGAAGGAAGTAGCGGCGGTCTCGGGAAAATGTATTCGGCACTCGCAGAGTTGGAGGGGCACCTCGAACGTCGCGAGGAGGCAATTCACTTCGAGTCCATAGCGCTCTTTTATCGTTACGTAGATGGTTCGCCTGGCGAGTGCGCAATCAGCCACTTCAATTTAGGGTCTTACTGCCTTGCGGCGGATGAGAACGTTCACGCCGCTGTGGCGCATCATCTCGCAGCAGCAATTATTCTTTATCAGACGGACTCTGGCAATCAGACGCAAGCACTTTGGGCAATGAAACAGCACCTCGGTCTGCCAGGGAAATCGGCGCTGCCGAGCAACTTCGAAGAACTCTGCACAATTGTTCAACAAACAGAAGGCGTCCGCTTCCGCGAACTTTTCTCCAGCCTGCCCCAGCGCGCCGCATCCGGTGATGAAGCAATTCAAAAAGTCCTCGAAATGGCGGGCGGCGAAGAAAGTGCGAGTGAAATGCCCGAAGAACTTCGCCAAATACTCGAAGCTGCTGCTTCAGGTCTGGACGTCGAACCCGCCATTGCCACTTTGGAACAACATTTCGCGACGTACCCGCAGGCCGCGGACATAATTGCCGAACTCCATAGGCTCGTCGCTCAGGCGCGAGCGAATGCAGCTGGCACCGAGTAATAGCGGAGCCCGATTGCGCGAGCTGGAAGGCAGGAGGCTTGCGTCAGACCTGTGGTCCGCAAAAATCTGATGAGGCAATGAAATGAGTCGGATAGCTGTGAGACGATTGCGAGGTGTTACGGGTGGTCCGACAGCTCTCGAAGTTAACTATTGCCTTTCAGATTGTGCTTTCTGAGTCACTGAGCTTCTGCGGCGCTCTTTTGCGCAGTCGTACAGCCTTGGCCGCCGAGAACCTGTTCTTGCGTAAGCAGCTGGCCTTATTCCAGGAACGCGAGAAGAGAGCCGCGCCCACAACCGCTGCGGATCGCCTCGTGTTCTGGACGCTTGTTCGCTTCTTTGACTGGCGCAGCGCATTGGTGATCGTCAAGCCAGCGACTTTGATCGGCTGGCATCGAGCCGCATTCCGCCGATTCTGGCGTTGGAAGTCGAAACCGGTCGGTAGGCCAACTCTATCAGCCGAGTTGAGACGGTTGATCTGCCGGATGGCTGCCGAGAACCCGACCTGGGGTGAGGAGCGAATCGCAGATGAGCTCTTGCTGAAGCTCCAAATTCGGGTGTCACCGCGCAC
>DATAYL010000300.1:0-11948 GCA_036272575.1 Bryobacteraceae bacterium | reverse complement strand
TACGAAGTCGAGAACGACATGAAGGTACACCTGCTTCAGCACTTGCTTGCGCAAGAAGAAGGATCGTTTCTGGTCTTCTCGCGCACCAAACATGGCACCGACCGGCTAGCGAAGAAGCTTTTGAGTTACGGTGTACGATCGGTGGCGATGCACGGCGATCGAACGCAGAGTCAGCGCAACCAGGCGCTTGCTGGATTTCGCGAGGGCCGTTACCGCGTGCTGGTCGCTACCGACGTAGCGGCGCGCGGCATTCATGTGGACAGCGTGGCGCATGTGGTGAATTTTGACTTACCACAGGCGCCAGATGATTTCGTACATCGCGTAGGACGCACTGGACGGGCGGGGCAGCGTGGCTCTGCCTCGACCTTCATTTTGCGAATGGAACGCGGCGAAGTGAAACGCATCGAACGTGAGTGTAAGGTTCGTTTGGAAAGGCGCGATGTAGCGCCGGCAGTGCTCAGCGAGATCGCGGAGCGCTCCGAGCGGGAAGCCGCGGTACTCGCGGCGCGTAAGAAGGAGCACACGGAGGCGCACCCGCCCCACGCTCATAATCGCGGGAACGGCAAGCCCAAGTGGAAGGGGCAGAACGCGGGCGCACGCAAAACGCGGCCGCGCGGCAGGGTAAAGATAGCGCAAGCCGGCTAGTAGAAGCGGTCGCTCACATCGATCGGCCTTTCATCCCAATCCGGATTCCGCCTCAGCAATCGTAGGGTAAGTCACCAGGAACTGATCCACTCCGGAGATCGTGAATAGGTTTTTTAGCCGGGCATTCGCTCCAACCAACGCATATTTCCGGCCGGCTCGCTCGCATGAAACATGGATCCCTATAAGACTCCCGAGCGCGGCGGAGTCGATGTAAGGGACGTCCGCCAGGTCAATGAGCAGGGTGTGTTCCAGCGGCTGTCTTCGCGCGAGATCCTGGAACGCGAAGAAATTGTTGATCATAAGCGGGCCGCGAAGCTTGATGATGCGGATATCGTCACGGCTACCGGCCAGCGATTCGACATTGACGTCCTGGGTTGAATGAGGTTCCAAAGTAAGTCAATAGTATGCGCTGCTTGTTTCAAATTCATTACACTGCAAGCCGCCCGAGTTTAGTGGGCGCCTAAAGCGGCGGAAAACGGCGGACTCTGCGGGATGGCTTCTCCATCGCAGCGGGGATCGGAACCGGCATAATTCACATCCTGAGCGTCATCGTGCAGGACGGCTTCCCCTTGGCCGACGGTGTAGGAGAAAGGTTCGAGCAGCTTGATGAGGTGGCCGCGGCGCGCCAGGTCGTCGCGAATTGAGGGAGCGATCCGGGATTCCATCTGGACATCGCAGCCTTCAAACGTCGCTTTCGTAAAACGTGGGGATTCCATGGCGGCCTGGATGTTCATGCCGAAATCGACTACGTCTGAAACAAACTGCGCGTGGGCTTGCGCCTGGTTCCAGCCACCCATAATGCCGAAACCAAGATGCACATCGCCTTTCTGCATGAAGGCGGGAATGATGGTGTGAAGCGGACGTTTGTGGCCGGCAATCGAGTTCGGCAGACCCGGCGTGAGTTCGAAGCCAGCGCCGCGGTTCTGGAAAGAGAAGCCGGCGCCCGGCGCGACCATGCCGGTGCCATAGCCGCCATAATTACTTTGGATCAAGGACACGATATTGCCGTCCTTGTCGATGGTGGACATGTAGATGGTCTCGTGGCCGCGAGCATTTAGCTTGGCGCTCAGGTCGGAGGGAATCACCTGGCACTGCGCATGATCCATTTGAATGAGCTTGGCGCGTTGCGCAGCCAGATCTTTGGAGAGCATCTCCTTAACCGGTACCGGCGTGAAACGAGGATCACCGACGTAATGGACCATGTCGGCGTAGGCAAGCTTTTTCGCCTCAATCATGACGTGCAGCGCGTTAGCTGAGTTTTGACCGTAGGAAGCAATTGGAAATGTCTCCATGATGTTGAGCATGGAGAGAGCGGCGATGCCTTGTCCATTAGGAGGCAACTCATAAATGGACCAGCCGCGATAGGTGGTCGAGATGGGTTCGACCCATTCGGGCTGAAATTCGGCGAAGTCTTGGACGGTGTGGGTGCCTCCCTGCTCGTGGAGGAAATCAACCATGACTTTGGTAAGAGGTCCGTTATAAAACGCATCGCGTCCGTGCTCCGCAATCTGCGAGAGGGAGTTAGCGAGAGCAGGGTTCTTGAAGATGTCGCCGACCCCGGGGCGCACGCCGTTCGGCATGTAAGTCTTCTTATAGCCGGGTTGATCGAGAAAAACTTTGCTGATCCAGTAGCGGGCGTTTTTCTCGGCGAGGGGGAAACCATTCTGCGCGTAATAGATGGCCGGTGTCAGCAGCTGCTTGAGCGGCATGGTGCCGAAGCGGCGCTGCAGCGCATCCCAGCCCGCCACACAGCCCGGAACGGTGATCGTATGGACGCCGATCGGATTGAGCTTGTCCTCGACGTTGTGCGCTTTGAGGTAATCGATGGTGAGCGCTTTCGGTGTCCAGCCGCTTGAATTAAGGCCGTAGAGTTTGCCGCTCTTGGCTTCATAATAGAGCACGAAGAGATCGCCGCCGATCCCGTTGACATAGGGCTGAGTGACGCCCATGACGGCGTTAGCGGCAATCGCGGCGTCGACGGCGTTGCCACCCGCTTCGAGAACCTTCGCGCCGGCATCGGACGCGAGGAACTGGGGCGCGGCTACGATGCCGTACTTCGTGACGACCATCGAGCGGCCCTGTTCGGGCGACGATTTGAATTGCGGGTCGGCGGAGAACGCCACTGTGGTGAGGGTTAATAACAGCGCCAGAGGTCTCATGGATGGGTAAGACCTATTATGCGGCAGCCAGGTAACGCCAGCAGAAGTTATTCTTACCGAGTAAGCCGCCAGAGACTCGCATTTCCGAACTAATTCGAAGGCGTTAGAGCACAGACGGGCAGAAGTCGAAGCGGAACGTATCGCACCTTTTGAGCGTAAAAAGGTATATGAGTCATCGCTTTTGGAGCAGTGTTTTTTTGATGCTAGGTTTGTCGGGCATGCCGGCCTTTGGGCAGTTTTTTTCAGTGGGAGTGGAGGGTGGTGTTCCGCTAAACGACGTCTATGTGAACTCGGGAAGTGGCGATCTTACCGCCAATACCAATCGATTTATCGTGGGGCCCAAGGTCGAGCTGGGCTTGCCTTTCCATTTAGGAGTGGAATTTGACGCGCTTTACCGTCATTACTCTTTTTCCGGATCGGGTGTGAGTGAGTGGGATTTCCCGCTGCTGCTGAAATACCACTTTCGGGGCGTACCATTGGTGCATCCCTTCGTGGATGCTGGCCCCATCTTCAACCACGTCTCAAACATTACCGGAGTTACGCCGAATCAATCGACCGCCGGGGTATCCATCGGGGCTGGGATCGATTTTCACGCACTGCTTGTCCATGTCGAACCGGAGTTTCGTTACGTTCGCTGGGGATCACAGAACTTCAATTACTCGAGCGTAGGTTCCGGGCTGGGTTCTAATCAGAACCAGGCGGAGTTTCTGGTGGGTTTAACTTTCTAAAGAGAGGCTTGCCGGATTTACCGGAAGGGGCGGACCTTTTTAAGGTGTCCGCCCGTTGTTTTCTAGTGTATAACTGGTTCGAAACCGTCGCAGCCGCTCACCGCCGTTACCTTCAGATGAAGAGCCGCATGCTTAGGATGGCCGCAGTCATCGACGAAATCCTCTTTGGCTTCCTTTGAAGAACGAATTTGCGTGAGCACTTCTGCGCCATTACCGCCAGGATGAACCTCGCCGAAATGGGTGCAGAGACCACATTGACCTTCATGGACGTGTAGCATTTTCTGTCTCCTCGATTAATAGAGTGCGCGCGAGACGGCAATTGTGTCAAGGAAATAATGCTGCAAGTAGTTGAATAACTAAGACTTGGTTGGTCCGATACAGCGCATTAACTGGTTCTTGCGGAGGTACACCCTATGTAGTATTCTATGTGTATATGCTCGAAGTTCACAACCTCACCAAGTGTTACAGCTCGGTCCCGGCGGTTGATAACGTTAGCTTCACCGTCCGAGCCGGCGAGGTGCTCGGCTACCTCGGACCGAACGGTTCGGGAAAAAGCACGACGGTGAAAATCATCACCGGCCTGTTGGAACAAACCAAGGGCACGGTGTTGTTCGGCGGCCGGGACATAAGGCGCGACCTGACCTCGTTTAAGCGGTTGGTGGGCTACGTACCGGAGGAAGCCAACCTTTACCCGTTTCTCTCCGGAATCGAATACCTCCAGCTGGTAAGCCGGCTTCGTGGATTACCGGAAGCAACCAGCCGCCGGCGTGCCGAAACATTGCTCGATGTGTTTGCCATGACGCCGCATCGTCATACAGTAATTGCTGCCTACTCGAAAGGTATGCGCCAGCGAATATTGCTCACGGCCGCACTGCTCCACGATCCCCAGCTGATCATTTTTGACGAGCCGCTATCGGGACTCGACGTGACCTCGGCGCTCATTTTTCGCAAGTTGGTAACGACGCTGAGCCAGAAAGGAAAGACGATTTTTTATTGCTCGCATGTGCTGGAAGTGGTGGAAAAGGTTTGCTCGCACGTCACGATTTTGCAACGGGGCAGGCAACTGGCCTACGGATCGATTGCGGAATTGAAGGAATTCCAAGCGATGCCTTCGCTGGAAGCCGCATTTTCGAGCCTGGTGCAGGAGACGAATGCGGAAGAGTCGGCCGAAGCGATCGCCGATGCGATGGTGAGCTAATGGACCGCTTTACCGAGTTGCGCCAACGTCCATTCGTTGCCTTGATTGAGCATTTTGCGCGCCGTTTGTTTGCAAGTGAAGAGGAGCAGGGCAGCGGCGGCGGAATGGGGCTGGGTTTGGGGGCGGTTCTCGCGATATTAGCCTCGCCGGGAGCGTTCGCTTCAATTTTTATGCTCGATAAATATTCCGCTCTGCTGCAATTTCTGCGTGGAACCCACGTCGATCCAATTCAAAGATCTCCGGCGGATGAGTACTTTTTCGTGGTGTTGTCGATGACCATTACGGGAATGGTGATGGTGACGCGTTGGAATCGTTTATTCCCTGACCGCCGCGACTTTACAAATCTGGCGGTGCTGCCGATACCGATCCGGAACATTTTCCTCGCGAATTTTGCGGCTTTGCTGGGTTTGGCGCTGCTGTTTGCCGTGGATGTGAATTGCGTATCGGTGTTTTTGTTTCCCCTGTTCGTGACGATGAGCAAGGAGTCTTTTCCTCTCCTGCTGAGAGTAGGAGTCGCGAACGCGTGTTCCGTAATAGCGGCGAGCTTGTTTAGTTTTTTCGGCATCTTTGGATTGGTCGGGCTGATGACTCTGCTGTTGCCTCGTCGAGTATTTCGTCCGGCTTCAATCGCGGTTCGTATCGTGCTGGTAGTCGGGCTGCTGACCGAATTCTACTCAAATATTTTCCTCCAGTTATTTGCGGCACATGCGCCTGGGCAGGCGAATGCATTTGTGCGCTGGATTCCATCCTATTGGTTCCTCGGTATCTACGAACGGATGGCTGGGATTGCAAAGCCGGAGATGACGGCGCTCGGTAGCCAGGCTTTGTTCAGTCTGGGCGCCATCGTCATTCTTTCGACACTGGTCTATGCGATCTGTTACCGGCGAATTTTCGTGCGCTTGCCGGAATCCTTCGACACAATGGGCGGCAGCCGCCCATTGTTTGCCGTCCATCTTCCGGAACGCTGGACCAAGTGGGTATTTCGCTCTTCCTTTGAACGGGCTTGCAGCAGTTTCGTGGCAAAGGTGTTGGCCAGAAGCGAACAGCATCTGATGTTCCTTGGGGCGTATCTTGGAATTGGCCTGGTGATTATTGCGCAAAGCGCGACGGATGCTGTTACCGCGCCCGGGCAAAAGTTGCCGGCGGCCGAGCACCTTGCGATTCCGCTCTTGATGGCGTTCGTTACGATCAGCGGCTTGCGATTTGTTTTTGACGTACCGGCCGTGCTCGATGCGAACTGGATTTTTCAGGCAGCAGCGACTACCGCCAGTCCGGAGCCCCGATTGATAGTGAGAAGGCTGCTGCTGCGGGCGACTCTGACCTGGGAAATTGCAATCTTGTTGCCGTTATCCATTCTCCGGATGGGCTGGACCTCCGGTTTGTTGTACGTGGCCAGTACGGCTGCCCTAACGGTTTTGTTCGCCGATGTTCTAGTGATGCGCTTTCATAAAATTCCATTTACCTGCAAAACTGAGGTGGACATCAAGCAACTCATCTTTAGAATGCTCGGAGCGCTGTTCGGAGTGTTGGTTCTAGTACCTGGCTTGGCGGCGCTGCAGCACTGGATGCTCTTGCACCCGCTGCGATTTCTGGATCTGGCGGTTTTGCTCGCCGTGGGATGGTACGCAATCCGGCGTTACCAGCGGGAGAACTTAGGCGGCCAGCCGGCGATGAAATTTCAGGACGGCCCAGCGCCACAATTTGAGTTACTTAAGCTGACCTGATTCAAAAGGAAGTAGAATCCTATATAGTATGAGCGAATCAACCAAACTTTCGCATACCGCAGCGCTAATCTTGCAAACCGTTGACCAAGGATGTAGCTATGGATTCGACATTATGGATGCCACCGGCTTGCCCAGCGGAACTGTTTATCCCGCGCTGCGGCGGATGGAGTCCGAGGGATTGATCTCCTCGCAGTGGGAAGCGGAGAAAAAGGCTTTAGCGGAGCAGCGGCCCGCCCGCAAATACTACCGCATCACGCGAGCGGGAAGCGAGGTTCTGGAATTCTCGCAGAAGCGTTATCCGCTACTCACGAGACTTGTATCGAAGTCACGGCGCTAGGAGGAACAGATGAACCCACGGCGTCCCTGGGAAGTTGCGGTATGCGATGTTTTGGTCCGGATCGCCTCGCGGCTAGTGCCAGGGACGCAGAGAGACGACTGGCGACAAGAGTGGCAGGCGGAGATCTGGCATAGGTGGCAATTCCTCGCGCACATGCAAGCTTGGAATCGTGCGGAAAGCCTGCGGCTGATGCGGCGCTGTCTGGGAGCGATCCCCGATGCGTGCTGGCACTTAACGGGACAAGAGGCGCTTCAAGGCCGGTTGCGTGAATGTGCGAGATCGCCCTGGATCTGCCTGGGTGGATTATCGGTAATGTGTTTGTTGGTAGCCGCGATTACAGGCGGTCTGCCCGCGGCGCGCAACATTGTCGGGCTAACCAGCAATAAAAGCCTGGACAGAGTACAGTTCATTTGGATTCACCCAGAGGTCGGCGGTGGCGACGAAGGATTGCCGCCCGACGTAGTACCTGCCTGGGCGACTCGTAGTCATTCGCTCGAGGCGATTGCTCCGTTTGTGACCAGTCACCTGGCAGTTCGCGCACAAAATGGAGAGACTGCTCAACCGTTAATCGTACGGACGCAAGCGAGTTTTTTTGGCGTTTTGCAAGTAGATTCGCAGATGGACTCAAAGTCCGGCAGGTTGACCGGCGATCATGGCCTGGTACTGACGAACAATTTAGCGCGACTGCTTTTTTCGCCGAGCGCTAAGGCGGTCGGGGCAAGAGTCCGCGTGGGCCGAGAGTGGTACACGGTTACCGGCATTCTTCCGGCGAGCTTTCAATTCCTGTCGCGCCAGCCCACTGCTTACCTGCTGCAACCCTCGGTCACCGATGCGCAAGTGATGGTGGTGGCACGAAGCAAGCCGGGTGTCAGCCGAAAGGATCTCGATGCCGAGTTAACTCGCATTGCGCAGTCAGCTTGCTATTACTTCTTCAAGAAACAACTGCATTATTCGCTGGTCCGCGAAGCGGCTTGGACTCCGTTGGGGGTCTTTGCCGTGGCTGCGCTCGCTTCCGGTTTGCTTGTGTTGGCTTTGTCCGGTGCATCCTGGCGACGGTTGGTCAAGCTCTTGAAAACCCGCGATCGAAAACTGCAGGCGCGGCGCGCTTTTTTCTTTAGCGCGAAGGTCGGCCTGGCATTCCTGTTGGTTTTTTTGGGCGGACTGGAGTGGAGCCGGTCGAAATCGGCCATACTCTTCGGCTCGAAGGATCCCGCTGCCGGGCCTTTTCTGCTTTGGCTGTTCATCCTCGGCACAATGGGCGTATTGTTCTGGGCGATATCGGACCAGAGAGCGCGCTGCCGCGTCTGCTTGCGGCTGCTGTGTTTCCCGGTCCGAGTGGGCTGTCCGGGATGTTTGTTGCTGAATTGGTCCGGCACAGAGTTGCTTTGCTCGGAGGGTCACGGTCTGCTGCATGTGCCACATATGGCGCCCAGCTGGGATGAGCAAGCGGAACATTGGATTGCGCTCGACGAATCGTGGCAAGAATTATTCGCGGAGACTAAGTCGTCCGGATGAAATCCGGGCATGAATCTCCTCATCGGCCACTAACTTTAGGACAGTTGAGAGCGGAGCTGGCTTCGCTCGCCGAGCCGGTGCGTGCGGCTCATCACGCAACATTTTTTAAAACGGGCAAAGGGCAATACGGCGAGGGCGATCGGTTTCTGGGGATTCCGGTTCCGGCGCAGCGAAAAGTGGCTCGCCGCTATGCGCATATGTCCTTGGACGATGTTGCGCGATTGTTGCGCTCTCCCATTCACGAACATCGTTTTACCGGAGTTGAAATCCTGGTCCTGCAGTACGAACGTGCGCCGGCGGAGAAGAAGGAAGAGATCTGCTCCTTTTATGTAAGCCACGGGACCAGGCTCAACAATTGGGACCTGGTGGACACCTCGGCGCCGTACATACTAGGCGAGCATCTCAGCGATAGGAAGCGATCGCGCGCGATGTTATACGAGCTGGCTCAGTCCCCGGATCTTTGGGAGCGACGGATAGCGATCATCGCGACGCTCGCCTTAATTAAGAAAGGCGAGACCAGGGATACATTTCGCCTAGCTGAAATCCTGCTCGATGACACGCATGATCTCATTCATAAGGCCGTAGGCTGGAGCTTGCGCGAGTCTGGACGAGTGTCGCGCGCAGCGCTGCTTCGATTTTTGAAGAAGCACTATTACAGGCTGCCAAGAACAACGTTGCGTTACGCAATTGAGCATCTGCCGCCGCCTGAAAGAAAGCTCATCTTAGCCGGCGTTTTTCCAAAACTTGAATCCGAGCCGGACACTTAAGCCGGCTGGATGCTTTCTTAAAATCCTGCTACTCGCGCCGCAGCGCCTGCATTGGTTCCACCAAGGCCGCCCGTCGTCCCGGCAGATAGCAGGCTAGTAGGGCCGCCAGCAACAACACCGTGCCAACCAAAGCGAATGCGGCCGAATCCATTGCGGCGACCCCGAACAAGGCGCTCTGCATCGTGCGACCCACAAAGTAAGCGCCGATCAGTCCGAACACAAATCCAGCGCATGCCAGCAACGCACCTTCACCAATCACCAGGGCAAGTACGCGATTGCCAGTCGCCCCTAATGCCATTCGCAAAGCGATCTCGTGCGATCGTTGCGCAACCGAGAAAGCCATCACGCCATAAATACCCAGGGTGGCAAGTAAAAGCGCAATCCCTGCAAAGCTGACAAACAGAATCAGCGTAAATCGATCGCTGGCCAGCACGTCGTCGCGCACCTGTTCCATGGTGCGCGGATTCGCGAGAGCGATCTGCGGGTCAATCGCGTGCACCGCGGCCGTAATGCTTCTCATCAGCGACAAAGGATTTCCGGTGCTCCGTACACCAATGCCCGCGCTTGGCCACGGAGACTGCCAGAAAGGCACATAGATCTCCGGAATATCCTGCCGGAAGCCTTGGCTCCGGACATTGTGAAAAACGCCTACAATTTGCCATTCGACTGGGTCGCCGAGCCGAACGGGATTTGACAAGAGCTGCGGTACCAACACTCGCTGTTGTAGCGGATCGATGCCCCTCAAAAAATGCTCGACAAAGCTTTGATTAACCACCGCAACCCTCGTGCTTGAGGCATTGTCGCTGTCGGCAAAGCCCCGTCCCTTTATCAGCCGGATGCCAAAAGTCCGGAAATAATCGGGCGTAATCATCTGAAAGCCACCTCCAGACCTTTGTGACTGGTCCGTATAGGTGGTCTGGCCAGCGATCGCGAAATAATTGCTGAACCCGGCGCCCTCAAGCGGCGTCCCCGTCTCCGCGGAAACATGCCACACACCGGGAACAGCTGCAATCGCGGCGAGCATCTGGCGGTAATAAGCTACCATCCGCCCAGGGTTGTTAGGCCGCGAATCCGGGACCGGAAGCGAGAAGGTAAGGGCATGATCGGTGCGCACGCCGAGATCCACGCGCGTGAGATTCCAAAAACTGTGAATCGCCAGGCCCGCTCCCGCCAGCAATGTCAGGGTCAGCGCAAATTCGAGAATTACTAAGCTCCGGCGCAGGCGATGGCGTGCAGCGCCAGTCCCCGAACGGCCGCCCTGCTTGAGAGCGTCGGCCGGATCGGCACGCGACGCATACCACGCCGGAGCGCAGCCGAACAGCACACCCGCTAGCGTCGTAGCGGCCAACGTGAATAACAGAATCGGGAAATTCAGACTGAGATCTGCCTCGCTGGGCAGAGTATTCGGCGGCATCACGCTAATCAATCCCTGTAACATGGCGTAACCAATGCCGATCCCAAGCCCGCCTCCGGCCACCGCCAACAGCAAGCTCTCGGTAAACAACTGTCCGAAAATTGTCGCGGATTTCGCGCCCAACGCGCTGCGAACCGCCATCTCCTTCTGGCGAGTCATTCCCCTCGCCAGCAGAAGATTCGCGACGTTGGCGCAGGCAATCAGCAGCACGAAGACCACCGCGCCCAACAGCAGCCAGAGCGTCATGATCCGCTCACTCGGAATGAAGTCGTTTTTGAGCGGTTCTACCGAGGCACCCCAGCCCCGGTCGCTTGTCGGATACGTGTTGCCCAGACGCGCGGTCACTGCATCCATATCGGCTTGCGCCTGCTTGATGGTGAAACCGGGTTTCAGCCTTCCCATCGCCGTTAGCCAGCGCGTTTCCCGGTTGAGTTGCTCGGGACGAAAGGCTAGCGGCACGGCAAATTCTCCCTGTCCGCGGTCTGTTAGACCCGGCGAGAATACGCCCACCACCGTATAGGGCTCGCCATCAATGCGCATTGTGGTGCCGAGGACATGCATATCGCTCCCAAGCCGTTCCCATAATTTATGCGTAAGGATGACAACATGGTCCTTGCCGGGTTGGCCTTCTTCCGGCAGAAAATCACGGCCGAGAAGAAACGGATAACCCAGCATGCGATACAGCCCGGGTGTGGTGATCCGCCCATCCACGTTTTCCGGCTGCTCACGCGTAGCGATATTGAAAGAGCCATCCGTCTGCGCATTCAGGTCCTGAAAGGCATTGTTCTGACGCTTCCAGTCGAGGAAATCCGCCGCCGATATTGAGTTACGGCCCCCTCGAATCTTCGACCAGACCATCACCAGTTGGTCAGGCTGTCGATACGGCAGCGGCGCCAGCAATGTCGCGTAATCCACCGTAAAAATCGCCGTGTTTGCTCCGATCCCCAGAGCCAGTGTCAGCAGCACTGTTAGGGTCAGGCCAACATTCTTGCGCATCATGCGCAGCGTATAACCGAGATTCTTCAGCACAATCTCGATATAGCAGCAAGTTTCATGCCAGTGCCATCGAGCCTAAACCGATCCAAGCAAGCAAAGCGCCGGCCAAGCCTGTTCACAATCGGACATATGTGTGTGCGATTACGGACGGACATGTGATCGCCGGGAATCTGGCAGGTATTTTACTTCTTCCTTACAATATTTTCGACCGATGGTCCGTCTACCCGATAGATGGAAGAAGTGCTGAGCGCTGACGGAGTCTCTACCGACCAGAATCGGCGAATCTCCGAAACCATTGGCCGAGAACAGGCTCATTTGCGCCATTTCATTCGCAGCCGCGTCCCCGACCCTGGCGATGCCGAGGACATCTTCCAGGAAGTTTTTTATGAACTGGTAGCGGCGTACCGGCTGATGAAACCCGTGGAGCAGGTCGGCGCGTGGCTGTTTCGTGTGGCGAGCAACCGG
>DATAYL010000299.1:0-14130 GCA_036272575.1 Bryobacteraceae bacterium | reverse complement strand
CCGGCTTGCTTCCCGGAGCGCTGTCATATTCTCAAATTGCTGTTTCGTTTTCGGCGTGAGCGGTTCGAGGAAGACTTAGCGGAAGAGATGCGGCTGCACCAAGAGTTGCGGGCCGAAAGATCGGAGCGGCGGCAATTTGGGAATATGACAGCGCTGCGGGAAGCAAGCCGGGATGCCTGGAACTGGGGTTGGATAGACGAATTGTGCCAGAACGCGCGATACGCCTGGCGACTGACGAAAAAGAGTCCAGGGTTTACCACGGTGGCGGCGTTGACACTGGCGCTGGGCATTGGCGCGAATACGGCAGTGTTCAGTATTTTGGAGGCGGTGCTGCTGCGACCGCTGCCGTACCGTGATCCGGGGAGACTGGTGGTGATCTGGGACGTACTCAGCAAAGGAAAGGAGGGCGCACCGATATTTGCGAGCTATGGAGATTTCGAGCAGTTCGAAAAATATGCGCGAAGCTTCAGCAATGTCTCGGCGGCGACGTGGGCTTCGGGCGGGCGAGTGTGGAAAAACGGAACCAAAGCAGTATCAGTGTTACCGGAACCGGTAACGATCGGTTTTTTTGGAACCCTGGGAGTGCGAGCCGAATTGGGGCGAACATTCAATCGCTCTGATACACAGCGGGGCTGCGCGTTGGTGCTGTCGCATGATTTCTGGATGGCAAAGATGAATGGGAACCGGGCAGTGCTGAACCGGACACTCGCTCTGGACGACACTTTATGCGATGTGGTGGGAGTGATGCCAGCGAGCTTCAGCTTCTATCCACGGGTGACCGCCATGTGGATGCTGGCGGGGCCGAATTACAAGAACCGAGAAAAGCTTATGGTCGGAACGTTTGCACGACTGAAGCCTGGGGTCACGAGGGCGCAGGCGACGGAGGAGGTGAAAGAACTGCATCGGCGGCTGCATGCAGCGGATGGACAGGAGAAGAATATCGAGTCAGCAGTTTTCGGCTTGCAGGATGAGTTTACTTTTCTTGCCGGGCGAACGCTGCGCACAACAGTCTGGCTGATGGCGGGGGCGGTGTTTCTGGTTCTATTGATTGCTTGTGTGAACGTGGCGAATCTGCTGCTGGGGCGGTCGCTGGTACGCGAGCGGGAGTTGGCGGTACGGGCGGCCATCGGTTCCGGTCGGGCGAGATTGGTGTGGCAACTCCTGACGGAAGCGTTACTGTTGGCCGTCTTGGGGAGCGTAGGAGGGTTGGCGCTTGCTTGGGGTGCGATTCGCTGGTTCAATCACCTGGCGCCTATAGAGTTGCCGGTGGGAGCAGATGTCGCAATCAATGTTCCGGTAATCGTGTTTAGCTCAGTGATGACGCTAGGGACAACACTGCTCTTCGGACTGTTGCCGGCATGGCGCGCGGCGAAGCTCGATGTGAATCAGGCGCTGAAGGCGGGCGGCAGAAGCGCTAGGCAACAGGCTTCGAGACAGACGATAGCGCGTGTGTTGGTAACGGCGGAGGTAATGCTTTCGGTGGTGTTGCTGGTCGGGGCGGGATTGCTGACAACCAGTCTGATGCGGTTGGGCAATACGCCGTTGGGATTCGATCCGCGTGGTCTCTGGGTGACGGATGTGACCTTGCAAGGCAGCCAGTACACGAACGACGCGCAGAGGGTGCATTTTTTCGATGAAGTGACGCGGAGATTGCCGCCGGGGCCGAACCAGGCTTTTGCGATTCAGCTTCCTCCGTATCTCGGCGGCAATGGCACAGTGGAGGTGGTGGGCAGCAAGAGCAAGCCACTGGCTGGTTCGGGTGATGCAGGGAGCGACTCGGTGAGTCCGTTCTATTTTGCGACAATGCGGACCCGGATGCTGAGCGGGCGCGATTTCGATGAGCGGGATAGAGCAGGTTCGACGCCGGTGGCGATTGTGAACGCGGCACTAGCGCGGGAGTATTTTCCGGGGCGAAATCCAGTCGGCCAACAGATCCGGTTGGGCAGCGTGGAGCACCCGCCGATTTTGACGATTGTGGGAGTCGTGGAAGACCAGAAACATACGGAGCTTATGCACGAGATGAGTTGGCTGGGAACGCCGATGGTATACAGGCCTTATTTGCAAGAGCCCGACGTGCATCTTTCAGTGGTCACGAGAGCGGCGGATTCGTCGCACGTGCCACGTCAGATCGCCGCGATTGACAGAAATGTTCCGGTGAGCGAGGCGGAAAAAATGGAAACGCGGCTTGCGGTCACATCGGCGTTTGCGCGATTCCGGGCGGCACTGGTGGGCGCGTTTGCAGTGACTGCAATCTTGCTGGCAGCGATTGGGTTGCATGGAGTGTTGGCGCAGTTCGTATCACAACGAACGCCTGAGTTTGGTGTGCGAATGGCGATCGGGGCGCAGACGCTGGATGTGTTCTTGCTGGTGGCGAAACAGGGCGGAGGGCCTGTGGCGGCGGGGTTGCTGGCAGGACTGGCGGCGGCTTTGGGACTGAAGCGCGTAATCGCGAATTTGCTATATGAGACGCAGGCGGCGGATCCGGTTGTGATGGCGGCAATAATGCTGCTGCTTTGCGTAGCTGGTTTAGCGATTGTCTTGCCGGCACGGCGGGCTACACAGGTGGATCCGGCGGTGGCGCTGCGGAATGAGTGAACAATTTATTGCGGCAGGTCGAGTTGGTAGCCGCTGCGGGCGTGGGTGACGGCGCCGGGAACATTGGTGGTTACCGTGATCGAGTGATAGCCAGATGTTAACGGATTAGGCGAGTAGGTTAGCGTATACGTGGTGTGGAGCGCTCCGCCAAGCGCGATGATGGCGTTTTCGAGATCTTTTTGTTTGCGGAAGTGAAGCTCGATGCCACCCGTCTGGCTGGTGAGCAAGGCGAAGGGATCGGATTTTGCGGCAATTTTTGCGGTCCGTTTGAGGGCGGGTCCAAGTTTGGTCAGTTCCACACTCGCCACGTACCCGCCGCGGTAGAACGCATCGGGCAGACCCGCAATGTTGAAGGTATCGGAGATGAAGCTTTTGCCGTAGAGGGGCAAAACGAAGGCAAACACCGAAATGTTTTCGCGTTGGGCCGTGGTTGCGAGCGCGGCAAATTTGGTTGTGCTGCCGCTGTCGTAGGGTTGGCCGATGAAGACGAGCAGTTTGGCATGATTCGTGGGACGAGCTTTAAGCAGGTTGACGGCTGCGATTCCAGCGTCGATCATGCGGGCCGTCTCGGCACCCGGTTTGATCTTTTTGATAGCGGATTCCAGATCGCCCTGACCGAAGGTTTTCAGGGTTTCGACATCACTGTCGTAAGAGAGCACTGCACTTTCTCCGCTTTCGGCGAGCAGCGAATTATCGAGCGTGCTGCCGACTTTGGCGACGAAGGGCAGATAGGCGCGGACGCTTTGACTCGCCTGAACGGCGAGGACGAGTGAAACTGGCGGCGTGTTGGAATCGAATTGGAAGTGCTGCGGATGGCCGTTGTCGGTGAGCTGGAAATTAGACGCGTTGAGACCGGTTAGCAAGTTGCCCTGCTCCGAGAAGACCAGCGTCGGTACGGCGACTAAACGGACTGGGACTTTGATGGGTGGAAATTGCTGTGCAAAGAGAACCGTGCACAGCGCGGACGATAAAATCATCCGCGCCAGCATTACAAGCGGACGATTTTTTCTGAGCGGAAGCCTTTCAGGGCGTTGCGCGTATCGACGATTAATTTACTGCGATCGACGACGGCGCGGTAATCGATGCCGGTGTGATCGGTGATGACCACGACGCAGTCGGCAGCTTCGACGGAGGGCAACATATCGGCCGCTTCGAGTTCCGCGTCGTTGATATGGATTTTAAGGACGTGGGGGTCCGAATAGGTGACCTGGGCGCCGAGACGCTGTAGCAGCAGAATGATATCGAGCGCGGGCGATTCACGGACATCGTCGATATCGCGTTTATAGGCGGTACCCAGAATATGGACGCGGGAGCCGCGCACTGGTTTTGAGGCGTCGTTAAGGGCATGCTGGACCTTCTCGACAACGAACTCGGGCATGCGGCCGTTGATGTAGCCGGCAAGTTCGATGAAGCGGGCTTCGATGCCAGCTTCCTTGCTCTTCCAGGAGAGATAAAAGGGGTCAATCGGGATGCAGTGTCCACCCAGCCCGGGGCCGGGATAAAACGGCATGAAGCCGAAGGGCTTGGTCGCCGCAGCATCGATCACTTCCCAGACATCGATGTTCATGCGGTCACACATGAGGGCCATTTCGTTGGCGAGACCGATGTTGATCATGCGGAAGGTGTTTTCCAGCAGCTTGACCATTTCGGCAACACGGGTCGAACTGACCGGCACGACCGTTTCAAGCGCCTGCTTATAGAACAGAGCTCCGAGCTCAGTGCAGTTGGGAGTGATACCGCCCACGACCTTTGGAATATTTGACGTTTGAAATTTAGGGTTACCTGGATCGACACGTTCCGGCGAGAAGCAGAGGAAGAAATCCTCCCCGACCTGAAGGCCGCTCGAGGTGAGCTTGGGAAGAACGAGCTCGTCCGTGGTGCCAGGATAGGTGGTCGATTCGAGCATGACGAGCAGACCCGGATGAATATGTTCAGCAATCGCATCGGAGGCGGCGACTACAAAGCTCATATCCGGATCTTTGGTTTTCCTGAGCGGAGTGGGGACGCAGATATCTATGGTATCGAGCTCGCGGATGACTGAGAAATCGTTGGTGGCCCGCAATTTGCCGCTTTTCACCAGTGGCGTGAATACATCGTCCTTGACGTCCTTGATGTAAGAATGCCCGGCGTTGAAGCGGTCGACTTTTGATTGTTGCACGTCAATACCGATTACCTCGAAGCCGGCATGCGCAAATTCGACAGCCAACGGCAAACCGACGTAGCCGAGTCCGAGCACGCCGACGCGCGCTTTCTTGGAAGCAATGCGTTCACGCAATTGCTCCTTGGCAGGCTTGTTTTGAGTGGGATGCTGAAGAGTTTCAGTACTCAAGGAAAAATCTCCCTTCGCCAATCGCTTCCGCCGGTCCGGTCAAGTAAACGCTGTCCTCCCAACGAATATAGAGGTTCCCGGCAGGGGTTTTTATCTCAACTGGGCTCTTACACACTTCCCTGAGAATAGCAGCGACGGCAGCGCCGGTAGACCCTGTACCGGAGCTGCGAGTTTCGCCGGCGCCGCGTTCGAAAAAGACGGCGCGCAAAGTATGGGGCCCGGAAACAGTTACGAACGAGACATTAGTGTGTTTGGGGAAGCGTTCATGAGCTTCGGCTTGGCGGGCAGCGGCGAGCCAATCGAGCGGCATAGTGTCAACGAAAACGGCGCACTGGGGATTCCCGACGTTCAGGATCGTGGCATCGTAGGATTGACCGGCGAGTTGGAGAGTGGCGTGCAGGTCTTCGACGACAGGTTGTCCCATATCTATTTCGAAAGAGAAACGGCGATCTCCATGACGCTCGATGAGGCGCAGACGCTTGGGTCCAGCGACGGTGGTGATAGTAACTTCGCCTAACAGAGGATCGGCGTTGAGTAGTGCAAAGGCGGCGGCACAGCGAGTGCCGTTACCGGAGATCTCGGGTTCGCTGCCATCGGAGTTGAAGAGACGGGTACGCAGACCGCCGGGAGCGCGATCGACAAGCATCCAGCCATCGGCCCCAAAGCCAGTCGTGCGGGCGCAGATGCGGCGGGCTACATCAGGAAGATCGGCGGAAGCAGGCACATCTGTCGTCCAGGTCAGGAGGAAATCGTTTTCCGCGCCGTGCAGTTTGGTGAAGGGAATTTGCGTCATGGAATCTGGCGAGTATAGATCTCGAGATCTGGGCTAAATTTGGTGGTCGAGATTGTCAAGATTTTGGAATAGGTTGTGGGTTTGGGCGCATGGCCAAGAGCTTTGTAGAGCAAATCGTCTTTTTGCATGATCGCCCAAGCGCCGGGATGGAAGAGATCGGGGCGACGAGTAGCGGCGAACCAGAGCGGGCCGTTGCCGATGTTGATAGTTTCTGCAAGATGGATGCGGGCCCGGCAATAGATGCCGCCGACATCGCCGGTTGAAGTGAGGATGCCCTGTCCGGAGCGGTAATGCGCCGCGAGAAAGCGGGCGGCGGATTCAGTCCAGGCGCGACGATCGACGGAATTGACTTCAGATTCTTTCCAGCAGATCCACCTTTGGCGCGAAGGATGTAACAACCAAGGCAAGACGGCGAGCAGTGGAATGGCGAAGCTGAATTTTTTCCACTTGGGCGTCAAGCAGAGTACGCTGGCGCCGGCAGCGAAAGCGCAAAACGGGATGAGAGCGGTGCCATAGCGGGTGTTGTAGTAGGTGAACGGCCAGAGGGGAGGTACGTGGATCGGGAGCTTGGAGGAATGGACGCTCCAGATGTAGAAAAGCGGCGTTAGCAGGAGAAAGAGCAGGGGTTGCAACTTATGACGGCGGTATCCACAATAAGCACCTGCGATGGCGACGAGCAGCAGCATGAAACCGGCACAAAGGCGGCAAGCGGTGAAGTAGTAAGCGGCCGCGGCGAGCCAATCGTGATAGCCGGGATACCAGGCGGAGCCTTGGATGGCAGCGGCGGAGTATGGCCCGTTGTAGAAATCGAGCGAGTTATTGGTTAACCACCAATTGTGAGCGAGCCAGTAGAGCGGGGCTAGCGATAGAGCGGCGGTGATGAGGATAAAGGTCAGGTATCTGCGGCGTGGTGCGCTGAGTGCCAACCAGAGGGCGAGAAATGGAATGAGGAACCAGCCGTCGTAGCGCGTGAGAGACGTAAACCAGGAGCTGGCGATGGCCAGGGCGATCCAGAGTTTGTGCTGCGTGGAACGAAAACGCAGAACGGCGAGAAGGAGAACCGACAGACCCGCGAAGAAAACGGACTCGGTCATGGGGATGACGGCGAGATAAAGGATATTGGGGTTCAGCGCAAAGCAAGCTGCGGTGACTGCGGCGGCAAGATCACTACGGTACCAATCGCGGGCGGCGAAAAAGAAGCAGCTACCAGCAATGACGAAACAGCAGGCGGCCGGAATGGTTCCGGCGAGCCCGGTGGACCAGAGAAAATCGTTGCCGACGAAAGGCAAGCAGAGCACATGGAGCATCGGCAGCCAGGGTGTGCCGAGCTGTTCGTAGCCGGGCGTGCGCGAATCGATAAGGGAGCGGCTATTGTTCAGATGAGAGACAGCATCACCGTAGTAAAGGATGAAGCCGTGGCGATAACACCAGAAGCCGAAGCACGAGACGAGAACGGTGAGCGCCGGGATCAGCGGAAGTAAACGCCGTCGTGCGCGCACATCAGAACGCGGTGAATCGCCGGAATTCGTCAAAGCGCCGATCGATTTCTGAGCGGGTTAATGTTTTGAAGCGCTCGACACCGAACTCTTCGCAGCAAAAGCTGCCGAGGACCGATCCATAGATCACGGCTCGATGGAGTTCCTGGACCTCGAACTGGCCATGGCGTAGATCGAAGTTGCGTTCGGCGAGGTAGCCGACGAAGCCGCCGGCAAAGCAATCGCCGGCGCCCGTGGGATCGAAGATATCTTCGAGCAGATAGCCGGGAACCATGAAGAGCGAATCACGACGGATGAGCATAGCGCCATATTCACCACGCTTGATGACGAGTGTGTGAGGGCCGAGGTCGAGAATTTTTTGCGCAGCTTTGCGGAGGTTGGATTCACCAGCCAGCATGCGCGCTTCGCTGTCGTTGATGAGGAGGAAGTCCCAGTCGCGGATGGTTTCGAGGAGCTGCGCGCGGAAGTCGCTGATCCAGTAATTCATCGTGTCGCCGCCCGCGAAACGCAGATTGGACATCTGGGTCTGCACGGAGCGCTGCAGGTCGGGCTGGATGTTGCCGAGGAACAAGTAGGGCTGCGCGGCGTAGGATTTTGGGAGCTTCGGCCTGAAATCGGCAAAAACATTCAAGTCGGTGCGTAAAGTTTTGCGGTCATTCATGTCTTCCGAGTAGACGCCAGACCAGAAAAAAGTTTTGCCCGGCACCTGTTCGAGTCCATCGAGATCGATGTTGCGGTCGGCTAATAGTTGGCGGTCGGCGGGATCAAAGTCTTCGCCGACGACCGCTACGATGGAGGCGCGAGTAAAATAGCTGGCGCTCAACGCAAGATAGGTGCAGGCGCCTCCGAGGACGCGGTCTCTTTTTCCATGTGGCGTCTCGATACCATCATAGGCAACGGACCCGATCACAACCAAGGACATTGTCTTGCATTGTAACCACTCCGGTTATTGCGATGGAGAAATCCTGAGCAATTCTGGCGGCTTAGCGGGTCCAAGAACGGATAAGGATTCACATGCGAATTTTCATGACAGGCGCGAGCGGATATATCGGAAGAGTGGTTGCCGAGAAAGCGATTCAGGCTGGGCACACCGTGCGGGGATTGGCCCGAAGCGAGCCGGCCGAGCAAACATTACAGGCGCTAGGTGTGACACCGGTTATAGGAGATTTGAACAGCCTGGAGGCGCTTGAAAAGGGAGCGGCCGAAGCCGACGCAGTGTTGCACCTAGCGTTTATTCATGACTGGAATGTAGATTACGCGACTGTCCTTCAGACTGACAAGCAAGCAGTGGAAGTACTGGCCGGAAGCTTGCGTGGGACGAACAAGCCGTTGGTTATTACATCCGGAACAGTCGTCGCAGCGCCCGACCCAAGAGGTGAGGAGACAGACGAGTGGGCGCCCACCAGCGATACCTTTGTTTTGAAAGATCGGATTAAAGCCGAACGCGCCTGCCTGGTACTGGCGAAAGAAGGAATCCGAATCTGTGCGTTACGCCTGCCGCCTTATGTGTATGGGAGGGGTGGGAGCGTGTTCGTGCCGATGCTGCTGCGAGTGGCGGCAGACGCAGGTGTCTCCGCGTACGTGGACGACGGCATGAAACGGACTTCGGCAGTCGATGTGGACGATGCGGCGCGGGCCTATTTGCTGGCGGCCGAGAAAGCAGAAGCCGGATCGGTTTTTAATTGCACCGCAGAGACCGATATCACGACGAAGAGCCTGGCGGAGGCGATTGGTGAAGCAGTGGCGGTCCCGGTACGAGGCAAGTCTCGCTCGGAAGTGGAGCAACTGTGGGGCGCGTTCCTGACGGGATTCGTAGACTACGAGAATCGAGCTTCAAGCGCCCGACTGAGGACGCAACTGGGCTGGCAACCCGAAGCGACGCGTGGGTTACTGGAGGACATTACGCAGGGTTCCTATCGCGAACTGGCTGAGAGACTACGAAATGGAAGGGGCGATGCCGCTAGAGGCTAAAGAGGAAAACGTGGCCAACAAGAACGTGATTGTGACGCTTCGACTGAAGAATAAGGCGGATACGGGGGAGAAACTGGAACAATTGTGCCGGGAATTTTTTATGGATACGCGCCAGTTTGAGGGTTGTTTGTGGGTACATGCGTACAGGAAAGAGGACAGTGCGGAAGAGGTCTTGTTTCTCGAAGAATGGGACTCGGTTGAACATTACAAGAAATATCTGGACTGGCGTAGGGGGAACGGAACGCTGGACCGGATGACCAGCCTGCTCGATGGGCCGCCCGTGATCGAATATTGGCCGCAGAAAATCGACTGAGATTGCCGGGACGCGCTTGCCTAGCGGTTCACATTGTGCGGTTTTTAATCATCAGCGATACACATGCGAATTGGAAAGCGCTCGAAGCAGTGCTGGAAAACGCGGCAGGACAGTACGAACAAATTGTTTGCTGCGGCGATTTAGTTGGCTACAATCCGGAGCCGGTGAGAGTTCTGGAATGGACCAGACAATATTGCGCTGCGGTTGTGCGGGGAAACCACGACAAAGTCGTTTGCGGAATTGAGAGCCTGGAGTGGTTCAACGAAGCAGCAGCGGATGCCGCGCGTTGGACAACTGGGCAGCTTGCACGCGAGCAGATTGAGTATTTGCGTGGCTTGCCGAAAGGCCCACAAAAGCTGGAACATTTTCATATCTGGCATGGATCGCCCCGCGACGAAGACCAGTATGTAACAAGCGTGCAGGAGGCGTCGCCAGCTTTTGAGAATCTGGAACTGCCGCTCGGGTTCTTTGGGCATACGCATCTGCAGGGTGTTTTTTTCGACAAGCAGCGGCGCTACGGCAGTAAGGCCGCGGTCCCGAAAAGAGAGACGGAAATATTTGTGGAATTGGAACCAGACGTACTTTACCTAGTAAATCCGGGCTCAGTAGGACAGCCACGGGATGGTGACCCGCGTGCCGCGTATGCGCTGTACGATTCCGATTTACGATTAGTTTGCCTTAGACGCGTTCCGTACGACATTGTGGCCACGGCGGAAGAGATCAGGAAGGCCGGCTTACCGGACGTGCTGGCGCAGCGCCTGTTTTACGGCTTCTAAAGCAACTGGCGCACAGGCCGCGACGGTGGCGCCGTGCAGGAGAGGACTTGCACGTTCGAGCGCCATGGTCGCGGCCTGTGCGCTTTTGGCAGAATAGTGGTTTGCGCATCATTGCAGACGGGATTTATTACGCCTGTGGACTCACGTTAGCCGGCTTGGCACTGGGATATTTGTTAAATCCATGGCTGGGCTTGCCTCTTTACGTGGT
Source organism: Bryobacteraceae bacterium (assembly GCA_036272575.1). GTDB lineage: Bacteria > Acidobacteriota > Terriglobia > Bryobacterales > Bryobacteraceae > Bog-105. The sequence continues at coordinate 3,649 of DATAYL010000299.1, read as the reverse complement.
TGCGGCGTTCTGCCTGTATTTTTTTCGTGATCCCGAACGTGTTGCGCCGACTGGGAATTGGTTGGTAGCGCCCGCTGACGGAAGAGTAGTTGCGATCCGTGAGCTGGAAAGCGGGGAGACCAGAATCAGCATCTTTTTGAACATTTTCAACGTGCATGTCAACAGAACGCCGGTCGCCGGAAAGGTGAAAGCAGTGGTTTACCAAAAGGGCAAATTTCTGGTGGCGAGTCATGAAGCGGCATCAATAGAGAATGAACAGAATACGGTGATCATTGAAGGAGAACGCACGCGCGTGGTGTGCCGACAGATCGCAGGTCTGATTGCGCGGCGGATCGTCTGTTACAAGCAGGCGGGTGACGAATTGCGGGCGGCGGAGCGTATTGGCTACATCAAATTCGGCTCGCGGGTGGACGTGATTTTCGGGTCCGAGTGGATAGTAGCGGTGAAAGAGGGCGCAAAGGTGGCTGCAGGAGAAAGCGTGCTGGCCAAATGGTCAGCGAACGAGGAGATGGTCTGACGAATCAGGAGGAGAACTGGGGAAAGCGACCTCCGGTGAAGAGGCGGCGACGAGCCGCCTACGCTTTGCCGACGCTCTTCACGAGCGGCAACATATTTTTGGGATTTCTGGCGCTCGTGCAGGCATTTCAAGGCGCGACGCAAGCAGCAGTAGGGCTGCCCACCGCTAGTTTGCGTTTTGCACTCGCGGCGAAGGCTTTGGGATTTGCAATTTTCTTCGACGGACTGGACGGACGGATCGCGCGCATGACACACACCACCAGCGATTTTGGACGAGAACTGGATTCGCTGGCGGATTTCATCACGTTTGGCATTGCGCCGGCCATGCTGGCGTTTGTTTGGGGCGTGCGATACGTGGCAGTGACACCGGATAGCGAACTCCAGAGTCATCTGATCCGGGCGGGCTACCTGGTGGCGTTCGTTTACCTGTTATGCGGAGCGATCCGGCTGGCGCGATTCAATGTGCAGACGAATCCTGTGCCGAAAAATCCGGGACGGCCCGACCGCAAGTATTTCGTGGGTATGCCCAGTCCGGCAGCGGCGGGACTGATCGCGGCCATCGTATTTTTTGATCCGTCACCGGTACGTTCGCTTTGGTTTTCGGTGGTGTGGCTTTCCCTGGTAGCGCTAGCGGCACTGTTGATGGTCAGCACATGGCGGTATCCGAGCTTCAAGCAGGTCAGTATCGCCAAACCGCGCACACCCTTGATTGTTCTGGTGGTTGGAGTGGCCGCTTTTCTTATCTGGGAATGGGCACCGCCGTTCCTGCTGGCAAGTGCTGTCACTTATGCGATGACAGGAATCGTAATCCGAGTCGGCGGATTTGTCAGGCGGCATAGAAAAGTACGCACGAACTCGGCATACGTGGAGCATCAGATTGGCTAGAACAAATTTTAAGTCGGAAATCTCGATCGCAATTGTCGGTGAAGAAACGCTGTTAGGGAAGGACTTGAGCGATGTGCTGGCGAGCCGGATACCAGAGGCGGCATTCGTGGGCTTTGCGGCCAGCGGTGAAGGTAATTTTGGAGAAACCGAGGGCGAGGCTGTCTACGTTGAGCCGGTGACCGAGGCTGCCTTGGGTAGTGCCTCTGCTGTATTGATAGCCGGAACGCCAGCGGGGGCGCAGAAGATATATGACCTCGCCAAGGCTATGGTGCAACCGCCATTGATTATCGACTGCACGGGGTATCTGGAGCATTTGCCGGAAGCGCGCATGGCTGCTCCACTCTTTCGCGAAGTGGATGTGCGGCAAAGTTGGCTGTTCTCGATGGCGCATCCTGCCGCCAGTGCGCTGGCACTTCTCCTTTGGCGTCTGGCGAAATACCGAAGCCTGCGTCAAATGGTGGTCAACATCTTCGAGCCGGCTAGCGAATACGGAAAAAAGGGATTGACAGAGCTGCACCAGCAAACCACGGGATTGTTGGCGTTTAAGCCGCTCGAGAAAGATGTCTTCGATTCTCAATTAAGTTTCAATTTGCTGGCTCAGCTGGGTGAAGAAGCGCCGGTGAGGCTCGCGGCAACGGAGCAGCGAATCGAGCGCCACCTGGCTATGCTGCTGGACGAGCAACAAACACATAGCAATATTCCCCGCCCTTCCGTACGACTGATTGCAGCGCCAGTGTTTCACGGCTTCAGCCTCTCGGTTTGGGCGGAGTTTGCCGCACCAATCCAGGCACAAGAATTGGGAGAGGCGCTCGCCTCAGCGCAAATCGAAGTACGGAGCGCAAAGGAAGAGGCTCCACACAATGTGGGTGTAGCCGGCCAGAGTGGATTGTCGGCGGGAGACATACGCCTGGATCGAAATAATCCACAAGCGGCGTGGATCTGGGTAGTGGGCGATAACCTGCGACTGATGGCCGACGGCGCTATTGACTTGGTGAGTGCGATCAGAGAGGTCGTTCGTTGACTCGGAGAAAGACCGTGGTTATGCTCGCGGCTGGAATCGGCACGACGATTTCGTGCGGTTATCACGTGGGCGGAAAAGCCGATTTGATGCCGAAAAGCGTCAGAACCATCGCGGTTCCACCTTTTACGAGCCTTAGCCCTCGTTACACGCTGGTGGATGCAATGCCGCAGGCAATCAGCCGGGAGTTCAGCAGCCGCAGCCGGTTTGTAATTGTGCCCAAAGTGCAGGACGCGGATGCTGTTTTAACCGGGACAATCAATTCAGCGAATGTGTTTCCGACGATCTATGATCCTGCCTCTGGCAAGGCAACCAGCGTGCAGCTTCTGGTGAACGTGGCGGTGAAGCTGGTGGACCAGAAAAGCGGAAAGATCCTGTACTCGAGGGCTAACTGGCAGATTAGGGAGGATTACGAACTTGCAGTCGATCCACATCAATTCTTCGATGAAAGTGGTCCCGCATTGGATCGAGTATGCGGCGATGTCGCGCGCGATCTAGTGAGCGGAGTGCTCGAGAATTTCTAGTCGAGTATCCGGTTGATGACGCCAGAACAGTTTATTGCCAAGCTAAACAAGCAAGCGCCGGCGCCCGTGTACTTGTTCCTGGGACAAGAAGGATATCAGCGGCGGCTTTGCAAAGAAGCACTCGTAGAACGCGTGTTGCCCAAGGAGGCGAGAGCCGAGGGATTGACATCTATCGACCTGGATGACACTACGTTGACCGCGGTATTGGATGACGCTCGATCCATGTCGTTGTTCGCGAGCGAGCGCGTGATCTGGATAAGTAGCGCGGAAACGGCACTGCCGCGGAGGCTCAGCGCGGCGAGCGAGGAAGAGGACAGCGGGGACAGATCGCAAGCAAGCACGCTGAGCGATTATCTAAAATCGCCTACTCCAGGAACGGTAATGGTATTCGAGTGTAGCCGATACGATTTTGCGGGCGACGATCGTCCCAAGCTGGAGCGGGTACAGAAATTCTACTCGGCAATCCCAGCGGTGGTGGAATTCAGGCAGTACACGCCGGAGTCGAGCCGGTATTTGGCCCAAGAACTGGCCAGGAGATTCAAGGTGAAACTGGCGGGCGCTGAACTGGCGGCGCTGCTCGAAGCCGCGGCGGGGGATGCCAACCGCCTAGCCGGGGAGATCGAAAAGCTGTCGCTGTTTGTGAGCGAAGGCAAGAACGTGACGATGGAAGACTTGCGGACGCTCGTACCAAACGCGGCGCAAGCCA
>DATAYL010000298.1:0-4281 GCA_036272575.1 Bryobacteraceae bacterium | reverse complement strand
GAGCAACCACATCGATGGAATGCCGCGTTTGCTCCATCATCAACCGCGCTGCTTCCAGGCGAAGATTCTCAATCGCTTTTGCCGGCGACTGCCCCGTTTCTGCACGGAACGCGCGACTGAACTGTCTTGGGCTCAGGTGCGCGGCCTCAGCCAACTGTTCGACCGACAAGTCGGTATGAAGATTCTTCTTCGCGTAGTCCAAGGCCGTTTGAATACGGTCTGACTTCGGCTCCAATTCCAACAAGGCGGAATGCTGCGATTGGCCGCCGGCGCGGCGATGATAAATCACGAGCTTCTTGGCGATCGATCGGGTTATCTCCGGGCCTAAGTCCTGCTCGGCCATCGCGAGTGCCAAATCGATGCCCGCGGTCATGCCCGCCGAGGACCATACATTTCCGTCAATGATGAAGATCCGGTCCTCTTCCACTTTGACTTTCGGATACCGTGCCTGCAGATCGCGCGCATACAGCCAGTGCGTCGTTGCCCTCCTTCCGTCAAGAAGGCCGGCCTCGGCGAGGATAAACGTACCCGTACAGATGGACGCGACGCGACGCGACTTCCTCTGTGCCTTGTTGATAAAAGCAAGCAATCCGACGGGGGTGCTTTCCAGGATAGACGTACCGCCACCAACGATCACGGTATCAAAGACCTTTTGGCCGAACGGTTCTGACTCAATGACCATGCCGGTAGAAGATCGAACCGGGCCGCCATTTTCCGAAATAAAGCGCATCTCATAAATCGTCTTGTTCATCACGAAGTTCGCATACTCGAAGACCGAAAGAGCAGCAAAGCTCATGGATTGAAAGCCATCAAAGACGACGAATCCTATGCGGTACATGGCGACTTCCCATCAAAAGAGTGATGTCCTAAAACCGTACTATATACGTCCTTTATGCCAAAGGCGAGCGGCATTATATTTCAATCAATAGTCGATCCTCGGTTGGGTCGGCGCCAATTTGGAAATGCGAGGAAAGCTATGGCTGACACACAAAGTAAAGGCACCGCTCTTGTAACGGGCGCATCAACCGGTATTGGCGCTGTGTACGCGGACAGGCTCGCACGGCGCGGCTACGACCTCATCCTCGTCGCCCGCAACCAGGAGCGTCTGAACAGCCTCGCCAGGAAGCTGACGAGCGAGACTGGGCGAAACATCGAGGTTATTGCTGCGGACCTTAGTAACAAGCAAGACCTAGCTAAGGTGGAGAAAGTCCTCCGCGAAGACGCAAGCATCACCATGCTTGTCAACAACGCGGGCATTGGTTCGGTCGCGTCGATCCTCCAGGCCAATATAGACACGATGGAGGCGATGATCGATTTGAACATCACTGCCCTCACTCGTCTCTCCTACGCCGTGGCCCCTGCGTTTGTGACGCGCGGCACAGGCGTCATCGTCAACATCTCTTCTGTGGTCGCTATCGCCGTGGAGGCTTTGAATGGTGTCTACAGCGCCTCAAAATCGTATGTGTTGAGCTTCGGTCACTCGTTGCAAAAAGACCTGGCCGACAAGGGAGTGCGCATACAGACAGTGCTGCCCGGTGCTACTGCGACGGATTTCTGGGACGTAGCCGGCTATCCGCCGCAGAAAACCTCCGAGATCACGATGTCCGCCGAGGATTGCGTCGATGCGGCCTTGGCTGGCCTGGACGCGGGCGAACTGGTGACGATCCCCGGCCTTCACGACGCCGCGCTTTGGAATCGATGGGAGGCCGACCGCAAGGAGATCGGTCCTAAATTTCGCAATGCGAAGCCCGCGCAGCGATACCGCGTGTCCGCGAAGGACGCGGGTTAACTCACTCGACCCACGGCAGTTCTCCTACTTTTTGACGGATAACATCATGATCACTCGAAAATCCCGTAGCGCCCTACTCGCACTTACCGCCTGGTCTGTCGCAACAGTCTCAGCCGCGGCGGAGCCGGCCTCGAAAGGCAAAGTCCTTGTCGTTATGTCTGGCGCCCACCTGCTCGACCTGAAAGACAACAAGGTCTATGCGACCGGCTACTACCTGAACGAGCTGGCCACTCCGCTGCGTGCCCTGGTTGAGGCAGGTTACACGCCCGATTTCGCAAGTCCGGACGGCGACGCACCGACGATGGACGCGAGCTCCAACAGCGTGAAGTTCTTTGGCGGCGATGACGCGAAGCGCATGGAAACTCTGCGATTCATCAACGGGTTTGCCGGCTTGCGTCATCCGCTGAAGCTTTCGGCAATTGCCGGTCACACTGATGGCTTTGCTGGTGTGTTTGTGCCGGGGGGCCACGCCCCCATGGTTGACCTCGCCAAGGATAAGGACCTGGGCCAGATTTTGATCAGCTTCCATGACAGCAAGCGGCCGACGGCGCTGATCTGCCACGGTCCAATGGCGCTCCTGTCAACCCTGCCGCAATCCGAACGTTTCAACCAGGCCCTGGTCGCTGGCAAGACCGACGAATTTGGCGCCCTGGCTCATGGTTGGCCTTACGCTGGTTACAAGGTCGCAGTGTTCTCGAAGGGCGAGGAGCAGCAGATCGAAGCGTCGCAGCTCGACGGCCATACGCCTTACTACAACGACGAAGCACTCGCATCGGCCGGCGCGAAAATTCAAAACGCGCAAGCCTGGTCGCCAAATGTGGTCGAAGACCGCGAACTGGTTACAGGCCAACAGCCCTTCTCTGACAAGTTGTTTGCCGACGCCTTTGTGGCGAAGCTGGATAAGGCCGCGCGGTGATCCATGCCGTATCTCCAACTCGACGTCACCGACCACTATCCGGTTGTCACAAAGCAGCGACTCGCGGCGAAGATGAGCTCGACCTATGCGCAAATGATGTCCGCAGACATCCGTCGCATCAGTGTTGCGATCCGCGAATTGGGTGAGGGAAGCGTCTGGAGAGTGACGGACCTCGGCGGTGACCCGGTGCCGGTTGCCGTCATGATGATGGATATCCGGCGCGGCAGATCGGCGAAGCAACGCATGGACGTGGCCAGAGCGCTGTGTGCCCATTGCATCGAGCTGCTGGGGCTGCGCGAGGACAGACTGAATGTCGAATTCACACAACACGCAGGCGACGAGATGTTTCACCCCGCGCTTGGCGGCTACAGCCCGGAATGGTCACACGATGAGCAGTAACAACGAACAGGAGAAAGCTATGTCACGCCTCAAGGGAAAAACGGCCGTCATTACCGGAGGCAATTCCGGCATCGGCCTTGCAACCGCTAAAATATTTCTTGCTGAAGGTGCGGCACGGGTCTACATCACTGGGCGCCGGAAGGCCGAGTTGGATGAGGCCGTGAAGTCGTTAGGCTCTCGCGCAGCCGGGGTTCAGGGCGATGTAACCAACCCCGTTGACCTGGATCGTCTCTATGACCTCGTCACGAAAGAGGCAGGTCACGTGGACGTCGTATTTGCGAATGCTGGCTTTTCTTTGCGCTCGCCGCTCGGCAGCATCACCGAAGACCACGTGGACGCTCTTCTCAACACGAACGTTAAGGGCGTGATTTGGACGGTCCAGAAGGCGCTTCCCCTCATGGGCCAAGGCAGTTCAATCATACTGTGCGCCTCTATCGTCGCCAGCAAGGGCTTCGGGGACTGGAGCCTGTACAGCGCGAGCAAGGCCGCCGTCCGCTCCTTTGCTCGAACGTGGGCATCAGACTTGAAGGGGCGGAACATCCGTGTCAACGCCGTCAGTCCCGGCGTCATTGACACCCCTGGGTGGAGCGAGTCGGACTTGCCGAAGGAGCAGGTTGCTGGCTTTTTCGACTTCGCGGCATCGATCACCCCGCTTGGCCGGACTGGGCGGGACGAGGAGGTCGCCAATGTCGTTGCATTTCTTGCCTCCGATGCAAGCAGCTTCGTCTCCGGAAGCGAAGTCTTTGTCGATGGCGGAATCGCTCAAGTTTAGCAGGAGGACGTATGTCGAAAAACTCGACGGGAAAGAGGAAAAGATGCTGAAACTCGATGGGAAAGTTGCTGTCGTCCCCGGAGGGAGCTCTGGGATCGGTATGGCCACCGCTAAGTTGTTCGTAAAGGAAGGCGCACGCGTTTACGAAATCCTTGCAAATACGTCTTTGCCGGCTGTGCTGCGGCCAGGGTGGAATGACAGTCAGCGTTTGTGGTTTTGTTCTGCAGCTGCAGGTGCGACAAGGGGACAACGGCTGGACGTGCATGCCTGACCGTCTCGACACACCAGCGAATGATCCAATGTGTATGGACGCTGTGTGGATGGAGTGGATGCACGCGGCGCTTGAAGGACGGCCCGCCAAGATCGAGCGCGTGGGGTTAGCGTATATGCTTCAGGGAGGATCCG
>DATAYL010000297.1:0-13266 GCA_036272575.1 Bryobacteraceae bacterium | reverse complement strand
ACCAGACGTTTGCCCTCCGGATACGGCACGATCGCCGTCACCCACCGCCGTCTAGGCGAGATGCCTTGTACTTCAATGATTGGGTATGGCACGATCTTCGAACGCCCGGAACCATCTGGGTTCATCTGCTCCAAGTAATTAGCTTTCCCGTCCGTAAGCCGAAATAAAATTTGCCCCCGCGCCCCAAAATGCGGCGTCGTTTCGCCGGAACCGCCAATCCGTTCGGCGGGAGCGTTCCCGTCGGTAGACGCCAGCCACAACTGAGATTTTCCGCCCGGCGCCGCCGTGGAATACACCACTTCTCTACCATCCGCCGACACGTCGTAGTCCAGCATGGAAATTCCTGGAAACACAGCTTCACTTCTGCCGGTGTCCACCGTCATGCGCCAAAGCTCCGGGCCCGAACCCGCCGTTTGACGCCGTAATAGATAGTAGAGCGTCTCGCCATCCGCGCTGAACGAAGGAGGAGAAATGTCGGCAACAATTTCTCCCTCCGACGACAAAGATCGCTGGCCATTCGAATCGTGAATCCAGATGGCGCTTTGATGCACTCCCATGGAGGTGATCAGCGACCGCCCATCGCGCTCAACTGCGATCCCCTCTTCTTCGGTTGGACCAAAGGTGATTTGTTCCGGCTGTCCGCCCGGGAAGCGCTGGCGCCACAAATGGCTCTGTCCGTCGACTGAAGCTGTGAAGTACATCCAGGATCCATCGGGAGACCAGCCGGCCGAGGTACACGCACCCTCCGGCCCGGTCGCTCGAGCTTGTGCTTGGCCCTCGAGCGCAATGAGCTTGCACGTGTCCCACTCGCCTTGTCCGTTCATTTCCACCACCAGGGCCGATTTGCGATCGGGAGAAGCGTACGCGTAGTGCGCCATCCCACGCTGGTGCGGCGGAAAATACACGTCGCGCAAATTCTCGCGCGTCACCGTCCCCGTAACCACCCCCAAATGCACACCGCTGCGAATCTCCGAGAATAGAAGCTGGTTCTGATCGAGCCAGGTAAGACCTGCCGCGTTTTTCAGCAAAAGACTAGAGTCACCGCCCAGAACCGAAACTGAATAGGTTGAAAAAGAGGGTGGCTGCAACACCGTGTACGCAATCTGGAATCCATCCGGTGAAAACGCCAACCCGTACTTCGGCCGCCCATCGTTGGTCAGACATCTGGCTTCGCCATTGGGAAGTGCCTTCACGTACACTTGATCGGCTGTCAAAAAGCTACTGTCGCCGCGGATGAAGGCGAGTATCCGGCCGTCCGGCGATAAGGCCGGTGCTGTCGCGGAATCTGTGAAATCCGTAAGCTGCGTATATCGGATGAGAGCCGGACGCACACGAAACGAAGGCCACACGGCAACGCCGATTAGCGCTAATATCGCGCAGACGCCCAACCCGGCGCGCCAATTTAAACGCTTTTGTGTAGGCGCCCCCGCTGAAGCGACAGCCCTCTCATCCAGCTGATTTTCGTTTGCCGCTGCGTCCACTTGTCCAGCGACAATTGCCTCGCCTGGCGCCGCGTCATCTGGAATCGCCGTTACCTTCTCAATAAACCGATATCCTTGTTTCGGCAGCGTTTCGATATAGCCCGGCTGCGACGCTCCATCTCGTAACGCAAGCCGAATTTGCCGGATGCAATAGTTCAGTCCCTGATCGAATTCGACGAAAGTTGCATCGCCCCAAACATGCGTGCGCAACTGTTCGCGCGAAACAATCTCGCCCGGCCGTTCAAGCAAAACGCTCAGAACGCGCAACGGTTGTGGCTGGATCTTCACAGGCCAGCCCTCGCGAAAGAGTTTGGCCGACGCGAAGTCGAGTTCGTAGTCACCGAACCGTACCCGTCCGCTGCCGGCGCCCATTGCAATGCCTCTAGCTTTGGCAGTTTACACCCTCGGCAAAGTACCAGCCCGCAACAGCCGTCCGGAACGCCGTAAAACGCCTACTTACGCCCTCAGTTGAAATGAGGAGGAACTCAGGTACCATTCGTTTGCCATGCCGCACGGGCAATGGCAACGTGAGTATCACAAACTGCGGTTCCGCTCACTTTTTCGAACTGCGAGTTTCCACAAAGGAGGAATATTTTGGAAAAGCACAAACGTATCTCGGCAACGCGCATGTTGAAAAATGCGAATCATCTACTTGGCCAAGCGCCTCAACTGGTGGATCCGGAGTTGGCGCAGAAGGCCGGTATAGAAATCCTGAAGCCGGCGCAATTGCGCGTGGTCCATGACCCGTCGCGAGTGAAGAGCGCCGGACTAAGCGAGCGGCAGCTAAAGGCCTTGAGCTCCGTGAAATTCGAGACGCGCTCTCTGAAGTTTGATACCGGGCTGTTCTCCGGTACAGTGCATGTGGTGGATCTCAGCTTTCGGATTACCGGCCAGAACAACCAGATTATTCCACTGCCGGCTAACACGATTCCCATCGTGATCGAGTATCTGACGCTTGCCGTGAATTCCGTTTCGCAATACACCAGCCAATACGGATCGCACAGCGTCACGATAAGTCAAATACCCTTGGTAGCGCAAGTGGATGTGCCTACAACTTCCTACAACAACGGCTGGCTCAAAAACTGGGTCAACACGATCGCCGCGGACGCCAACATTCCGCCCACCGACTGCATTTGCATTCTGAATCCACTTTCAATGGTTAACAGCAGCGCACCTAATGCAGAATACGGGGGTTTCACAGCAAAGCGCATTGCCCCTACATTTTCGTGAACCTGAACGGCACCACTTTCACGGTGGACGACCCCGACTTGGTGTACGCCGATAGTCTCAGTCACGAATTGGCGGAGACCATCGTCGATCCGCAAGCCAATCTGCACAATCCGGAGGTTTGCGATCCGTGTGCCGGCAACTGCAACAATCTTTTCCTGAACTGTTTTACGCGCGCCGGCGAATATCTTGGCACTGTCCAGGGCGCGAATTTCGATTTTGCCTACGATTACTTCATCTCTGCCGTGGTGCAGCCGGCCTTTACCCATAAATGCCCGGCACCGGAGGTGAGCTGTGCTTATTGGCCGCTGATATGGTCGGGGCTTGGTGGGCCAACGCTGCAGCAGATAGCGGCGGCTAACGAAAGCAACGGCAGCTTGGATGTCTTTGGACTGGGGAAGGACGGCGCCGTGTATCTGATTACCAACACGGCTGGTGCTTGGAGCGGCTGGTCTTCACTGCTCGGAACTCAGCTGAAACAAATATCTGTCGCGCCCAACGCCGACGGCCGTTTGCAGGTTTTCGCAGCGGGAGGAGATGGCAAGTTGTACAGCGTCTGGCAAACACCGCCGGACAACGCTTGGGGGCAATGGGAAAACTTCGCTGGTGAGAACATCAGGCAGGTTGCCGCGCTGCCTGACGGAAACCGCATTTTAGTTGTCTTCGCCCTGGACAAAACTGGCGCTATCTCGACCATCTCCCAAACCGGCGTTAACGGACTGTGGGGGAATTGGACACCGCTACAAGGCCACGCACTAAAACAAATCACCGCAGCCGTGAACAGCCTCGGCCAACTGGTCGTTTTCGCGCTCGGCGGGGATGGCGAAGTGTACTTCAGGCTGCGCGACAATGCCGGTATGTGGGCCGCGCCGTGGACTCCGATACCGGGCGCGAAGTTTTCGCAAATTGCTGTCTCTCAGAACGGCGCGGGACTTGTGCTTTTCGGAACAGGCGCCGACAAAGCCGCCTGGGTCAATGCGCAAGCGGCCAACGGCGGAGCTTGGGGCGCTTGGTCCAGTTTGCAAGGCAGCCAACTCAAGGGAGTGGCCGCGGCCAACGACGGCGGCAGCCTCAACCTCTTTGCTCTGGGCGGTGACAACCGCGCCTATCTCATCGCACAGACGCCCCCGCCAAATAGTGCCTGGGGTAGCTGGTCCGGCGTGGGCGCAAGCGAGTTGCTCGACTTTCAGGAACTCACGCCCATTATGGACGCGAATCTGGATCTGGAACTCTTTGGTTTGAGCTCGGCCGGAACCGTTTTCCAGATTTTTCCCCATTCCCAAGACGGCCACGCCTGACCAATCAAAGACTTACCCCCTCAGCCGAAATGAGGAGGAACTCAGATAACTAAATCTCTTCATTTAGGGAGATGTATGGCATGGTAAGTGGCGCAACAGCGCTCCTCCGAGCGCTGTTGCTCACGAAGGAGATGGAAATGGATTTGAAAGCGGTACTCTCTGTATTCATAACTGCGGGATTTGTGGGGGCCCTCGCTCCCACACCCGCTGCGGCTCAACAGCCGAATACCTTCACAGTTTATGCGTCCGGCTTGCAGGCCCCTCGTGGTCTTCGATTTGGCCCGGATGGCAACCTATATGTGGCCGAAGCTGGGACCGGCGGCCCCAACAAAACGGGCAGCTCTTGTCAGCAAGTGCCGGCGCCCGTTGGCCCTTATGCCGGAGGCAAAACAGCCAGAATTTCCAAAATCACTTCTAAGGGAACGCGCACCACGGTGGCTTCCGGATTTCCGTCAACAGTCGATGCTATGGGCGATTACATTGGAGTCGCCGATGTGGCGTTCATCGGAGACACACTCTACGCGCTTGTTGCCGGAGGTGGCTGCTCGCATGGCAACCCGGACAGCCCTACTGGCGTGGCCCGGGTGAATCGTAGTACGGGCCAATGGACTCTGATTGCTGACATCGGCGATTATCTTAAGAGCCACCCAGCCAAGTACGAGAGCGCCGATGATTTTGAGCCCGACGGAACTCTCTACAGCATGATTGCGGTAGACGGTGTTCTCTACACGATTGAACCGAATCACGGCCAGATGTTTTCGGTTTCCAGAAGGGGAGCGATCAACCAAATTATCGACATATCCGCCTCCGAAGGCCACATTGTGCCCACCTCCGTAGCCGAACAGCACGGCACATTTTATGTGGGAAATCTAAATCTGTTCCCTATCGATCCGCAATGGGCACGCATTTTGACCATTTCGACAGGTGGCGATTATTACGATTTGGCGCCCGGCTTCGACATCAATGGAGGCGCCTATCACATCTTGGCTTCCAAGGCGGGATTTACCACGGTAGTTGCAGTTGACTTCGGACCGGATGGATTGCTATACGCCCTCGAACTCTCCGCGGCGGCGGGCAATCCCACACCGGGCGCGGGCAAAGTGGTGCGAGTAAAAAGATCCGGTGAAATTGAAGACGTAATCACAAAACTCTCGGTGCCAACTGGAATGACCTTCGGACCGGATGGCCGGCTGTATATTTCAAATCTGGGAGCAGCACCTCCGGGAGCCGGGCAGATTCTGCGGTTCGACATTACACCAGGCTGGTAGCTCGTTTGCGAAACTCTGGCATGCCTACCTCGGAGGCGGGCATGCCACACTAACCGCTTCCTGTTTTGCTACCTTCGTCTTGATGGCAGCGGCGGAGCGCGACGGTCTCGACACACTCGGCTACGTCGTTGTCGAGAACGTTCTTGATCCCGTTACCTTGCCGATCCCGTTGCTCCACATCCACAGGAGATTCTCATCACCGCGCCGGCCGGAACCGTTGTAGTGATGAATACCCGCGCTTGGCACGGCGGCAGCGCTAATCGCACGCCGCATCATCGACGGGCGCTCCAGGCCTTTTTATTGCCGGTTCGATAAGCCGCAGCAGCAATATCAAAACGGCTCCTCCGTCCGGAGACCCAGACCGCGCTGTCTCCGGAATTGCGGCTCCCTGCTGGCCCTCGATGATCCGCTCAACGACGAACTGAGCGCTGTCGAAACCAGGGCCAGCGGATTCTTGAAGTAGCGCAGCGCAGAATTGCGATAACGTCCAAACCCCGCCGCTGTACTCTCATCCATAGGGACATGGCACGAATCAGAAGTCCAGAGAAACGCAGCGCAATCTTTGAGGCGGCGGTGCGCGAGATTGCCGAGGCCGGGCTCGGCGCACCTACCGCGAAGATTGCCAGTCGCGCGGGCATTGCCGCCGGCACGCTCTTCACCTACTTCGTCAACAAGGAAGAGCTGCTGAACGAGCTCTATCTCGAGCTGAAAAGTGAGGTCTACGCCAGGATAAACTCGAACTTCCCGCACAAAGCCAGTCTGGAACGCCGCGCGCGGCATATATGGTCCAGCTATCTCGCCTGGGCCATCGCGTTTCCCGAGAAGCGAAAAGCTTCGCTGCAGTTGAATGTCTCCGATCTGATCACACCCGCCACTCGTGAGAAAACGGTCGCGGAGCGTAGCGCAATTGACGCAACGTTAAATGAACTGGAAAACCGCGGCGCATTACGCGAGCTGCCGCCGGGGTTTGCCGCCGCTGCGATGGCAGCCTTGCAAGAGGCCGCCATGGAGTTCATCGCGAAACAGCCCAAACAGCGCAAAGAGCTCATCGAGCGCGCTTTTCAAGTCTTCTGGCGCGCCACGCATCAAACTCCTCGGCCCCGCAAAAATAAATGAGCAATCAGTCAGTCACTCTGCATCCTATCCGCAGGAGGACTTTTGATTTGACTAAAATCTGGTTGGTTACCGGAAGCGGAAATGGATTAGGGCGAAACATCGCCGAGGCGGCGTTGGCCGCCGGTGACAGCGTGGTAGCCGCTGCGCGCCGCACCGAGGAACTTGCGCCGCTGGTGGCGCAGTACGGCCAACGCGTGAAGCCCGTTACCCTCGACGTGCGTGACGAGACTGCGGCTAAGGCCGCCGTACAGGCAGCAGTGGACACTTTCGGGCGGCTGGACGTGCTGGTCAACAATGCCGGTTACGGCCACTTCGCGCCCTTCGAGCAGATGAGCGCGGATGATTTCCAGGCTGTCGTGGACACCTGCTTCTATGGCGTGGTTTACACCACGCGCGCCGCCCTGCCAGTCATGCGCCGGCAGAAGAGCGGTCATATTTTTCAAGTCTCTTCAATCGGTGGCCGCCTCGCGGTCCCCGGCAATACACCGTATCACGCGGCCAAATGGGCCGTCGGCGGTTTCAGCGACGCGCTGGCCCTGGAAGTCGCACCATTCGGCGTCAAGGTCTGCACGCTCGAGCCCGGCGGTATCCGAACCAACTGGGCGCGCCGCGCTGGGCAGAATACGCCCGATCTCCTGCCCGACTATGAGCCTTCGGTCGGTTCCATCCTGAAGCTGTTGCGCAGCGTCGATGGACGTTCCGAAGGAGATCCACGCAAAATCGCCGAGGTGGTTCTTCAGCTGGCCAACAGCGATGACGTACCCGTCCGATTGATCCTCGGCGTGGATGCCGAAAAACGTGCACACGACGCCGAAGCCGCGCGTGCCGGCGAAGCCCGGAAATGGCGGCATCTCACCGTATCGACAGTCTTCGAAGATGCCGAATCCATCCCTGAGCTGCTGAATCATTAGCTCACGGCAAAATCGTGGCGCTGGGCCGAAGCGCAAAGAGAGAAACTTCGACGCTCTGGCCCGCGCCAGTCATTCGCGCGCGGTGAGGATCCTCCGCCTCCTCATCGCGCAGATCGCAATCGCGCCTGCAATGGCAAAAGCGATCGTACTTGGTTCCGGCGTTGCGGTCACTCCGTTCACGACACCTGCTGCAGTATCGAAAGAGCCCGCCACGCTCGCCCCGCCGGTCAGTAAATCAATACTGAGAATTTGATTCGTGAGATCGTCCAGCGCATAGGAACTGCCATTTACGTCGGTTGCTCCGCCTATTCCCAAATCGGTGGGGCCAATTACTTGGGCAAGCCCTGATCCAGGATCAATCTCGTAAAGCTTCGGCGCAACTACTTCCTTGACCACTGTCGCCGTATTTGGGTTGAAAACGAAGGCGTCGAACGTTAGATATAACTTCCCTCCTGACCCCCAGATGGCCTCATCCCCGAAGTTAAGCGTCCCATCCGGATTTTGCGAGCCCAGCACGAACGGACTCGCTGGAATCCCGCTATGATCCGACAGCAGCGTTGCTAAGCCGGTGGACGCGTTCACCGCATAGACATTATTCTGAAAATCGGTTGCGAAGAGCTTTCCATTAACGCCGCCCAACGAAAAGACCGAGTTTGGCCCGCACGCGGCGCTAGGGATCACACACGCGCCTAATCCGGTTGCGCCGATCCGCCTGGGAACGCCGGTTGCAGGATTGATCGAATCCAGATTGGCGGCATAGGTTAGCGACACCAGTGATCCATTCGGACCTGAAGCTAAGCCGAAATAGCCGTCCGGTTCACCCGGTCCAATCTGCTCGAAAGCGCCGCTTGCCAGATTGATTGTGCCGAATACCCCGTTGCCGGTGATCCCGGCGCTGACAACGTAAACCGAAGAATACGCACTTGCCGATACCGCGGACGCAAAAAATACAATGCTGGTCAAAAAGTGTTGCCGAAATCGCATGCCCATAACTCCCCCGGCCGCTAGCTATCGAGTCTTCGCTTGATCAAAAAGACAAGCAGTACCATCCCGCCAGCTATTGCAGCCGCCGAACTCGGCTCGGGAAAGGGCGCGGTCCCCGTGATGATTCCAGCTCTTGGGCGCAGCATCTCGCAATTATGTACGCCGCCAATCGCATGCGCCTAGTATAAAAGCGCCATCAAAGTTCGGTGAAGTTTGCCATCGCCGGAGGCCGCCCGTCCCGGATCGTTGCCAGGATCTTGCCCGGAGCGTCACCGGCAAAATCATGAAAGTCATGAACCATGTGCATTTGGTCGTGATACCCGAGATCGTGCGCGACGTCCAGCCAGCTGCTATGCGGCGCAAGCAGTTTGGCATCGAGTGCCGATTGGAAACGCGCCACGCGCGCAAAGGTCTTTGGCGAAACGCCCGTCTCGCGCAAGAATTGCCGTTCAAAATGACGCAAGCTCAGCCCCGCTTCCTGTGCGATCTGAGCAACACGAACCACACCTTGAGCGACAAAAATTCGGCTGGCGGCACGCCCCATCGTGCTTCCATTCCCGTTTGTCATTTGAGCAGCGCGCGCGAGCAAAAATCGCTCAGCAACCGCTGTTCTCTGCGAAAACGACCGGCACTCCGCCAACTGAACGTGAAGCCTGCTAATGGCGCATCCCAAAACATCACTGGCGTGCATAGCACGGCCCGACAATTCAGCCATCGGCACGCGGAAAAGATGGGACAAGCCGCCCGGTTGGAAAAAAATGCCGAAAGATACGACATCTTTTCTGAGTAAAATACGGAACCCTGGCTCGAGGTGCGCGCCAATCACCGTTGTCGGTGGCGCGACCTGCCGCCGCCCGTCCCCCGAGACCGCATCGATTCTTTCGCCAAATTGAAACTCGAGAGTTTGTTCGAGTCTGGCCGGAACCGGTTCGGCGATGATGCCTTCGATTCCGCGAATCTCCCGCTCAGCATAAGCCCTGACAAAGGGCTGTAATTGATGATTCGCCGCCTGACATCGAAGCGTGTGCATTTGCCGTCCCTGGCTGATTTAGTTGTGAAATGTTTATTTGTGAAACAATGGTACCCCGAATCGGAGAACGCCGCGTCCTGCGCTCTTCACTCCCGCTACTTCTTCACACCTTTGATTTCGTGCCCATTCTGATGCAAAATCAGGTAACTCACCTGTCCTTTGTCGTCGGAAAAAAACTCGACTTCAGCGTCCACCACCTTCAGAAAAAATTTTCGGTCCGTCTCCGGATAGATGGGCAGCTTCTCCTGATGGGTCGCCTGTGTCATCAGCTGATCGCCTTCTACCGTGAACGTGATGCTGAATTGCGGCGTAAGCTCATATCGCCCTGCGTAGCGAGCGAGCGCCGCGTGGTCCAGCTTAATTTCCGTACGAACAGCGGGTCGAAAGTCCGGCCAGCCGTATGCAACCGCAACGCTGCTCATGACCTCTGAAGCCAGCCGTGAGCCTCCTTGCGCGTTGGTCATCACCACTGCTCCATCGCCGTCGTGTTCGTATGCGGCGAAAAGGCTCTCGTAACCTTCGTTCACACCGCCATGCGTGAAGTAGGGCTTTGAGGCAGACCCGCCAATTTGTAGACCCAGTCCCCAATCTCCCTTTCCCGGCGTCACCATCTGCTGCGTGAGTTTCTGCGACAGCACGTGATTTGCGCGGCCTTCGAGCGACTGCTGAACCTCAATGATGTAGCGGGCCAGATCGGACGGCGTTGTCCAAAGGCCCGCAGCCGCCATTTCCGGATATGTATGCGGGCCCCCGGCAACAGCTACTCCCTCTGCCGTGTACGGCATCGCAGCCTGTGGCCGCAACTCGCTGGGCAGAGGCTGCTGATAAGTGCTGTGCGTCATCCCGATCGGGACCAGCACGGTATCCTGCAACAGTTTCGGAAACCGCTCCTTTGCAACGTCCAGGACCACTTGCTGCATGACCGTGAACCCCCCGCCTGAATAATTCCATTTGCTCCCGGGAACGCTTTCCAGACGGATAGCTGGCGTGTTGGCTGGCGGCTCACCATTTAATACTTGAACGAGCGTCGGAACCGGCGCATTCGCCGCGTACCCTGGGAATCCATGAACCGTAAATCCGGCGGTGTGCGTGAGCAGTTCCCGAAGCGTCACTACCGCGCCGGGCGCTGCCGGGCTCGGCGGAATTTTCCAGCTCGTAAGCACAGCATTCACATCAGAATCGAGCGAAAGTTTCCCGTCCTGAACGAGTCGGAGCGCAGCCAGTGTTGCGATCGGCTTGCTGATCGATCCTGCCTGAAAGACGGTCTCGGGAGTGACCGGCCCACCGCCCAGTTCTTTCACCCCGTAGCCTCGCGCCCACTCGATCGCTCCGTTATGCACCACGGCGATACTGACTCCGGGAACATGCAGCTCAGCCATTCGCTTCGAGAGTGTTTGACATTGCTGGGGCTCACCCTTCACGATCACCGGCGGCGGAAGGCAGGCCTCCACTCTTGCCATTTCAGGTTGACCGTTAGTCTGCGTCGCGGCCGCATCGAATGCGGCTGGCATGATCGGTTGCGGTCCGGTCAGGCACACAAGGGCGCTTAGTGCAATCAGTCTTAAGAACACAATCGTCGCGATCCTCCGGCAGCAAGGAGCGTATCACGAAGCCTTAAGCCGCGACCTGCAGACATCTCGGTTGCTCATTTTCGCGATTCAATCCCGCCCCGCGATGGGGTAGCCCTGCCATACATATTCCAAAGCCTCGGGCAGAGTTTGTTGCTTCACGCTGCGATCGGTGTGTCCCGCATTGCGCGCAAACACAAATTGATAGTGATAGCCCTTGGCGGCCAGCACTCGCGCCATGTTCTCATTCGCCACAACCCAGTCGTGCATGTTATCGCGCATCGCATTCGGATTCAGCAGGTCCCTGTCGCCGACCTCCATCCAGATGCGAAGCGGCTTCGCCGGACTATCCGGGATCAGGTGTTCATGAAATTCCCATGCACCGTGCGGAGTCTGAGGGTTCGATGGCCACTGCTGGTTTACATAGGTTCCTGAGTAAGTGAGAACACGGTGATACAGCTCCGGGTGATACCACGCCATGCTCAATGCGCACGAGCCGCCGGAGCTGCCGCCCATCGTCGCGCGTCCCTCCGGATCTTTGGTCAGCTTCACGTGACATTGCTTCTCGACCAGAGGCAGCACTTCTGTCTCGACGAACTCCGCATATAGACCCGACATCGTGTCGTACTCCAGTCCGCGTTCGCTTCCCTGAGCGTCGCCGCTGCCGTTACCGATCGAGATGCCAATCATCACCGGTACTTTGTGCTGAGCGATCAGGTTGTCCAGCGCCGTGAATAGCAGTCGGTCCGGTCCATCCGCCCCGACGATAAACGGCGCAGCCGTCCCCGGCACATATTGTTTTGGAACATAAACCGCCACTTGCCGAGTGTACGGAGCAGGATGGCTCGTCGTGATCACCATCTTGGCCGGATCGCTAGGATCCGCCGTGCCGTGCGTATTGGCTTCGCGCGCGATACCCGGATAGATCTTGCTATCCTTCGATTCCATCGTAAACGTGAAGACTGTTCCCTGCGGCTCGCCTTCGTGCGCCGTCATCTCGGGCGCGGGATGATGCGTGGGACCGAGGATGAAGTTTCCATCGACATTTGCCGGAGCGTTGGCCCCGTCCGGTAACTCTTTCGCTGTGACATAACCGGGCGTGTGCGGATCACGAGTAGGCGGCGTTGGCCGCGCCGGGTGTGCCGACCCGCTCGGAGCTTGCGCCTTCCCCGCATTCATCAGGAAAGCGAGACCGAGAACCCAGCATGTTAGAAATTTCTTTTGTCGGAGAGGCATTGCGAATCATCACCGATCTTAATCCAACGCCGGCCCGCAGTTATTTAAAAACCTGAACCTCGGGATACAACGGAGTCGGAATCTTGGGCCGCGAAACACCTGGCCCCTTGAGATACGCGTCGAAAAATTCGTGCACGCAGTACGCGGTAACAGCAAGCTGCCGGCGTCCGTCGATCCCGAGAATACCTAACGCATGGAGCACCCCCACGACGATGTGGCTCTTCAGCAGAGCTCCATCGTCGCTGAACATGTAATGATTCGCGCCTCGAATCATGACTTGCAGCCTGCTATCGCTTGGCTCTCGATCGTAAATAGAGCGAATGTTCGCCATGACCGGGTGGGTCTCCGTGTCGGGCTCGCTCCGGTGGTCGCCCATCAGGAACAGGAACGGCTGAGTGACGCCTTCGCCGATGACCTTACCCAACGGGGCTCCGTCAATATCGATACCCGCCTTGCATCGGGAATCGTCATGACAGAATTGCAGCGCTGTGGCGCCCCCGAGCGAATGGCCGAACACTCCCACGCGCTGCATATCCAGCCGTCCAGCGAATTTGCCGGAGGGGTCTGCCGCGTTCAGCCGTTCGAGTTGATCGACGGCGAAGCTCATGTCGGAGCTCCACGCCTGGACCAGCCTGGTCGCAAGCTGCTCCTGCTCAACTCCGCTTAGCAGGTCGGCATTGTTTTGCGGTGCCCTCGCAATTATGCGCCCATCGGGAAACACCACCACCCAACTTCGATACGGCGCATCGAAGCCCACCACCACATAGCCGTGACTCGCAAGGTCTTCGGCAAGACTTGCATAATCCGCCGCCAGCCCCGCAAGTCCCGCTCGCATGATCACCACCGGATACGAACGCTGCCGTGACGACAATCCTGCGTCGCGAACACTGTGCGTGCGGACGCGCGACATATCTCGTGTCAGAAACTGGGTGAGCAGCACGCCCATTTGGCGTCCCATAGCTATCCGCCAGGCGCTCGGCAAATAATCGTCAGACTTCTGCGACGGTTGTTGAGGCGCTGCCGGATACCAGATCCATGCAAAAAGCTCTCGCTTGGTGCCCGGCTGCGGCGCCATGAGTTCCGCCTGCGTGGGGTCGCTCCAAACGTACGTTGTACGGCCAACCGCGAATGGGCCAGTTGGCGTGGG
>DATAYL010000296.1:0-43405 GCA_036272575.1 Bryobacteraceae bacterium | reverse complement strand
CTCTGGCGCGGATGGTACGGCATTGAACACCTTCTCCACTGGTCCCAATGGCGAAGAAGACATCAATTCCACGCCCTGCGCTGCCATTACAGAAAAAGGGGATCACCCCTGCCCATCTTCTATCTACAACTGTAGTACTAGGAGTTTGTTGAAAACAGTTTTGGACGGGCGAATAGGTTCAAAATCGGGATACCTAAACCCTCGCCGATGCCCCACAAGCTCGTCTACTGGCATTCTGGCGCGATCCGATTTTCCGGTGCGCACCTTGTTGGAGGTTTTTCAACAAACTCCTCGTGGGAACAACACCTCAAGTTGAAAGATATTCCTGGTTCAGCACCGGCGTGCCCGTCCCCAAAACCATTTCGCCGTCAGTATTCACCGTCCTACCATTCTTAGCAGCTCTTCGGGATAGCGAGCGCCTTGCACCGGAATCTTCGAGGCCGCAATGTCCAGCTCGCGGAGATCTTCAGGCGTAAGTTCGAGGTCCGCCGCCCCGAGATTTTCTTCGAGACGATGAAGCTTCGTTGTGCCTGGAATCGGCACAATCCAGGGCTTCTGGGACAGCAGCCATGCCAGAGCGATCTGCGCAGGCGTCGCCTTTTTCTGTTGCGCGAACCTGTCAATCAGGTCAACGACTGCCTGATTCGCTCGGCGATTCTCTTCGGAAAAGCGAGGAGCAATGTTGCGGAAATCGCCTTGGTCGAATTTCGTATCTTCGCTGATCTTCCCCGTGAGGAAGCCCCTCCCAAGAGGACTGTATGCAACGAACCCAATCCCAAGTTCCTCGACAGTTGGGATCACTTCCCGTTCAGGCTCTCGCGACCAAAGAGAATACTCGGTCTGGAGGGCGGTAACCGGCTGCACCTTGTGAGCGCGGCGGATGGTCTGAACTCCCGCCTCTGAGAGCCCGAAGTGCTTCACCTTGCCTTGCTGAATCAGATCCTTCACCGCTCCAGCAACTTCTTCGATCGGCACCTCCGGATCGACACGGTGCTGGTAAAGGAGATCGATGACATCGGTTCGCAACCGCTTCAGTGAGGCGGCAACGACTTCCTTGATGTGCTCCGGCCGGCTGTCCACTCCTACCTGTTTGCGAGTATTCGGATCGAATTTGAACCCGAATTTTGTGGCGATCACAATCTGATCGCGGAAAGGAGCGAGGGCTTCGCCCACCAGTTCTTCGTTTGTAAATGGACCGTAACTCTCAGCGGTATCGAAGAATGTGACACCGCGTTCGACTGCGGCACGAATGAGCGAGATGCCCGCCTGCTTGTCCATGGCTGGCCCATAGGCATAGCTGATTCCCATGCAGCCAAGTCCGATCGCGGATACTTCTAAGTTGCTTTTTCCAAGTTTGCGCTTTTGCATTGTTTCTCCCTGTTTCTTTTGTGAATGCCGCTGTTGTTCGACTGCGGCCTTATGAGTGACTTCGTTCATTGCTGAACCGCCTTATCGGCCATAATGCTTAGATGTCCCCGCCGCCGGAGCGCACTTGCATACTGCGCCAGTCTACTTGCAAAAGGCGCCATGCTTGCTTGCATGGCCGATCGCAGTTCCATCTCCTCCAAGTCTGATTCTTGCTGGTGGCACGACCGATGAAACCCGGCGCGGCTTACCATTGCCAAGGCACACATGCGTTCAGCTCTTAGATGGCTTGCATCGACATCACTTCCCGGATTTGGCCCTTGACTTTTATGACGTTCTCATAGAAGTGCGTTTCCCCTCAACTTGACAATCGAACGGCGGATCAGCGGCCACAAGCCGACGCGGGATCAATCGTTCGATTAAAGACTGCGAAGCGCCGTCATAAAGTTTTCGATCTTGCGGTTAGACGAGGCTTTACTGGATTTAAGATTGCGCTCGATGCATAGTCCGGAGAAGAAGGACAGCACCATCTCCGCAATTGCGGAAGGAGCCAGCTTGGGCTTTTCGACTTCGATGTTCATGGTGAGAAGGCGTTCCAATAGCGCCCGATTCTCCGTTACGACCCCATAAGCCTCATCCGGAAGGATAGCGAACTCCCGCATCGAGTTGACAGAAAAACATCCCTGCTGTTCCCCCTTGCTGAGAGGACCGTTCTTGAGAAAAGTCTCGACGTTGTTCCAGCCAAGAGGCTGCTTGGTGAGAAGCCCCCTCTTACCCTGGCTCTCAAGATAATGCCGAAGGCACGCCACAAAAAGATCTTCCTTGTCCCGGAACTCGGTATACAGCCCTGATTTGTTAACGCCTGTGGCTCGTTCAAGATCTTGAAGACTCGTGTCCGCGAACCCATGCTTCCAGAAGACAGGCATCGCCTTCTCCAGCACCTCCTCCCGGCTGAAGTTCTTTGGGCGCCCCATAGACTCATTATCGCGATAAAGAACTAAATGGTGCAATATCGCTGCATCCTCGCTGCACCTCCATCATCGTATAGAACTGAATGGTTCAGAATTGTCTGACAGGCGGCCCGCACGAGGTCGCAGTCCGTTGAAGAGTGAATCGTTCACCGGAAAACAAAGGAGATCTATGCCTGACTTGGCAAAGAAAGTAGCACTCGTAACCGGCGGTTCCCGCGGTATTGGCGCAGCGATTGCAAAGCGTCTGGCCGCCGATGGAGCAAGCGTGGCCATCACGTACGCCAAAGACGCCGGCGCGGCCTCGGCCGTAGTCAAAGCAATCGAAGTCGGGGGCGGAAAGGCTATCGCGATTCAGGCGGACGCCGCCAACGTCGAAGCGGTCAAAGGTGCGGTCGAAAAGACCGTCGCAACCTTCAGCCGGCTGGATGTACTTGTGAATAATGCCGGCACCGCCATTCCGAAACCGTTCGAGAAGACGACGCTGGAAGAGATGAACCGCGTGATAGACATCAACATCCGCGGTGTATTCGCTACCACTCAGGCGGCGCTGAAGCACATGAAGAATGATGGTCGCATCATCACGATCGGTTCGGCGGTGGGCGAGCGTGCCGTTGCGCCAGGGCTTGTGCCCTACGCGGCCACGAAGGGAGCCGTCAAGATGTTCACTCAGGCATTGTCCAGAGAGGTCGGGAGCCGGGGCATTACGGTCAACAACGTCCAGCCGGGGCCGATCGACACGGATTTAAATCCCGCCACGGGTGATTGGGCGGTACCGCAGAAGGCCGCCACAGCGCTCTACCGCTATGGGCGGGTTGAGGAGATCGCCGCAATGGTGGCGTTCGTCGCAGGTTCTGAATCCTCGTACATCACCGGGGCGAACCTTACCGTGGATGGCGGAATGAATGCCTGAACCGAGGACAATGACTACACTCCAAAACAAAACTGCGCTTGTGACAAGCGCATCAAGAGGGATTGGCCGCGCGAGGGCAGCAGCGCTTGCTCGGGCTGGGGCGCGCGCCCTGGTTCACTATGGCCGCTCCGCCCGCGAAGCGGAATGTACAGACGCATTGTACGGATGTATCCACCATCCCGATGGGACGCATGGGGGAACCCGATGAAATTGCCAAGGTAGCGTTGTTTCTAGCTTCGGATGAGTCCAGTTTCCTCACAGGTATCGAACTGTTCGTTGATGGCGGCAGCGGACAAATCTGATCAAGAACGGCTGCGCGCTGCCTCGCTACTTGACGAGCTTCATGAACCGTTCAAAACAAAAACGTCTAACGTCGATTTGCAAGAGAGGAAAACAATGAGCGATTCAAATGCGGAGAAGAATAAGGCGATCGTCCTAAAGGCATTCGATACCCTGTTCAATCAGAGAGACTACGCGGCTGCGGAGCGATTTTGGTCGCCCAATTACATGCAACACAGCGCCCATATCGAGCCAGGACGAGACGGGCTCTTCAACCTCGTCAAGGCTGCGCCGCCGTCGCTCAACTATGAGCCTGGGGTGATTCTTGCAGAAGGTGAGTACGTCATCGTTCATGGCCGGTTCTCGAACATCGGACTGCCGGTGAACTGGATTGCAGCGGACGTCGTTCGCTTGAAGGATGGAATTCTCGTCGAGCACTGGGATGTCATTCAGGACGAAGCGACCGAGGAGCAATCGAAGAGCAGAGCGCCCATGTTCGGATCAACATTTCCTGTCTACTCGAATTCTGAGGCAATCAATGGATAAGCTTCTTAAGCTCGCAGCCGAGGCTCACGGCGGTCGGCTCGCGTGGGACAAGCTGCGAACCCTGAACGCTAACGTTTCGATAGGTGGCGCTCTCTGGGATCTAAAGAAGCTGACTGGTCTGTTCCAGAATACGCGTGTAGACGTAAAGCTCCATCACCAGGAGGTGGTCACTCATCTCCCGGATCTCAACGAGAAGATCATATTCGTACCTCACCAGGTATCTCTCGAATCTGAAGACGGAAATGCGCTCGACACTCGTGACGATCCCCGGTTGGCCTTCGCGGGACAGACCCAGGACACGCCATGGGACACGCTGCATGCTGGCTATTTCAGTAGCTACGCCCTCTGGGGATATCTCACCGCACCGTTTTCGTACACCTACCCCGGTTTCGAAGCGGCGGAGATTGAACCCTGGGAGCAAAACGGCGAACGGTGGCGTGTTCTGAAGGTGACTTTTTCCGAGGGCTACGCGGCACATACACGAACCCAGTACTCGTACTTCGGGGAAGATGGGCTTTTGAGACGTCATCTCTATCGCGTCGATATCCTCGGCGGCGCTCAAGGGGCGAACTATGCCTACGACTATCGGACTATTGAAGGAATCAAGTTACCAACTCGGCGGCGTGTCTTCGGCTATAAGGATGATCTTCAGAAGGTCCCAGAGCCAGTCCTCGTGTCCATCGATCTGAGTGACATTAAGTTTACATAGGCTCCCACGTCGGCGATGTAATGAACATTGCGCAGAGCGGGTGGTCCACGGTCATTTAATTGGCCACATTTCAGGTTCCATATCTACGGAATCATCTTGCAGAAATGCACAAGTGAGGTGCTAGTTGTTCTATTACTTTCCCGAGAATTACACCTGGTCGTCGGCGTTTCACCTAGCCCTAATGGCAGGAGGTCAGCTCGGCGAGATGGACCGCTGGCTCGCTCCCCTGAAGGACCGTGACCCAAACCCCGAACTCTGGGGCAAGGCGTGGTCTGACATGGCACAGCAGCAAGAAGATGAGGCTGAGCTCGACTTGAAAGAAGGATGTCGACGAAGTGCCGGTGCCCGGTATCTTCGAGCCGCCGTGTACCGTTTCAGCGGCGAAAGGCAGATATCGCCGGGACCGGAAAAGAGCGCCAGCTATCAAGCCGCCAGAGCTTCCTTCGCGAAAGCCAACGAGCTGATGCCGTTGTCACTTGAGTATGTCGAAGTTAATTCTCCGGACGGAATCTTGCCGGGCTATCTGGTTCCGGCGACAACGAACAAGCCCGCGCCGGTGGTTATCTTCTACTCCGGGTTCGATGTCGTGAAGGAAATGCTGTATTGCTTTGTTCGCGAGGAGTTCGCGCAACGCGGCATCAGCTGCCTGGTGATCGATACGCCCGGCGTCGGAGAACCTTTGCGGCTTCGTAATGTCCCATCGCGACCCGACTACGAGGTTCCCACACGAGCCATAGTGGACTATCTGGAGACCCGTGTTGACGTCGATTCCTCCCGTATCGGGATCCTGGGGATCAGTCTGGGCGGATACTATGCGCCGCGCGCCGCCGCATTCGAACGACGAATCAGGGCTTGCGTTGCTTGGGGCGCGATCTGGGATTATGGTGCGGTCTGGCAGAAACGCTGGGCTGCTCGGTCCAACAGCGTCTCCGTTCCTTTCTTTCAACTTCCTTGGGTCATGGGCACTAAAACGATGGAAGAGGCTCTCGAGCGCGTCAAGCAGTGGACGTTGGCCGACGTCTTGCCGCGGTTGAAGCAGCCGTTTCTAATCCTGCACGGCGAAAACGATCTGGCAATTCCCCTAGAAGATGCTCGAAAAGCTTTCGCGGCGGCGGGTTCGACCGATAAGCAACTGCGAATCTTCACCGTTGCTCAAGGTGGGGCCGAGCATGTCCAGGCCGACCAACCTGATCAGGCCCGGCAACTCATCGCTGATTGGTTCGCTCAACGCCTCAAATAGACACGTTTATCCGATAAAGAACTAAATAGTTCAATATCACTGCATCCTCGCTGCGCCTCCGTCATCGTATAGAACTGAATGGTTCACAACTGCCTGACAGGCCGAGCAAGCCCACAGTCAGTCGGATTGGTGGAGTGGCCGTGGTCACCCTTTACCGCCTCACCTTTGCAGGAGTTTATTAGATGTTGAATCAGCCACTGTTCACACCCTATCGGATGGGAGACATCGATCTCCCTAATCGCATCGTCATGGCGCCTCTCACCCGAATGCGTGCGCAATCGCATGATCATGTGCCCACGAGGTTGCAGGCGGAGTATTACGCGCAGCGTGCTTCGGCCGGACTCATCGTCGCCGAGGCCACTGCGATTAGCCCGGAAGGATTTGGCTGGGCCGATACGCCAGGCCTGTGGACAGAGGAGCAGGTCCGCGGTTGGCGACGCGTCACGGATGCCGTCCATGCAACCGGCGGCCGCATGATTGCACAGCTCTGGCACACGGGAGCAATCTCACATCCTGAATTACGCGACGGCGCGCAGCCCGTGTCCGCATCGAACGTCGATCCAGGGCAGCTATCGTTCACCTCGAACGGACGGAAGCCCACGGTCGCGCCACGACCGCTCACAAAAGAAGAGATTCGTGCCACGGTTGCCGATTTTGGGCGCGCAGCCAAGAATGCGATCGAAGCCGGTTTCGATGGCGTACAGATTCTGGCGAACTATCTCTATCTGATCGCGCAGTTCCTGAACGCCGCCACCAACCGCCGCACGGATGAATATGGCGGAAGCCTGGAGAATCGGTCACGCTTTCTTTTTGAAGTGGTAGAGTCCGTACTCCGCGAAGTGGATACCAATCGTGTTGGCATCAAGATCAGTCCCATGCACGAAGGCGGCGCGTTCGCAGCGAACGACGAAACACTGCCCGTCACGGAATACGTCATTCGCAAGCTCAACGACTATAACCTGTCCCACTTGCTGTTGATGGGGAACACGACCGATTTCACGGGTACGCCTCTTGAGAGATTGAGCGATGACGGGATGTTCCAATACTTTCGGCCGCTCTACAAAGGGACTCTGATCGCGAATGTGAAGATGGACCGCGAGCGTGGCAATCGGCTGATCGGGGAAGGCCTTGCCGACCTGATTGCCTTTGGCCGCCCTTTCATCGCCAACCCCGACCTGGTGCAGCGATTTTTGCAAAACGCTCCACTCGCCGAGACCAACTGGGAGACCGTCTATGCATCAGGCGCTCACGGCTACTCCGACTATCCCATCTATCAATCGTCCGAACAAAACCGACCGGAGCTTGTTAATGCCTAAAACAACGCCGGAACAGAACAAGCAAATCCTCCTCGAAGGCCTTCGACCCGCCGTTCAACAACCGTGACTATGCGGCGGCAGAACACTTCTGAAGGATTTTTTCATAGATCCCGCGGGCAACCGGCTTGCCATGGAGATGAGCCGCACCAACCACGCTTCCTTTCATTCGGGTCAGGCAATCCATGCAATATAGCTGCGGGAACACGAGAGGTAAATGTGGTTGAGAGCTTACAAGAGTGGATTTGTGAACTACTTATCTCAAGTCATTCTGGCCTTGTTGAGGAATAAGGCGTGTGAGTCCGCTTACCGCTGCGGCCAACTGCGCGCCAAGGAGAACACATGAAAAACGCAAGACGGCTTCTGGAAGAGTTCACAGCCCTCGTCGTTCCGGGACCCGAAGAAGGCTGCGGAAATGTTTACTGAGGACGGTGCTTGGTGGTAGGCGAGTATGAATTCACCACTAACTCAAGCAAAACCGGTCGAGTGATTCACCAAGTTGACGTAACGTCTTCTAAACACCCCTTCGATAGATTGCGAAGTAAGACTGGTTAGAGAGCGTCGAGTTAAGTGCGGGGTAAAACCAGGCGGCCGAAGCCCCGCGGCGCAGTTCAAAGTAGTATTGGAGCGGAAAGGCGGAGTTGGTGTACTCGCCTGGAATTGCAGACCGAAAAGAGCGGCTTACCTGTTCCATTCGAACGAACTGCCAGCGCTCTCCTTGGTTTACGTGCCGGTAAAACAGTTGAACCAGCGAAGGTAATGCGCCCGCCTCAAGTTCGTTAATAACAAGTTCCAAGGGAAGTGGTTTCCCCGGCGCAAATACCGTTTGGGGAGTATGGCTGCACGATGCCGACGCTCGAACGGTTCTCTGAATCGCAGTGCGAATCGCCGCCTGCGCTTTTTGCGAAGGCACCCCCGGGTTTGCTCGTAACGCCATCTCCATTGCCGTAATGTCTCGTGTTATATCCGGCAGTCGGTCGATCCAGTGGCCTTGCCGCATCGGAATGCTGCCGTAACTGATATTGCTCCGATAAACCCGCTGAGCCCGCCGCGCCATGGCCGCCCACAAATTATATGCTTTGCGATATTGCGCGAGAGCCAGTTGGCCCGCTCGGGGATCGCCGGTCTGCTGGTAAATCTCAAACAGCAATCCACTGCGCAACTTGGCTGCAAAGAATTGCCCTAAACCGATTTGGATGAGAACATCCTCTTCCATTCGCCGGAATTCGGCAGACGTTTTCAGGTTTGCGTGCATGCGAGCAGCAGCCAAAGCTTGGGAAGACGCGGCCGTGTGATCCTCCAGCCATTGGGCAACTTCTGCCGGAGAATATTTCGCGTTGACGCGACCGGCGAGCAAATCCGCGGCGTGCTCGACAATGCTTGAAAAGAGTTGCGGATCGAGCGGGCTGACCGTTCCGAAGCATTTGGGGTTGGGTGTGTCGCTATACGGCACCCGCTCGCTTCCCGGCACGATAGGCATGTTGGTGTACATTTCGGGCCAAAATGCGTGATTTGAAGCGGAGGGAAGATGGGCGCTTGTCAGCAACGGCAGAACACGAGAAGCATTCGCCACGGCAGATTCGACCGCGTTCGCGCCAGGACCGTAGTCGCGCCTCAACGCTCGCCGCCACGTTTCGGGATCGGCTTCCGGATTGTAGAGGCGGCGTCCCCAGACGCGATAGTAATGCTCGAATTTCTTCCATTCGTGCTGGGGATTGAGCGAGGTGTCCGCGTAGGCACAGCGACCGCCCGCCTGCCCCGAACCCTCGCGTCCTTTAAAGGTCAGCGGTTCACAGAGCTCGATCCCGGCGGCGCCGCAGAAGTGCGCGGTTCTCCCGAAGGCCGCTGCTGCCTCCGGATCACCTGAGAGCAGATGTCGTTGCGTACCCGGCCATAAACGGAACCACAGTTTATAGCGGCTTGCCTGCTGGTAAAAATCGGCATATCCATAGCGCGTGAAGCGACGTGCGCCGTTGCTCAGGTTGAAGACGCCCGCTTCCATGCGGTCGGGCTGCGGGATCTCGAGTTCACGAATATCCGCCTGATGGTAGCCGAGGCTCTGGTGTTCAGCGCAATACTTGGCTCCTAATTTCACCGGCATGCCTGTATCCGCGGCCAGATCGATCATGCGCTGGTCGACGCCTTTGGCATGCATATCGATTTCAATCTTGCGTCCGCAAGTGGAAACCGCCCTAAACAGCGTATTCCAGAACGAATAGCTTCCCTCGGGAATTCCGCTTTCACCATGAACTCGCAGCGTGAGTCCTTGAATTTCAGGGCACGCCTTCAGAATGATTGCCAAAGCATCACGGCAATACGCGGCGTGCAATTCAGGCGTTAACCCTTCAATTCGGTGATCAGCGCGCGGGCTATCAGTCCACTGGTAAGCGTGGGTCCAAATACCCAACTGGAATTCGAGTCCTCGCGAGGCTGTCTCGGCGGCAATAAAACGGAGCGTCTCAAAGTTTTTGTTTCGTTCTTCGGTTGAAAGCGGGCCCGGCTCGTTCACCAGCCGGATAACTCGTACCTGGTAACCGGGAACATCGACCAGGTAAGGATAAACAAAATGAAAGTAGTCGCCCGTCACGTGAGAGGGAAAGTCGTATCCAAAGCCGAAGGCGAGATTAAAGCGATTAAACCGGCTTGCGACGAGCATGTCCAGATATTCTCGCCATGAGTTCCTGTCGTAAAACCAGGATTTGTCTTCGATCTCACTGCAGAACGCCCGTGCGACGCTTCTTACTTCGTTCGCGGATTTCTCTTCGAAGGCTCCGCGCAGGTGCAGTACGGCTATCGGATCGGTGCTGAACCTGACCCGTTCAGCCAATTCGAGAAGGCCATAAACGAAGCCTCGAGGATCGCTTCCAGAAACCAATACGGCTGCGTTTCTCGACATGTGTCCCGGCATCATGCGAATACTCTCGGTACCCGCGAGCGGTGCGCTAGCGCCGGGGAAACCGTCCGCCAGCCTTGAGGCGGAGGCGGCCGCTACCACGCAAAACGTGGAATCCTTGAGTTGGTCCATGGATGATACGACCTCGCAATTCCAGCCCTTCGCAACAATCGCCTCGCGGAGCTGGCCTGCGGCCCACTTCACCGGAACGCTCGCGGCAACCGGATCATCCGCATCGACCACAATTGCAATGTAACGATCAGAGGAGGCGATAGCATTGCTGCCGGACTCAAAGGCAGTTGCGGCGCCCAGGACTTTCAGGAAATCTCGCCGCGGAATGGCTCGGCACGAGGCAGTCATTGGGCATTTCGTACTCACCTTCTCTACTTTATGCGGCAGGAGGCGTTTTTTGCTGCTTGGCACAATAAACACAGAATGATCGCACGCTACACGCGCCCGGCGATGGGCGCTATCTGGAGCGAGCAGCATAAATATGAATGCTGGCTCGCGGTGGAACTGGCCGCGTCGGAAGCTTTGGCCGAAACTGGCGAAGTGCCCCAGGAGGCGGCGGCCGATTTACGGCAGCATGCCGCTTTTGAGCTTAGACGCGTGCAGGAGATAGAAGCGGGGGTACGGCATGACGTCATCGCGTTCACGACTGCCGTCGCCGAAAAATTGAAAGCGGGCGGTGTGGCCGAATCTTCCCGCTGGCTGCACTTCGGGCTAACTTCGAACGACGTCGTCGATACCGCCCAGGCCCTGCAGATCCGTGACGCTTCCGGCATCATTACCGCTGATCTAAAGGAGCTCTCGGAAAAGCTAGAAAAACTCGCCTGGGAACACAAAAATACGATTCAGATCGGCCGGACCCACGGCATGCACGCCGAACCGATTACCTTTGGATTGAAGGTGGCGTTGTGGTGGGATGAGATCGAGCGGCATCGGGTTCGTTTCGCAAATTCGGCTGAAGAGATGCGCGTCGGCAAAATTTCAGGCGCAGTTGGTACGTTTGCTCACATTGGCCCGGCGGCGGAGGAGAAGATCTGCTCCCGACTCGGTTTGCGGGCAGCTCCCATCAGTTCGCAGGTTCTTTCGCGGGATCTGCACGCCCACTTTGTCGCTACTTTGGCTGGTATCGCCTCCAGTTTGGAAAAGATCGCCGTGGAGATACGTCATTTGCAGCGGACGGAAGTTCGTGAAGCAGCCGAACCGTTTGCCGGCGGGCAAAAGGGTTCGTCCGCCATGCCGCACAAACGCAATCCGGTCACTGCTGAGCAAATCTCAGGCCTAGCCCGGGTTGTGCGGGCTAATGCTCAAGCAGCTTTCGAGAGTGTGCCGTTGTGGCACGAGCGGGATATCTCGCATTCTTCCGTCGAACGGGTGATTCTGCCCGATTCGACCATTCTGATCGATTATCTGCTGGCCAAAACTAGCTGGCTGGTCTCCGGACTGGTGGTGGACACGAATCGGATGCGGCGCAATCTCGACAGTACACGTGGGCTGGTGTTTTCGGGGCAACTCTTGCTTGATTTGGCGGCCGCCGGCATGCTCCGCGAGGAGGCTTATGCGCTCGTTCAGAGACACGCTATGGAGGCTTGGGATGGTGAATCTGATTTCCGCAACGCTATCGAACGAGATCCGACGATTACTCGCTACCTTCCAGCCGAAAGGTTAGCCGAAGTGTTTTCGGTCGACCGTCAGTTGAAGAATGTGGATGCGATCTTCCACAGAGTGTTCGGGCGCTGAACTATTTGCTATGGGGAAACTGTAATTTTCGTTTACACTGTAGTCGGAAAAGGCACCTTACATGCTACGGACACCGCCCGAATCGTTGAATCAGGACCTTGAACTCGCGCGTGTTCTGCTCGTGGACGACGACGTGACTTCCCGGCTTACCCTGAAAACAGTACTGGAAGCGGGCGGCTATTTCGTGGATGCGGCTGCATCGGCGGCGGAGGCGGTCGGTAAGCTGGACGAGCAACAGTATGCGCTTGTTTTGAGCGACTTACAGATGGAATCGCCCGAGGCGGGACTCCGCGTTCTAGCCCATGCCAGATTGATGGACTACAAGCCGGCAACTGCCATTCTAACTACCTATCAAACCAAACGAACTGGCGTTCATCGCTCGATGCTCATAAAACCAGAGGACTTACCGGAGCTGTTGAGCAAGGTCGCCGACCTAATCAGCCAGCGCGCTGCGCGAATTGTAGCGCGTCAGATGCGCCGGCAGTGACGGCCCTCAGGTGCGACTGAGGCCGATACATTCCACCACTTGCTCCAAAGCATCCAAACCGTCCTTAAAAAAATGATCGGCGGAAGCAACCCAATCGAGATGCTTCGGTTCGGGTAGCGCCGCGAAAAACTGCTCGAGTTCAGAACGCGGGCCAAATTCGTCGGACGTGCTTTGAACAAAATACTTGGGAATTCTCAATTGGTAAGCGATCTCACGTTCGGCGATGCGGGTAGGATAGCCGGCTACGATCACCCTGCGAATGGCGGATTCACTGGCCGCCAAGCGCAGCGTAACTCGGGACCCGAACGAAAATCCGGCGGCCATCTGGGGCAGATCGGGATAACGTTGGGATAATTCCTGGAGCGCGACGCGGGCATCCTCGGTCTCGCCGATTCCTTCGGCGTAAGCTCCCTCGCTCAGATTTACGCCGCGGTAATTGAATCGTAAGACAACGCAGCCGGTGCGCCGCAAACCGCGTGCGAGTCGATACACTACTTTGTTATGCATGGTCCCGCCGAATTGGGGATGAGGATGACAAACCACCGCCGATTCGACGGGTTCGCGGTCTTCCGGCTCTTCGAGCAGCGCCTCCAGCCTGCCGGCTTCGCCCGAAAGGAACAGGGACTCGATCCGCCGAGCCATCAGTTCGTTCGGTAATTTGTGAACTGCATGTCGATGCCGAAATCCTTGCCCTTCATCAATGAGATGACTTGCTGCAGGGTGTCGCGATCCTTACCGGAGACCCTGACCACGTCTCCTTGAATGCTGGCTTGTACCTTCAGCTTGCTGTCTTTAATCAGCTTCACGATGTCCTTGGCTTTCTCAGTGGGGATGCCTTGCTGGAGCGAAATCTCCTGGCGCACGCTGCCGGCTGACGCCGTTGCAATTGGGCCGTATTCAAGGCCCTTGAGCGGGACGTTGCGCTTGACAAGTTTTTGCCCCAGGATTTCAGTGACTGCCTTGAGTTTGTACTCATCCGAGCTGGCCAGAAGAATTTTGTGTTCTTTTTCGTTTAGCTCCACAGAGGATTTACTGTCCTTCAGGTCATAACGAGTTAGAAGTTCTTTAGAGGTCTGCTGAACGGCATTCAGCACCTCGTTGAGATCAATTTTAGAAGCGATATCAAAGGTATTTTCAGGCATGCTCTTAAGACACGTGCAAAACGGGCGCGCGTCCGCGCCGTTTGCGCTCTAAGAACATTCTACTGATGGGACAGAGCCAGCAGGACTCGCTCGGTTAGTTCTTCAATCAGATTAGGCATGGCGGTATCGAGCGCCAAGGTCACAGCTGCCCGAACAGAATGACGGTCAAAAGCTGCAACAGGCGTTGCGTTCTGCGCCTTCCGTTTCCCCTGGCTGGAGGCCAAGAGCTTCTGTACGGCGCCCAACAACGCAGACGCTTCAAAGGGCTTGCGCAAAATGATATCGGCGCCTGCGTTGCTAGCATCCTGTTCGTTGAATTCGTCGGCGGGAGCAGCCGCAAAGATGATCGGCAGGTGACGATATTGTTCCTGCGACCGCAGGAAGCGCGCTACTTCGAACCCGTTCCTGGTGGGCAGAAATACATCCGTGATCAACAGGTCCGGGTTCACATCGCCCAATCGGCGAAGTGCAGTGGCGCCGTCCGTGATACTGACGACTTCCATCCCCTGGCCAGTCAGGATCTGTTCGGCCAAGCGCAGGGCCTGCGGACTATCGTCCGCGAGCAGAATCCGGCTCATTGCGGAGGAGGCTGGGTGCTGTTCGCCGGAGCGGCGGCCGCTGAGGCCGGCGTGCCATTCGTGGTTGCATTCGAGGGCTGGTTTTCCTTGCTACCCGCCTCTTCTTCCTTCTTCTTTTTCTTCTTGTCCAGCTTTTCCTGTTTCTTAGCCATCCTCTCGCGATACTTCTTCAGATCGGCATCGCGATTAGTCGGCAGCGCGCCAGTCTGCGGGGTAGCTGTCTGGCCAGTCGTGGCAGTAGCGTTAGGGGTGCCGGTGTTGGTGGTACCGGTGCGTGCATCGGGGTTCTTGTCGAGAGCGCTGTTCGGGCCGACTGTGCTGGCGCTGACATCGGTGGTGCCGGTACCGACGCCACCAGCTGTTGAGCCAGTATTATTCACTACCGGCACACTGGCGGGGACGGTACGCTTCGGATCGGTCATGGTCGGCGCTCCGGATTTGGCCGCGTGCGAGACATCCGGACCACTATGCAGCCAGGCCATGGATCTGCTCACCATGCCGGGTTTATGATAATTTTCTTCGTCGTACTTTTCGCGGTCGAGAGCGGCCTGATCCACCTTCGGAATGGGCGCTTCCATGTCCTCCAGCCGTTTTTTGGCCTCCTCGGCGCGCTTACTTAACGGATACTCTTGCACGATGCGATCGAACATCTCGACGGCTGATTTGCGATATCGGGGACCCATCTTGGAATAGGCATCACCCGCTTCGTAAAGCGCATCGCCTGATTTGCTGTAAAGAGGATACTGATCGACCACGGCGTTCATGCGGTTTGCGGCGGCCGGGTTCATGTCGCGCCTCCAATAGAAATCGCCTACCACATATTCGTGCTCGGCAAGGCTTTCCTGAATGTCACGTAGCCGTTGGGCCGCCTGCGGCGCAAACTTGCTATTGGGGAACTGCTGCAAGACGGCGCGGCATTCGGTTTCTGCCCGCAAGCTTTGCGTCCAGTCGCGGTCGCTGCGGTCCATCTGGCGATAGTGAATCTGGCAGACGCGGTTCTGCGCCTCGGCAGCTTCTTCCATGCCCGGATAGAACAAGATGAAGTCTTTGTACTCAGCCTCGGCTTGAGCCATGCCGTTGGCGCCGCCCTCGCGGTACCAGCTGTCGGCCACCGCTAGCTTGGCCTTCGCCATGTACTCGCTCGATTCATAGGTGTTCATCAAGGTATTGAGTGAAATGCGGGCGGTCTCATACCGGCCGTGCTCGATGTCCTTCATGGCCTGGTCGAACAACACCTTGTCGGGCTGCTGCGTGTTCTTCGCGATGGGTGTTTCGTATTTGTGCGTACACGAACTCGAAATAAGTCCCGCCGAAAGTAGGAGTAGCGCGGCTGTACGCGGCCGTATCGGATAAGAAAGCATAAGAACTAAACCTTGACCTCGAATGCCTCAAGAGCACTCTGTTGCATATTTCGGACTGCCTGCGCCGGATCTTTCGTGCCGAACACAGACGAACCGGCGACTACCCAATCTACACCGGCGCGCGCCACGTCGGCGATATTCTCCGGGCCGACCCCTCCGTCGATTTCGATGGCAAAACCCAGCTGTCGCTCGGTCCGCAAACGGACCAACTGGCTGACTTTGCGTAAAGAATTCGGAATAAACTGCTGCCCCCCATATCCCGGGTTGACACTCATCACCAGAATGTAATCCGCGATATCGAGAACGTTTTCCAGGAGCATGACCGGAGTGGCCGGATTGATGACGACGCCCGCCTTAGCCCCGAGATCCTGAATCATGTGCAGGGTCCGGTCGAGATTCCGGCAAACCTCGTAATGGACGCTGACGCAATCCGCTCCCGCTTTGATGAAGATGGGGGCGTAAGTATCGGGATCCTCAATCATAAGATGATGATCGAGTTTGACGTCGGTCGTGCGCCGGATGGATTCAGTAATCGGTGTTCCCATCGTGAAATTAGGTACAAAATGGCCGTCCATGATGTCTACATGGATCATTTGAACCTGGGCCTCTTGCACCCGCGCGATTTCCTGGCCTAATCGCGTGAAATCAGCCGCGAATATCGAGGGAACGATTTGCAACACTCGAAACTACTCTAACCCCGTTTCGGGACACCGCAGTGTCCTCTCGAAAACTCCTGCGCGGGCACGAGACAATCTCATGGGTTGTACACGGATGGACTAGCCCGAGGGCAGGGTTTCGGATCTCTCCGATGGTATCACGCTATGCGCGTCTGCCAACTACGTTAGAGAATGAAAGAGATGCAGGGTTTTACACGTATTGAATCAGACAGCATGGGCAAAATGGATGTGCCCGCCGATCGCTATTGGGGTGCGCAAACGCAGCGCTCGCTCCGTTATTTCGATATAGGAGACGATCGCATGCCACCGGAGTTGATCAGTGCTTTCGGGGTTCTCAAGAAGGCGGCCGCCCTGGTCAACCGCGATCTCGGGAAGCTCTCCGAAGAACACACCAAGTACATTGTGAAAGCCGCCGACCGCGTCATCGACGGCGAGTTGGACTCACATTTCCCCCTACATATCTGGCAGACAGGCAGTGGAACCCAAACCAATATGAACGCCAACGAAGTCATTTCGAACGTGGCCATCGAATCGGCTGGAGGCGTGATGGGAAGCAAGAAGCCGATTCATCCGAATGACCATGTGAACATGTCGCAGTCTTCAAATGACACCTTTCCCGCCGCCATGCACATTGCGGCTGCGATCCGCCTCAAGCGGGCGCTGATTCCGGCCGTGGAACAACTGCGCGATACGCTGTGCGTCAAAGCGGAGGCGTTCCGAGACGTAGTGAAAATCGGACGCACTCACCTGCAGGATGCGACTCCGCTGACCGTTGGCCAGGAGTTTTCAGGGTGGGTGGCGCTGCTCGATCGTGACGTGGATCGGTTGGAAACCGCCCTCGACGGGTTGTATGACCTGGCAATTGGAGGGACGGCCGTCGGAACAGGGATTAATGCTCCTGCCGAATTCGCCGAACGAGCGGCGCGCAAGATAGCGGACCTAACTGGCTTACCGTTTCGCTCCCATCCGAATAAATTTGCGGCGCTTTCGGCTCACGATGAATTGGTGGCGGCTAGCGGCATGTTGAAAACCCTCGCGGCTTCCCTAATGAAGATTGCGAACGATATTCGGTGGTTGGCTTCCGGCCCGCGTTGTGGACTCGGCGAGATCACGATTCCGGAAAACGAGCCCGGCTCTTCCATTATGCCGGGCAAAGTCAATCCGACGCAGTGTGAGGCCATGACGATGGTGGCCGTACAGGTGATGGGGAATGATGCCGCGATCGGGTTTGCGGGCTCCCAAGGCAATTTTGAGCTCAATGTTTTCAAACCCGTGATTGTGCACAACTTTCTGCACTCCGTCCGGTTGCTGAGCGATAGCTGCCGGAGTTTTCGAGAGTTTTGTGCGGAGGGCATCGACGTGAACCGCTCGCAAGTGGCGCAATACGTCCAGAATTCGTTGATGCTCGTGACGGCTCTCAGTCCGGTGGTCGGTTATGACAAATCTGCCGAGATTGCCCATACCGCGCACGTCGAGGGCTCAAGCTTGAGGGAGGCCGCCGTTAAGCTTGGGCATTTGACAGGCGCGGAATTCGACAAGTGGGTGCGAGCGGAAGCGATGACTGGCCCCTCCAAGTAATCTGCGGAGACCAGTTAAGCTTCGGCAAAACCGTTAGAGTTGCTCGGAGACCAGTTTTTCCGCCTCAAGTTGACGCCTGGCATGAACCTGTTGTTGGGGTGGGCGTAATGAGAGAGCGAGCAAGAATCCTAAAAGGTTCACGACACCGAGAGACAGCAACAAAAGAGTGAAAAGCGTAATAGTCAGCTCAATTGCCGAGACAGCTGTTCGTTTGGCAAAAATCATGGCGGCTCACTGATCTTATCGGGCCGCTATGAAACTATTTCGATGAGGAAGTTCTGATGAGAAAACTTACGAGGCGTTGCGAACCGAGGTCCTAGCCCGCCGGGCCAAGCTTGCCAGTAAATAGGTAATGCTTCCCCAAAAACTTGAACTGGCGGGGCGTTCCCGCCAGATACGAACAGGAATCAGTCCCTGTTTGATGAGCTCGCGCGATAGTTTTTCAGGACTAGGGCTCGAAACAGTTCCGTCTACCACCCCGCCGAAACCGGTGGCCGCCTTGAAATGAAAAATGGGTCGCCTTGTCATATCCGATTCCTTTGTACGTGGCGCTACTCGGAAAGTGGCGAGCCGGCGAAAAGTATCTCGGGACGAACTCAAATGAACATTTCCTCATCGGACGTTGCGTGATCGACGGTTGAGCGAGAGGCCCGGCCGAAATACTGCACCGCCGTCCGGACCCCGCTTACCAAGCCGTGGACTTCGCGGATCGGGCGAATAACGCCGCGCTGTACTACCGAGACAGTGCTCTGCACGCGAGTCATGGTGTCATCCAGCACCATTTCGGCTCGTTCCATTTGCACCTTTGCCCGAGTCGACGCATCATTCAGCAACTCGTCCACTTTCAGAACCTGCTGTTTTGTCAGTTCAAGAATGCCGGCGCTGGTGACGCCGATCTTATCTACGTGTTTCTCCGCTCCCGCAGCAGTCTTCTTAGCAATCCCTACAATCTCCGAGATTTGAGGCCAAAGCTCGAACACCTTGGCTTTAACGTCTCGGGCCACCAGAAACATACCTACCAGGGCAATTGCCTGAATGAGCAGAGCAATCGCGGCGACAGCCACAAAGATGGTTAAAAGAGTATTTTGATCCATCTGGAACCAAGCGTTAAGTTTCTTGGTAAACCCCTTAGTCGGTGCTCGTGTTGAAGTTGCTGTCTGCCTTGGAGGCGGCCGCTTTTACGTCTCCGACAGCATCGCGGTACGCCTGTTTGCCGGCCTCAACAGCGGCGCTCAAGTTCTCTTTCTGCTGCGACACTGTGCTTCGGCCTTTGTCGTACAAATCGGAAGCAGAACTCTTAAGATCGTCCGTGCGCTGCTTTAGGTAATCAGTTCCATCCTGCGCCCGGCTCTTAATGAAATCAGCACCTTCGCCAGCCTTGTCGGCCAAAAGTGCGCGAGTCTCTTCACCAGATCTCGGCGCCCACAGTAAACCGGCTGCCACACCTATGCCTAAGCCCAACAGGAAATACCCAAACCCGTTCTTTTCCTCCATTTTCTAAAATCCTTCCTTTCTCGTCTTTTCGCTGCTATTCTATCTAAACTTTACAACTGTGTAGAGCGTGCTACAGTAGCAAACGTTTCAACAGGATGGCTCGCAATCGTCCTCCCAAAAAGCTAGACGCCGACGGCCTTTGGAATTACTCCCTACGAGTGCTAGGCGAACGAGCGTATTCGATGTATGAATTGCGGAAGAAGTTGCTGACCAAAGCGGAGCAGGCGAGTGACGTGGCCGGTGTTATGACGAAGCTCCAAGAGTATGGATTCGCGGACGACAAAAAGTTTTCCGAGGCTTTCGCGGCATCGAGACTTGCAAATCAGGGATTTGGACAATTCCGGGTGCTACATGAGTTGCGCGCCAGGCGAATCGCCCCTTCCGTCGCCGACAAAGCGGTCGCGGCTACTTTCGCTGAAACCGATGAGCATACGCTGGCGGAACAGTTTCTGGTTCGAAAATACCGTGGAAAAGATCTCCGGAGCTTCTTCCAGGAAGAGAAGAATTTTGCGTCGGCTTACCGGCGGCTGCGTACAGCTGGGTTTAGTTCGAGCGCAAGCTTATCAGTGCTCAAACGCTACAGCAAAGTGGCCGAGGATCTCGGCGAGATAGATGAGCCGGAATCTTAGAACTTCACCTGTGGGACCTTTTTCTCCTCTTCGGTCGTTTTGAAGTAAGCATCATCCTTGCGAAAGCCAAAAATGGACGCGGCAATATTGCGCGGAAAAAGCTCGACGTCGGTGTTGTACTTTTGAATTGCCAGGTTGTAATCGCGGCGGCTCACCGCAATGCGATTCTCAGTTCCGGCGAGTTCGTCCTGTAAGCGCAAGAAGTTCTCATTGGACTTGAGTTGCGGATAGTTCTCCTGCAAAACTAACAATCTGCCCAAAGCGCCAGTGAGCTGGCTATTAGCGCCAATTTCTTCCTGTTTGCTATGCGCGCCGAGCAGTGCCGCCCGCGCATTGGTCACTTCGCCAATCACGGTCTGCTCTTGCTTGGCGAAGCCTTTCACAGTTTCCACCAGGTTCGGTATGAGATCCGCTCGCCGCTTCATATCGTTGTCAACTTGAGCCCAACGAGAGTCGATTTCATTCTTTTCGGTTACAAGCGTG
This sequence comes from Bryobacteraceae bacterium, assembly GCA_036272575.1. Classification (GTDB taxonomy): domain Bacteria; phylum Acidobacteriota; class Terriglobia; order Bryobacterales; family Bryobacteraceae; genus Bog-105. Next base: position 23,004 of record DATAYL010000296.1, on the reverse strand, counting down.
TTTCTACCGCTCATAAGTTGACCACCGAAAATTAAAACCGCGAGAACAATTACCCCGACTACTACTAATCCGGCCTTCATACCATCTCCTGTGGTTCGAGTTTCTATGAATGAGTTCCCAGTTTATCTACAAAATGCACCAGGGCGGCTACGTCCATCAGATAGCGATCGAGTAGCGCTACGCTGCCGGCACCCTGTAGTTTGACCTTCGGATCCGCGCGGGCCGCGAGCAAGTCGCCAAACCCGGTGAGCGCGTAGCCGATTGTCTTCTCCAAGGCGGCTACGATCTCTCGCTTGCTCCATACTGCCGCCTGGCCGTCCAGAATCAAGGCGTGGCGGCCCAGCACGCAAAAGGTAGAGACGGAATCGGCCATCAATCGGTGCAGCCGGTCGGGCTCCGACAGCACCTCGGCCGCGCGCTGCCGCAACCGCAGCTGCTTGGCACGCAATTCATGTTCGACCTGTGCCCGATAAAACTTATGATCGACTACGAGATTCTCAATCACATCCGCACCGAAGAGAACGCGCCGGTACTGCTGCATGTCACGGAATTCCATCGGAAAACAATCAGTCGAGCTTTGTACTTCCTCCGCTGTTAGAAGTAAGGGCGGAGGGTTACCGGCCGCTCGCCACCAATGAAGGATGGGTTGGCTCGCGCGCAATTCCTGCGGCGATATTTGCTGCAATACGCAGAGGACGTTTAAATCGGAGAAACTCCGATTCCAATCCTCGCTAGCGGCAGAGCCATACAAGACGACGGAAACCAGCTTCTCGCCGAAAGTCTTTTTCAAGCGCTCGGTCAACTCTGGTAGCTTGGCGCTTGCTTCGGTTACTGTTTTGTCGTTTACCAATTGCTGCTGGCGCCTCCTCCGCCGAAATCTCCGCCCCCAAAGCCACCGAAGCCGCCTCCGCCACTCGATCCGCCGCCGAAGCCACCTCCGCCCCAACCGCCGCCCCAGTCATCGCGTCGGCCACCGCCCAGAAGGTTTCCAAGCAAGAGACCAGTTAAGAAACCGCCGCCACCGCCACCGCGATAGCCACCGCCGCCTCGACCGCCGCCCAACCGGCTAAATAGCCAGAGCAGGACAAAAATACCGAAGATGATCAACGGAAAAGGAATACCTCCATCGCGATGGGTGTCTTGAACGCGACGCTCGGGAAGACTTGCATCGGAGAAGTTGATTCCCTTGCCCTGCGCAATCTGCGCTGCCATTGAACGGGCGGCGGTCGCTAATGCCTGTCCGTAATTGCCGTTCCGTAAGTCGGGGCGCATAGCGCGCAGCGTGCTTCCCGCGAAACCATCGGTGATAAAGGGCTCAATGCCGCGACCGGTTTCTATGTCGCTTTGACGATCTTTTATCGCGAGTAGTAACAAGACTCCTTGATTCTCTTTGTTGCCGACGCCCCATTTGCGGCCGATAGCGAGTGCTGTGTCCCGAATTGGCTGACCGTCGAGCGTGTCGATGGTGACAAGCGCAAACTGAACGCCTAACTGCTGCTCGACTTTGCTGCAGAACGCTTCGAGTTGCTGCTCTTGTCCGGCGTCGAGCACGTGGGCGAGATCACTGACATAGCCGGTTGGCTTGGGCAGCTTGTCAACGTCGACCGCGGCCGATAGCCGTCCGGCGCTGAGCAAGAGCGCGAGTAATGCGATGATTGCCCAGGCCGGAATTTTTCGAAGCCGACTATTCATGAATCACGAGCTTAGCAATAGTAATTACGCAGGCGCGAGATGGTTTGTTCACCACGCGACTCATTCATTGTCAGGTCCGCCATGCGCGGTGGTCGCTTCGGCGAGCGGCGGATCAATAATGGCTGGCTGGAGCGTGTCGAGTTTCCGCAACCCAGGGAAAAGCAGGGCCCATAATCCTACGATGGCCATTGTTCCGATGCCGCCGAGCACCACCGCGGCCACCGTGCCGAACCATTGCGCAGTCAGACCTGATTCGAACTGCCCCACCTCGTTCGAAGCGCCGATAAATACCATGTTGACCGCGCTGACGCGGCCGCGCATGTGGTCGGGGGTTGCGAGCTGCGTCATGGTAGAGCGAACAATTACACTGACGGTGTCAGTCGCGCCGGTCAAAAAGAGCATGAATAGCGAAAGCCAGAAGTTATGTGAAAGGCCGAAGACAACCGTGGCGATGCCAAATCCAAAGACGCACCAGAGCATGATGGCACCCGCCCTTCGCCGCAACGGCCAATGGGCAACGGTGATACTCATCAGAACGGCACCGACTCCCGGCGCGCTGCGCAGAATTCCTAAGCCAATGGCGCCAATCTTCAGAATCTCGCGGGCGTAGACCGGCAGCAGTGCTACTGCGCCGCCCAGCAAGACCGCAAACAAATCGAGCGACATAGCTCCGAGGATAAATTGGTTGCGCCAGATAAATTTCATGCCATCGAGGACTAAATTGGGCGCGGCTCCGCCGTGCGCGCGGATCGGCTGACTGAGCTTGACTCGCGCGACGCTGAGGAGGCCGATGGAATAAGCGGCGGCCGCGCAGCAATAGACCGGAACCGGATTACCCGTTATGCCATAGAGCAGGCCTCCGATCATCGGCCCGACGATGGTGGCGGTTTGAAAAATAGAAGCGCTCCAGGCGACAGCATTGGGAAAATCTCTCTCCGCAACCAGGAGCGGTACGAATGCCTGACTAGCAGGAGCATTGAACGCTCGCACGGTGCCATTCAACAGAAGCACCGCATAAATCGGAAGAGCCGAATGCAGCCCGTGCAAGGTCAAACCCAAAAGCAGCAGAGAGCAGATCGAGAACGATGCGTAACAGGTGCGAAGGATGCGTAGGCGCGGAACACGATCGGCCGTGTGTCCGGCGAGCAGGAACAGGCAAATACCCGGCAGGAATTGCGCGAGCCCAACAAAGCCGAGATCAAGCGGCCGGTGAGTGAGTTCGTACACTTGCCAACCGACGGCCACCGACTGCATCTCCGACGAGATCGTGACCAGGAAACGAGCCAGTGCATAAAAACGAAAGTTCGGGTATTGAAAGGCCGCTCTCGGGTTTGCCGAAGACGAATCAGGCGATGGTTCGTTCATTCAACCCGTCTTCAAGTTTGACATCTATGTAATGACTCGCCGGCGAAACGTACGCGTACCGAGATAAAACATGGCAACGACCGATATCCCGAGGGCGCACAAAATCCATCGCAGGCCGAGTGTCGGAAAATCATGGCCGTTGATGGGCGGCACCATGGCGTAGCGCAAGCCTTCGGCTGCGTAAGTAAGTGGATTGAGCAACGTCAACACCTGAAACCAGCGGATATGAAAGAGCGCGCCCCAGGGATAGTAAGTGCAGCCAGTAAAAAGCAGCGGCGTAAAGATGAGAGTGAACATGAGACTGATCTGGTCGGGCTTGATGATGGTACCCATGAGCAGTCCGATGGTGGCGCCGACGAAGCCGGTCAGCACGACCATGCCAATTAGTACCGATACACGGTCAGTTCTCACGGCAAAGCCGCTGCCTAGAATCAACCAACCGAGAGGAAATATAACGGAACTTGCGATGGTGCCGCGCATGGCCGCGAATAGTACTTTTTCGAGCGGCACCCACCACACGGGAAGCGGAGAAAGCAGCCGGTCGTCAATCTCGCGGGCAAAACCCAAATCGAGCACCAGCGGCAGAGTGACGCCTTGCATGGCGGCAATCATTCCGGTCAGCGCCACGATGCCGGGGAGCATGAGGGCGGCGAAATTACCAGCCGCCAGACCAATGCGGGGCAAAACCTTACCAAAAATGAAGAGAAAAAAAAGGGGCTGCATAAGAGCCTGCAGCAGAAACGGAATGAACTCACGGCCGGTCACGACGAGGTCACGGCGAAGCATGGCGACGAAGGCGTTGATCGCAAGCGGCATGCGGCTTTCGAACCCATGCGGGCGTTGCATGACTCCTGGCAGAGCTTCAGCCATTAGCGCAAATGCCTTCCGGTCAGAAAGATAAAGACTTCTTCGAGCGAGGGTTGCTTGACGCTTAAGTTACGAACTTCGGCGCCCGTTGCAAGCACGGCTTGCGCGGCCGGCCCGATCAAATCATTAACTCGATCGGCATAGATACGAAACGCCTGTTGACCCGGCTCGGTATTTTCGTCCTGGGCCGCTTCGACGGGATCTACTTTGGGCGCTCCCGGCAACGCACTGAGCGCCGCAATAATCCGCCTGGAGGCGACACTCTCAGCGCCATCTTTGGAATAAGTCAGGATCTCGAGCACGGTGCCCCCCGGGATCATCTTCTTTAACTCCTCGGGCGTTTGATCAACCAGAATTTTGCCGTGGTCCATAACGGCGATACGTCGGCAGAGCTTGTCCGCCTCCTCCATGTCGTGCGTAGTGAGCAGAATAGTCAAGCCACGTGAGTTCATTTCGCGGATTTTGTCCCACAGGAAGAGGCGGGACTGCGGATCGAGGTTATTCGTCGGCTCATCCAGGAAGAGCACGTCCGGTTCATGCATCAGCGCTCTTGCAATCATGAGCCGCTGCGCCATGCCGCCCGAATACTTGTTCACCTTTTCGTTCTTGCGTCCGCCTAAACCAAGCTGATCGAGCAACTGGTCCGCCAAAGCCTCGCGCGCTTTGCGACCCATTCCGTGATACGCGCCGTGAAAGGTCAGGATCTCGCGCACGCGCAGACTACGATCGAGATTGCTCTGCTGCGGAACGACCGCAATACGCTGCTTGACTCCGATCGGATCCTGCTCCACGTCGATGTTCATAATGGAGGCCGAACCTTGAGTGGGTAGAATGGCCGTCGTTAGGATACCGATGGTGGTGGTTTTGCCTGCGCCATTAGGACCGAGTAAGCCAAAAATCTCGCCGCGCTTGACCTCAAACGAAACGCCATCTACCGCGTTTGTCTTGGCTTTTGAGTAGCGTTTGACGAGATTCTTAACGGCAATGGCAGCCAGACCCGCCGCGCGGTTCTCGACCGGATGAACAAGCGCACTCATGGCGTTTCTATTAGTTGTACTCGAAACCGCCCACCGGCCGCTACTCAGCTTGCGATGCTTCACGCGGTCGAAAAGGGTGCGGCTGTGTTTCCGATAGGCGTCGTGTGTTCGGGCGGTTCGAAACGCGAGTGCGAGCCGTACAAGGCATCGAACAGTTTGCTGTCGCGCTGCATCATGCGATCGAAGACCGCACTGCTCGATTCCTTGGGGTCGAACGTGGCGCCGAGTTCTACAGGTACATCGTCCAGGTTTGAAATGAGTCTCATCTGCTCAGCCGCGATCATGACTGCGCCGCGGCTCGATGCCTCGGGAATTAAGCACTCAATGATCGGATGAGCGAGCGCGTGCGCCATCATCTGAAGCCAGACACGCGATTTCAATAAAGCCCCGCCGGAGGCAATCACCTGGGCCGGCACCGCGAATGGCCGGTTCAAGAGAAGATAAATCTGTTTGAAACGTAATGCCACGCTCTCAAGGCAAGCTTGCAGAATGTCGAGCGGTTCCGTCGCCAGGCTCATCCCATTGACGGTGGCACGCAGTTCCGGCCGCCAATAGGGGGATCGTTCACCAGCGAAATACGGAAGCATTGTCAGCCCATGTGAGCCGGGCAAGCGCGTTGCAATCTTCTCTTCGGCATCTTCAGGCAGCAGCAGAGTGCGAGTTGCCCACCGAAAGACCTCGCCGCCATTTGAAATCGCTCCGCCGAGAATGAAGCGTTGCCGGTTGACGCGATAACACCAGATGCCCGCCGGGATGGTGACGTAATCCTGCTTAATGACCACCCGCATAGCACCGCTGGTACCGACCATCAGAGCGAAACGATCCGGATTACAGCAGCCGCTTCCGATGCTGTTGCAGGCTCCATCACCGTACGCCGGATACCACGGAATGTCTTGAAATAGAGGCCAGCGCGCGGCGAACTCCGGGCGTAGAGATTTGCGGGGCACGTCCAGAGTTTCTATCGCTGCAAGTTGCTCGCGTTTGATGCCGATCATCTCCAGGAGTTCCACGCAGTAATCGTTCTGACGCTGGTCCCAGATGCCTGTGGCCGATACCATCGAGGTCGACTCGGCCCCTGCGCCGGTGAGCGCAAGCAAAAGGTACTCACCAACGGAGATCCACTTAGCCGTCTTTGCAAATTGATCGGCGCGCATTTCCCGCAGCCATAGAAGTTTCGCTGGCCAATAGCTGGTATGGGGCATGCATCCTGTGATGGCATGCAGCCAAGCCGCGTCGAAGGTAGTAGTAAGCTGCTCCATCTGCCGGCCGGACCTCGTGTCAAACAGATGAACAATAGGCGTCGTGGGCTTGTTATCGTTATCGATGCCGACGAAGCAATGCCAGAACGTACTGATTGCGACGCCTATTGCCCGCAATCCTTTTTGGTGCATTTGGGCGTGCAGCGCATCGAGGCACTCGCAGGTTAGTTGCAGGAGGAGGCCCGGATCAACTTCTACACTGCCATCCGGCCGTGTAACGAATTGATATTTGTTCTGGAGGCCAAGACCTTGGTAGTTAGAAAACCGTTCATCAAATAGCAGAGCACGTACGCTGGATGTGCCAAGGTCGAGACCAACAAGGTTGTTGCCGGATTGCACTCAACCTAGTATTTCATTGGAGAAAGACGAAGCGGCGGCGCTTCCAACAGAATGCCAGCGCCAAGTACCGCGGCCAGCATCAAGCCAATGCTAGAAGGCTCGGGAGCGGCGGTGGAAGAAACGGCTAATTGTCCACGAAGTTCACCATTCGGGTACGCCGCTGTATGTATATTTACGTAAGCATTGCCAGTTTCGATGGCCTGATCAACCTGTGCAATAGTACTAATGCCGTTCGCCGGCGTGGCATCTGGTTGGGTCAGCGTGCCGGAAATTGAGTTGCTAGCCGGCATGCATGAAAAAAGGAGTCACAATCGGACCGATATCCGTCATCGCAGCGCTGCTCACATGGAGAAGAGTTGTTGCCCTGGTTGGCTGGTTCAAAGCCCGATATAACAAGACACGGCCGGGAAACGTCGTGCCCGCCGGAGTAATACCGGATTCGAGCTTGTTTTTCACAGTCGCGGAAATTGTGAAGACATTTCGTTCATGAGTGGGTTTTCCACAGACCAGAGCGCCGCAAGGTGATGCGAATAACGCTTAGAACAAACTACACGTACCCGGGGTCATGTTCCCGCGAAAGTTCAATTCACCCCATTGAAGGAAAGTTTCCTCAGATAATATTGGGTTTTTTGGTTGAAGAGGAAACCTTTTTCAATTAGGTGAGCATCTCTACAGTTGTTCTAAGATTTCTTAACCTTTCAGGAGATGATTATCATTAAGTAGTTGGGCGGACATCCGTCATGTACTTAGTCAAGCCGTTGAGCTGATTCAACAACGCATGGCCCGAGTTTTCATAGAAACATCTATCTTCCACCGCTCAAAGCTTCCGGAGTGGGTCTCTAATTTTTCTTACCTTCGCTCTGGGTCAGCTTGGCTGAGTGTGGTCGCATTGTTCGCTGGAGCAGCGGGCATATACTCGGCCGTGCGAATTCACGATACATACATGTTTGGACTGCAGTCGCCGATTGAAGTGCGGTTGCGGTCACCGCTGGTCGTGACCCGGCGGATCGATACTCCAGTGACACGGCAAGTCCGTAAGGAACAGCATCATTCTTTGAACTCGTTTCAGGAATACACCTGTGAGAAATTTGGCCCGGCGTGCCGAACGGCGCTGGCGATCCAGCGGGTGGAAAATCCGACGGGTAAGTGTGAAATCTACCACTACAACACCGATGGCTCACTTGACTGGGGCTACTTCCAGATCAACACCGTGCATCTGAGGCGACCGGGAGTTAATTTGCGGGATCTGCTCGATTGTAAAGCCAACATCGACTATGCATATCGGCTTTACACCGAGAACCACGGGTTCACGGCGTGGAGTACTTACACTAGTGGAAAGTATAAACGCGCCCTACGAGAATAAATGGTGTGCGTTTCGAATGCCAGCCGGGCTGCAGCAGGTGCTGTGAGGTTCGCGGATTTGTCTATCTAACTGAGCAGGATCTGTTGCGGGCCGCCCGATTCTTAGGCATGACAGGAGCAGAGTTTGAAGCGGAATATGTTATCCGATATCCGACTCTGCTGCGTCTGCGCAAGCCACTGAATGCGCAGTGTCACTTTCTGCACGCACAACGCTGTTCCATTCATCCGGCGAAGCCCACGCAGTGCCGTTTATATCCATATTGGCCCGAGCTTGTGGAGAGCCCGAAAAAGTGGAGAGACGAAGCAAAAAGCTGCCCAGGAATCGGCAAAGGCGAGTTGGTACAGATTGGGGATGCGCTGGAGCTCGCGAGCGAAATGAAACGAGCGTATCCATCAATGTATAAGGACGAATAAACGTTCGAGCAATGTACCAGAACAACCCGCGATTTTCAGTGTCGTGTATATAGATCCGCAATGAAGTGAAAGGATGATTCGGTTATGGCAATCATGGTGAGCCGGCGCGGCCTTGATTTGCAGCCGCAACAGTTGAGCACGCGATCACTGGATGAAAAATTTATGCTCGAGGCGATAGCGGAAGCAGGTCTTGGCGACCGCACGCCAGGCGCTGGGGAAGTTGGCTGCGTGATTGTTCGCGACGGAGAGGTTATAGCTCGCGGACACAATGAAGCTCATTTAAGTCATGATCCGACAGCTCACGCGGAGATTGTTACTCTTAGAAGACTCGGGCAGAAGTTAAAGAGAATCGATTTCTCGGGGTTCACGCTTTATGTCACTCTGCAGCCGTGCAGCATGTGTGCGGCGGCATGTGTCTGGGCGCGGATAAGCCGAATTGTGTACGGCGCAAGGCGAAGCGATGTCCATGCGATGTACTTTGATGCACGGCACATCAATGCGGCGCAGCTGATCGCCGATGCGTATCAGGAAGACCTCGAGATTAGGGGCGGCGTGCTCGCAAAGGAGTGCGCCGTGTTTTACTACAAGCCGGATGATACGCCGCCAGTAGCGGATCAGGAGAATCGTTAGCATGCGACCAGTAGTAGACGGCGTGCTCGAGACGGCGCTTTACGTTTCCGATTTGGACCGTTCCGCAGGATTTTATGAAGAGATGTTTGGCTTTCCAGTGATTCACAGCGAGAACGATCGGATGCGGGCTCTGAGCGTGGCAGGGCGGCAGGTTCTGCTGCTTTTCCGCGTGGGTGGTTCGACTGAAGGTGCCGAGAGTCCGAGCGGAAAAATTCCGCCGCACGATGGACAGGGCAGGCTCCATCTTGCTTTCGCCGTAGCTGAGAATCAGCTGCAATCCTGGCGTGAGTGGCTGCACGACAAAGACATCGCCATCGAAAGCGAAGTGGATTGTGGCGGTCGCAGCCTCTACTTTCGCGACCCGGACGGTCACCTTCTCGAACTTATCTCGCCGGGCTGCTGGCCGATTTATTAGAGTGTGTCCGCATTCATGGTCACTAGAATGTGATCTGGTTTCGATACAATAGCCGCTTTGGAGAGTGCTTCGCCTGTGGACCAATTTGATCGCCGCGATTTCCTGAAGCGTACCGGAACTTTGACTGCGGGTGTTTCCCTCGCCGCCAAAGTTGCTGCCGCCAAACCAAAGAACAAGCTGAATCCTTCCCGTGTCATCGGTGCCAACGACCGCATTAACATCGCCCTGGTTGGTTGCGGCGGTCGCGGCCACTACGATGCCCGCGCCTTCAGCCAGTTCGCCGAGGCCAACAATAATGCCTGCCAGATCGTCGCGGTGTGCGACGTCTACGAAAAGAGAAAGCGCGAGTTGGCGGAGTTACACAAAGCGAAGGCGTTCGGCGATTACAGGGAGATGATCGGACTTTCCGAGGTGGATGCGGTGATCGTAGCCACCCCGGATCATTGGCACGCGCACGTGGCACTCGATGCCATGGATCAAGGTAAGGATGTCTACCTTGAAAAGCCCATGTGTCACACCGTCGAGGAAGCCCGCAAGCTTATAGAGACTACACGTGAGACAAAGCGTGTTTTGCAGGTCGGCTCGCAAACTACTTCCGCCGATCAGTGGTACAAGGCCAAAAAGGCGATTGCCGACGGCATGATCGGTAAAATGATCATGAGCCAGGGTTCCTATCATCGCAACTCCATCGAAGGCGAGTGGAACTGGCCCATCGATCCGGGCGCTGGTCCTGATGCCTCGGGCGATAACCATATCGATTGGGCGATGTGGCTGGGTCCCGCTCCGAAACGGCCGTTCGATGCCGATCGCTTCTTCCGTTTTCGCAAATATTGGGATTACTCGGGCGGCATTGCCACCGATCTTTTCTTCCACGTAGTGGCTCCATTGAACATTTGCTGGGACAAGCCGCAATTTCCTTCAAAAGTGAGCGCTTCGGGCGGAATCTATGTCTTCAAGGATGCCCGTGAAGTGCCCGATACATTTCATATCATTGCCGAATATCCCGAAGGTCATTCGCTGGTACTCAGTTCATCCATGGCGAATTCGCAGCACATTCCGGGCCTGATTCGCGGGCATCACGGCACCATCATCATGGTCGAGCACGGCAAGTTCGAGTCGCCGACGCCAAATATTATTCTGCGTCCGGACCTAGTCCGGCTTCCGGAAGATCCGGCGCACCCGGATGCACGGCGCCGCGCTGTATTTCCCGGTTATCAGTTCGGTTCGGAAGAAGTGAAAATTCCCGTCGAGCAGTACGACATGATGCAAGCGCACATCGGCAATTTTCTGCAGTGCATGCGTACCCGGGAAAAGCCGCACCTTGATGTGGAAACCGCCGCTCATGCCCAGGTGCTGATCAGCCTGGCGGTCGACTCCTATCGTGACGGGCGCGTCAAGTATTGGGACGAGGAAAAGTGGAAGGCTGTGGACAAGCCTCTGAAAGCCTCCTGATTGAGAAAGATCAGTTTCGGGTAGTCCAGAAGGCGTGCTGTGAGAATTTTACTGGTTCTTGCCACGTTGCCCATTCCCCACGCATTTTGCCAACGCAATGGCTGCGATATCGTTGCGAAGTGCCGTGCCCTGCTCGAAGCAAACCCAAAGAGCTCGTGGGCACACTATCGGTTAGGGGAAATCTATTTTGACGAGCAGAACCGACAATCGTTATCATCCACTTGGACCCCCTCGGAGCGGAGCGCAGCGAGGGCTTCATTGAGATCATCCACGATGTAGTTAAGCATGAATTTCGCTTTGCTTTCTCCGAAATAAGGACTGCCGTCGAAAAAACGGACCAAAGGTCATCTCGTCCTTGCTAGAGCCGTCGGCACGCCGCCACGCGAACATAGCGCCTTCATGAGGGCGAGAGTTAACGCCAAGTTGCGCGGCGCACCAGGAATTTGGCCGGATCCTGCGATTGAAAGAAAATTTCGCCGATTCCCTTCACTATGACATACGAAAGATTTTATTGAGGTGCGAGGCAAATACCAAGTTCTTGGAGCTGGCGCTCCGAAACGCCTGCTGGTGCTTCACACATCAAATCGGTTCCTTTAGCCGTCTTGGGAAACGGGATTACGTCTCGAATCGAGGTCTCGCCAGCCAGGATCATTACCAAACGATCCAGACCCAACGCTATGCCGCCATGCGGCGGCGCGCCATACTCCAAAGCTTCCAGCAAAAAGCCAAAACGTGCTCTAGCCTCTTCCTCGCTGAAGCCGAGGGCCGCAAATACCTTGGTTTGCACGTCTCGTCGATGAATTCTAATTGAGCCGGAACCAAGTTCCACGCCATTGAGCACGAGATCGTACGATTTCGCGCGGCAATGCGCGGGATCATCGGTCAGCTTCTGCAAATCATCATCGTGAACGGCGGTAAACGGATGGTGGGCCGCATTCCATTTCTTGTCTTCGGCGTTCCATTCGAACATCGGAAAATCTACTACCCACAAAAACTTAAATACTTGTGAATTGAGCAAGCCGTGGCGAGCGTTATAGTTCTGGCCCAGCTGCAGCCGCAATTGTCCTGCTGCCAGCAAAGCGGTCTGATCCGGCAAAGCACCTTTGGGCTCTCCGGCCCAGGATGCGAGCACAAGCAGATCGTCTGCGGCTGGTTGAATACGAGCGAGCAGTTTGGCCGTGGCTTCCGGATAGTCGCGCTCCAGCCGTTTTAAATCGTCAAATACACGCAAGCCGCGCTCTTGTCCGTAGGCTTTGATTTCGTCGCGCTCCCGACGGCTGAGTTGGCCGACTTTTGGAATCTGAATGGCCAAAAACGGCATGCCTGGCGCCACTAAACCGGAATCGGCAAAAATATTCTCAACGCGTTCGAAAGGCGGCAAGCGAAGATCCGGTTTATCGCTGCCATAGCAGTTCATTGCCTCAGCGTAAGTAATCCGCGGAATGTGTCTTCCCACCGCCGCCCCCGCCGCTTCGCAGACTCCGAATATCAGAGGTTCGACGACATCGTAAATCTGTTCTTGTTGCGGGAATGACATCTCCAGATCGATTTGCGTAAACTCCGGTTGCCGGTCGGCGCGTAAATCCTCGTCGCGGAAACAGCGCACAATCTGAAAGTAGCGTTCGTAGCCGCCGATCATCAAAAGTTGTTTAAAGATCTGCGGCGATTGCGGAAGCGCATAAAAATTTCCCGGCTGTACCCGGCTCGGCACCAGGTAGTCGCGGGCGCCTTCTGGCGTGGACCGGGTCAGAAACGGCGTTTCAATCTCGAGGAAATTCTGCGCGTAAAGCGACTGGCGCACCGCAAACGTAATTTTGGAGCGCATGATAATATTGCGCTGCATATGCGGACGACGCAGGTCGATGTAGCGGTATTTCAGACGCACGTCCTCCTTTACATCAACATTGTCCTCGAGCGGGAAAGGAGGCGTTCGCGATTCGTTTAGAATCCAGAGCTTCGAGACGGCAACTTCTACTTCGCCGGTCGCGATATTGGGGTTGACGGTTTCCGCGCTCCGCAGCTTTATTTCGCCTTCCACTGCAATCACAAATTCCGCGCTGAGTTCCTGCGCCCGTTTGTGTGTCTCCGGGCTCTTGCTTTCGTCAAATACCAACTGTGTGATGCCGTAGCGGTCACGCAGATGAATGAAAATGACGCCCCCCAAGTCCCTCCGCCGGTGTACCCAGCCCATCAGGACAGCGGTTGCGCTCGTGTCCGATGGACGTAGCTCTCCACACGAATGCGAACGGCGAAGGTCGCCCAAGAAATCTAATGTGACATCGGCCATTATCTATTTGCTTTATTTCTGCTCAGCCCGCGGTCGCGCCAAATCGTTCAAGCAATTTCTGGCGAGTCAATGTCTCCTGGTTGCCGGAAGTCATGTCCTTAAGTTCGTAGGTTTGCGTAACGATTTCGTTATCGCCGACGATGACTGCATAACGAGCGGCGAGTTTATCGGCGATTTCCAATAACCGCTTGAGTTTGCGTTCCGTGCCCAGTTCGACGGAAACATTGAGCCGTCTAATATCGGAGGCAAGCACGGCGCAGTGTCTTAAGGCAGCATCACCCAACGGTGCCACGTACAGGTCGAGCGTCGGAGGCTGGATCGTCTGGTTATCTTCGACGGTCATCACTAGCCGGTCTTCTCCGATCGAAAACCCGATGCCGGGAGCGCCGACTCTCGAGCCGAGCAACTCGGCTAAGCCATCATAGCGGCCGCCCCCGAGAATCGCATTCTGTGCACCCAATGCACCATGCGTGATCTCGAACGTTGTCCGCGCATAATAGTCGAGCCCGCGTACCAGCCGCGGTCGCACATTATATTTGATGCCCTGATCATCGAGGAATTCGCGTACGCGTCGAAAGTGTTCCTGATCGTCGCTGTCCAGGTGATCAAGAATCGATGGTAACTGATCAATAATCGGCTGGTCTGCCGGAACCTTACAATCGAGCACGCGCAGCGGATTCGTCACGGCCCGGCGCTGGCAATCAGAGCACATCTGCGGCGCCAATTCCTTCAGCTTCTCGCGTAAGACTTCATTGAAGCGGGCTCGCGATTTCTTTGACCCCACCGAATTGATTAACAATTCGTAGCCGGTTATACCGACTTCATCCAGAATGGAGAGAACCAGTTCTATGACTTCGGCGTCGATAGCCGGGGCATCCGATCCAATTGCTTCCGCGCCGATCTGATAGAACTGACGGTAACGTCCCTTTTGCGGTCGCTCGCGCCGGAACATGGGACCGATATAAAACAGCTTTTGTACACCTGTTTGCTGATCGAGCCGATGCTCGATATAAGCTCGCAAGACAGAGGCCGTGTTTTCCGGCCGCAACGTGAGCGAACTGCCATCGCGATCTTCGAACGAGTACATCTCTTTGCTAACGATGTCCGTCTCTTCACCCACGCCGCGAGCAAACAGCCCGGTCTCTTCCAGAATGGGTGTTCGAATCTCGCGGTAATTAAAGCGGGCAAAAACCTTGCGTGCCGCCGTTTCCACCTGGTTCCAAATAGCGCTCGAAGGAGGCAGAATGTCCCGCATTCCTTTGACAGCAGTAAGCGGGTTCAAGTTTGTTCTTCCTTATAAAGCGCTGTGATGGCGACGTAATTATCGCAGTTCTTGCGAAAGCGCGACTGTTCGTCGGCCGTTACCTGGCGTTTTACTTTTGCGGGTGTACCCATCACCAGCATGTTGGCCGGAACGTCCATGCCCTCCGGAACCAAAGCGCCGGCGGCTACCACCGCGCCCTGTCCGATCTTGGCTCCATTCAGGACAATCGCCCCAATTCCAATCAGCGCCTCATCCTCCACTACGCAACCGTGCAGGACCACGCTATGTCCTACCGTTACACGATTACCAACCAAACAAGGATAGTACTGATGATCCACATGCACCACCGAATTATCCTGCACGCTCGTGTCGTTTCCGATCCGAATGTAGTTGACGTCGCCCCGGATCGCCACGTTTAGCCAAACACTCGATCGTTCACCGATGACGACGTCTCCCAAAACCTGCGCGCTCCGATCGACATAAGCGGAGGCGGCCACGCGCGGCACGACCCCCCGATAAGGCCGAATCATGCGCAATAAGCTCGTGTCATTTTTTCGAGTAGAGAATGCTGCGAAACCGCCTCAAGGCGAGGCACGGAGCGTTACGTATTCCCTTTTAGCCATCCTACCAAGCCGGGCAACGGATTGAACGCCGCATAAAATAACAAACATGCGAGTTGCCGCGCTGAGCGCGCTTTCCCTGGTCGCAGTGAGCGCGTGGCCGCAAAGTTCGAAGGCTCCCTTCACAGTCGATGCGATGCTACGCCTGAACAGAATCGACGACCCGCAACTTTCGCCCGACGGAAGAACCGTTGCATTTACCGTGCAAACAATTGATCTGGCAGCCAACAGCAAGCCTACGCAGATCTATACAGTGCCGGTCGATGGCGGCGCGCCGCGGCCGATAACCCACGAGGGCATATCTAATTTGCGGCCTCGCTGGACCCCCGATTCCAGGCGGCTTCTCTTTATTTCTGATCGCGTGGGCAATTCGCAGGTCTGGTCGATGAACGCCGATGGCTCGGACCCTAAGCAAGTGACTAACGTACCGACGGAAGCCGATGGCGTAACGGTCTCGCCAGACGGGCACCTGATCCTGTTTACCAGTGCCGTCTATCCTGCTTGCGCCGCCTCCGACGCTAAACCGGGAGTCGCTTTAGACGATGCTTGTAATAAAAAGCAATTGGATGCCGAAGCGGCGAGCAAAATGAAGGCTCGTGTCTTCGACTCCTTGCTCTATCGCCATTGGACCCACTACGAAGGAAATCGCCGCCAGCATTTGCTGATTCAGGCGAGCGATGGTTCGAGCCCGGCGCGCGATCTCACGCCTGGTTCTCTTGGAGTTCCTCCCTTTTCGCTGGGCGGTCCGGACGCTTACGCATTTTCGCCCGATAGTACGCAGATTACTTACGTCGCGAATACTGATCCCGATCTTTCAACCAGCACGAACTCGGACCTGTTCACTATCGCGGCCGCCGGCGGAGATGCCAAACGCATCACGACGAATCCAGGAGCCGATGAGGGGCCCGCTTACTCGCCCGATGGCAAATATCTCGCATACCGGACCCAGAATAAGAGTGGCTACGAGAGCGATCAGTGGCGACTGGCTGTGCTGAACCTGCAGGATGGCAGCATGAACACTATCGTCGATTCGCTGGATCGCTGGGTCGAATCGTATGTCTGGTCGCCCGATTCCGCCAATATTTTTTTCACAATTGACGATCACGGAACCAATCCCCTGCTGATGACGGCTGCCAATGGCGGCGCCATTCGCACCATCGCCCAGGGACCGACCAGCGTGAGCTCCGTGCAGTTCGCACGTGATAACCACTTGATGATCTATCTCGATCAGAGTGGCGCGCGGCCGCCTGAAATCAACAAGGCTGTTTCGAAAGGAGGTCCGTCTATGCCGCTCACCCACCTCAACGACAACATCCTGGCTCCGTACCAACTCACACCGCTCGAAAGCATCTCTGTGGATAGCGGATCGGACGGTTCGAAGGTGCAAAGCTTTATCGTGAAGCCTCCAGACTTCAACTCAGCGAAGAAGTATCCGGTCCTTTTTGCGATTCATGGTGGTCCTCAGAGCGACTGGGGTGAGTCGTGGAGCTATCGATGGAATGCCCAGGTATTTGCCGGCGCTGGCTATGTAGTCGTTCTGCCGAATCCACACGGCTCCATCGGTTATGGCCAGGCCTTTACCGACGCGGTGAATGGCGATTGGGGCGGACGGCCTTACGACGACATCATGTCTACCGTTGACTACGTAGCGAACCTTCCTTATGTCGATAAAGACCGCATGGTCGCCGCCGGCGCGTCCTATGGCGGCTACATGATCAATTGGATTCTGGGCCACACCGATCGTTTTCGCGCACTTGTCTCCCATGATGGCGTTTACGACCTGAGTAGTGAGTTTGGCACAACGGACGAACTATGGTTCCCGAAATGGGAGTTCCAGGGATTGCCATGGGACAATCCGGAGGCCTATCAAAAGTGGTCTCCGAGCAGCTACGTCAAAAGCTTCAAAACTCCGACCCTAGTTATCCAGGGTGAAGTCGATTTCCGAGTGCCTGTCGGCCAGGGTGAGCAGCTTTTCACTGCCTTGCAGCAGATGAAAATTCCTTCGGAGCTCGTGCAATTTCCTGATGAAGGCCACTGGGTCTTGAAGCCGCAGAACAGCCAATTCTGGTACAAAACGGTTCTCGACTGGCTGAAGCATTACACGCAAGAGTCGCCGGTCTCGAGCGGCACCGTTCAGTAAAGCGCCCGACCTCTCATGACCCAAACCGCAGCCCGGCGCCGGGCTCCTCTGGCAATCATCAGTGCGCGGCTTCTCGCGTTTTTGGCAGTCCTCGGTCCTGGATTTATTACCGCAAATGTGGATAACGATCCCGGCGGGATTCTTACCTACTCGAACGCTGGAGCTCAGTATGGTTACGCGCTGCTTTGGACCCTCATCCCAACAACGATTGCGCTGATTGTGGTGCAGGAGATGGCGGCCCGTATGGGCGCCGTCACTGGGAAAGGCTTGTCGGACCTGATTCGCGAAGAATTCGGCCTACGCGCCACCTTCTTCACCATGCTTGTCCTCGGTTGCGCCGACTTCGGCAACATTGTGGCTGAATTCGCAGGGTTAGCTTCCGGATCGGGCATCTTTGGCATCAGCAAATATATTGTCGTTCCCGCGGGGGCGATTTTGGTCTGGACCCTCATTGTTCGTGGCCGCTACAAACCGGTCGAGCGCATTTTGATCATTGCTTCGCTGATTTATTTTGCCTATCCGATCTCGGCTTTTCTGGCCAAACCCGATTGGCATCTCGCGATCGAGCGTACCTTCTGGCCGGGTCCCGGCTTCAGTACCGACCCTGGTTACCTAGCTGTGATCGTTGGCCTGATCGGCACGACTATTACTCCGTGGATGCAGTTCTACTTGCAGGCCGCTGTCGTGGAGCGCGGCGTAGATGCCCGGCATTATGGCCTGTGCCGCCTGGACGTCATTGTGGGCTGCATCGTCACGGACGTAATTGCGTTTTTTATTGTGGTTGCCTGCGCCGCTACCATCTATGTGCCGAACCACCCTCAACTCACCGACGTGGCGCAAGCGGCTGAGGCTCTGCGCCCGGTGGCCGGAAGGTTTGCCGCCATATTATTTGCCATCGGTCTGATAAATGCTTCGCTACTCTCTGCCGCGATTTTGCCGTTAGCCACCTCTTACAACATCTGCGAAGGACTGGGATTCGAATCGGGAATCGACAAGCGATTTTCGGAAGCGCCTATTTTCTACTGGCTGTATACACTGCTGATCGGTGGCGGAGCACTCTGTGTACTGCTGATCCATAACACGTTCCTGCTCAAATTCATCTTGTATTCGCAGATGGCAAACGGCGTATTGCTGCCTTTCGTGCTGATCTATATGCTGCTGCTGATCAACCGTCCGCGCCTCATGGGAGCCTTCAAGAACAAGCGCTGGCAGAACGTAGCCGCCTGGTCCACGGCCATCACCATGATCCTGCTGGCTATCGCTTGGTTATACAACGGGCTGGCGTAAGGAGATTATCCCGCCATATTCGCCACTTTGGGGACATAGGCTCTATGTGTCCGCATTGTCTCTCTCGTTGCCCGCGAAAGTGCTCTCTGCAACTGCTCGATTTGCCGATCTTGTTGATCGGCGGCCGCCCAAAGCGTTGCGGGCACTGCTTCCACCGCTTCTACTCCTGGCCTTGGTACCGTAACCTTTAAACTTGTGAAATCTAATTAACGTCTTTCTTGGCCCGCAAACGGGCGTCTAAGTGTTACGATCAATCATGAGAGGCGTTGATGTAGCCTCTTGCGAGCTTGATGGCGTCCCCTACTCGTTCAGTCCCTACCCCAGGAACTTTCGACCGGCTCGAGCTGCCCTTCGAGCCTCTGCCGCAATTTCGTCAGAGTGCGCTTGAGGAGACCGCCGAGCGCGCCTCGAATCGCGGTCAACGTATTGGCATCTTCATCGTTGCCTACAACGCACTAACTACTCTCGGTAACGTTCTCAAGCGCATTACGCCGGACGTTTGGCAGAACGTGGAGCAGGTTGCAGTCTTCGATGACGCGAGTCAGGACGCTACCTACGAACTGGCAGTCGGTATCCAGGCGATGACCAATCTTCCGAAGTTGCGCGTCCTGAAACACACGCAAAATCTCGGCTACGGAGGAAACCAAAAGGCCGGCTATCGCTACTTTATTGAGGAAGGCTTTGATGTCGTCGTACTACTGCACGGTGACGGCCAGTACGCGCCGGAGCTTCTTTCGCACATGTATGCGCCGTTAGTGCGCGGCGAAGCCGATGCGGTATTCGGTTCCCGCATGATGCGTGATTTTGGAGGCCCTCTGAAGGGAGGAATGCCGCTCTATAAGTACGTCGGCAATCGCCTTCTAACCGCATTCGAAAATCGCGCTTTAGGGCTGAACCTCACCGAATTCCACAGCGGCTACCGCGCTTACAGCGTCCATGCGCTTGCCCAGATAAACCTTGACAAGCTCACCGATGATTTTCATTTCGACACCGAAATCATCATCAAACTGCATCATCAGAACTTCCGTATTGCGGAGGTTCCGATTCCTACTTTTTACGGCGATGAGATCTGTCGTGTTAACGGGCTCAAGTACGCCAAAGCGATTGTGCGTGCCGTGCGCCGCTACACTGAAACATCGCGTTCCGTCCGCAGCTACCCGGAGTATGAAGAATATTTCGTTCCTTATGCCGTAAAGCAAGGCCGATATTCAGACTACGATTACGCTGCCCGATTGGTCGGCACGGGCCAACGGGTGCTTGAGATTGGATGCGGTAACGGTGGCTTTGGCAAAGCCCTGGTGCGTTCCGGCAATGCTGTTTGGGGCGTGGATAATGAGCCGAATGTTTCTGGCGAGGCAGGTTACCAGCGTATTTACTCCGCCGATCTGGAGCAGGGACTCGGCGATCTCCACCGGCGGGAGGGACAGTTCGATCGTATTCTGCTGCTGAACCGGCTGGAGCATCTGCGGAATCCGGCTTGCTTGCTGGAGGATTGCCGCCGGTTGCTTGAAGGACGCGGCAAGCTGATCGTCTCCGTACCCAATGCCGTAAATGTGACGGTACGGCTAATGGTTTTATTCGGTAGTTTCCGTTACGCGGATCGCGGCATTATGGATTGGTCGCACTTACGATTCTTCACACGTAAGTCGGTACGCAATCTAATCCGCCAAAGCGGCTTCCGAATCAGCGCTGTCCATTACACGGTGGTCCCCTTGGAACGTCTCGTGCCTGTTCGTCCGGCCAATCCGGTGCTGCGATTCGCCAACAAACTACTGCAGGTCGCTACGGCTGCGCTTCCCGGTTTACTGGCCTATGAAGTCGTCGTAGTCGCAGAGCGCTAGCCTTCGTACGCATCTATTTGCGGCTGCTCTCAACGTTTTCCCGCCTACTTACGTATAACCACTGAGTATGGAGAACGGTGCATGCAACTAGCGGTTCCGTCCTTTGACTGCTTGGTGATGGAAGAAGACCTGCTGCGGCGGCTCATCCAGGAAGCAAAGGCCGGTGAAATCGCATCTTTCGAGCGGCTTATTGTGCTGCACGAACGCTGGGTGCTGCGTGTGGCGCAGCGCTTGCTGCTGAACCGCGAGGCTGCGAAGGACGCCGCCCAGGACGTGTTTCTGCGCGTTCACCAGAAGATTCGGTCGGTCGATGAGAAGCAGGATTTTCGTGCGTGGCTCTATCGCATTACGGCCAACATCTGTTTCGACATTCTGCGGCGCGCGAAGAACGACATGCCAATCGACCTCGGCTGGGACCCGGTCGCATGCGGTGACGATCCGGAAAAGTCGGCCGCGGCGCTTCAGGCAAAACAACTCGTGCTGGCGGCGCTGAAGAATCTTTCACCGCGCGAACGCGAAGTAATCGTGCTGCGCGATCTCGAAGGCTACTCGAGCGCCGAAGTGGCCCGGATTTTGGGATCGTCGGAGACCACGGTTCGCTCGCAAATTTCGACCGGCCGGGCAAAGATGAAGAGTTTCATTCTGGCGAGTAGGGGGCGGAAAGCATGAACCGGCGTCTACTTGAAGAGCCCCGCGAAGAAAATGATTGGCAGAGTATCCGGCAGATTTTGGTGGATGCGGTTGGGGAGCCGTGCGACGAGGATGTTCAGGCGGTACGTGAATCGGTAAAGCGCCAAATCGGCGCGCAGCGGAACGGTGGACAGCGGTGGTGGATCTGGAACGCGGCTGCTGCTGTGGCTTGCGCCGCTGCGACCTTGGCCGTTGTCGATCTTCGTGTTGGGACGCGGGAAAGCACTCGTCCTGCGGCCCCGCCAGTTTTGAGGTCGCCGGTGATTGCATCACGCGAGCTTTCTCAAGTGGCGCTGCCACCACGCCCTACGCATCTTCGAAAAACACGCCTGAGTGCAGGCATTCGTTCGGTTGCCTGGGACACACAACGCCATGAGTTAAAGATGACCACAGCCGACCGGGACGTCGTGATCGTTTTACCAATGAATAAAGAAAGCGAAGAACATGAGAATTAAGACGCTGGTGGCGGGACTGCTCGTTTGTTCTGGACTACTTCGAGCGCAGGACGATCCCTATGTGACAAAAGTGGTGCGCGTCCACGGAGACGCAGCTAAGCTAAATGACCTTGCCTGCCCGGGATCGGGCCTCAACTGTGAGGCAAGCGCACCGCTTCGGGCGATCGTGCTGAAAGGACACGCACATATGGTCACGCAGGTGGAGCAAACGATCCAGGAATTAGATGCGATTAGCCCATCTCCCAATTCCAACCCCGGTAAAAATGTTGAACTGACTGTTTACGTCCTCGGCGGCTCTACCCAGCCCTTTGTGGGAGCACAAGACGTCACGGGCGAAAGCCTATCCCCGGTGGTCAAACAGCTGCGGGCCATCTTCCCGTACAGTCATTACCAACTCTTGAGTACACTTGTTATGCGCTCCGCGCTGGGGCAGACCGCAGAGAGCTTCGGGATGATGGGCGTAGCTTTGCGACCGACGCCTGACCTCCATGTCCCGACTCGCTATCAGATCAAATTCAATTCAGCGAAAGTCTCTGACGCCGGCTCTAATCTCATACATCTAGCCAGGTTCGAATTTAGCGTCCGGGTGCCTTACGTTTCCGGCTCGATAAGAGTTCCTGTTCCCGGAGAAGCTCCCCAAATGCCAACTCAGTTTTCAGAGACCAACGCGGGACTGCAAACCGACCTCGATCTCCGCGAAGGCCAAAAAGTGGTAGTGGGAAAAACCAACGTCTCCGATTCGGACTCCTGCTTCTTCCTGGTCCTCTCCGCCAAGCTCGTTCCCTAAATCAAGCCGCTTCTTCCCGCATCTGCGAGGCCAGCAGCATGCCGCCCGAAGCCACCACCGCATCCTCCGCCAAAGCCACCAGCGAATCCGGTAGATGCCAGTTCTCTTTGATCGACCGCCGCAGATGATACGCCGCGTACGCAGCCCCCAGCGCGCCTAACGCTCCGTAAAACGCTCCGAGCCAGGGCGAACGCTTCTTCGCGGAACAAAGCACGGCTCCGCACAAACCGCCCGATGCCGCTCGAGCAAGTAGCGGCCCCAAGTCCGTGCGATTCGGCATAGCTGGTAGCTTATCGGCAATCAGTTCACCTGCAGCAAGCAGAGCCGTGATCGATAAAGCTCCCGTGCTATTTAAAAACCCGAGCTTAGACCCCGCTACTGCCAGCTTGCGTTTCCGCGCTACCCGTGTGACCAGCGCCGGTGCCGAGAGCGTCCGCATTCCAGCCACCATGCCGAGGCCCACAGCCCCGGCATATACCTGTCCGTCAGTCTTCAACTTGTTCTCCCGTTACCTTTTGGCCGCCGCTGAGCCATTCGTCCACCAGCGCCTGCGGATCGCTTTCCAAATCGACCGCCTTCAGAACATGCCGCCCATCGAGCGTTTCGAAATCAGCCACAATCCCCTCCGGCGTCGGCCTCAAATCAAATCGTTTTTCACGCGCTTCGAGCCTCAGCGTGTTTTCAAGCCACGCCATATAGATTTTGGTGCGGATCTTATGTCCCGCCATTGCCGCCTTATCGAAGAGCTGTTTGGTGAAGACAGAATCTTTTAATTTCGCGGCCCAAGGCGCCACCGCCAGC
>DATAYL010000295.1:0-66080 GCA_036272575.1 Bryobacteraceae bacterium | reverse complement strand
ATTGCCTGACGTCCGCCGGAAGGAAACAACTCGGCGAGGAGGCATCTCACTGGAACCGAATGACGGCCGCAGTGGCCAGAGTGATGGAGACCGCATAACCAGAGGACTAAAACGAGGGGGCTAAGCGCAATGTCCGAGTGGTTGGCGAGCATCCGGCTAAGATTCAAGGCGCTACTGAAGCGGCATCAGTTAGAAAGCGATCTTCAAGATGAGATTGCATTTCATTTAAAGATGAAGCAGGAGAAACTGCGCAGGCTCGGGATGAGCAGTGAAACGGCGCAGAGCAGTACGCTGCAACGGTTCGGCAACGCCAATCGCGTGAAAGAAGACACGCGAGAGATCTGGGTCTTCACACGATTGGAATCGATCCTACGGGACATTGGGTACGCCGCCCGCAATCTGCGAAAATCGCCCGGTTTTCTGGCCGTGGTCGTTTTGTCGGTGGCGCTTGGCATTGCCGCCAACAGCACGATGTTCAGTGTTCTCAATGCGGAGATGTTGAGGACGCTTCCCTACAAACAAGCCAGTGGGCTGATGGTAATCTGGCAAGCCGAGCGCGGCCATCCGGGATCCGAGCACGGACCGCCCATCGCCGAAGCAGCCGATTGGAACCGGCAAACCCGCTCGTTTGAGGAGATTGCCCTAACGAGCGGCGCTGAAACAGCTCCGCTGGCTGGACTGGGGGCGCCTGAACTGATCAACGTCCAATACGCTACGCCCAATTTTTTTCACGTGCTGCGCGTAGAGCTGACACGTGGAAGGACTTTCACGGCGGAAGGCACAAGATCGCGCGCAGACGGTAGTTGTCAGCAACTCTTTCGCCAGGCGTCATTTTGAGACCGCTTCGAATGCCCTAGGGAGGATGTTCAACCTGGCCGGAGTGGAGTCGACCGTAGTGGGCGTAATGCCGGCGAACTTTACTCCTTTCCGGGGAGAGAAAGTCGATGTCTGGCAGCCGATTAATCCCATGAGCGCGCGTTATTCCGCACGGAAAGATGCAGGCTGGCTTATGCCGGTCGGGAGGCTGAAGCAGTTCGCATCAATGGCTCAAGCAAGGGAAGAGATGCAGGCAATTGGGCATCGCATGGAACAACTCTACCCGGCGATTGATAAAGGCATGGAAGATCGCGTGGTTCCTTTGCAGGACGAACTCTCGGGCTGGGCACGGGTGCTCTACCCGCTGCTCGGCGCTGTCGGTTTTGTATTGCTGATCGCGTGTCTAAACGTGGCGAATCTTCTGCAATCGAGAAGCGAAACGCGCCGCAAAGAAAAGGCGGTCCGCGCCTCGTTGGGAGCCAGCCGCGGCCGGCTGATTCAACAGCTGCTTGTCGAAAGCGGACTCCTGGCGTTTTGCGGCGGTGTGTTGGGACTCGGTCTTACTCTCGCCGGGATTAAAATTTTTCTGGGTTTGGCGGGGATTTTCCGAACAGCGCGACCATCGGCATCGATTTTCTCGTCGTGCTTTTCACCGCTCGCCGAGGGCGGCAAGTACGTCGAATTAATTCCGGGAGGAGACATGCAAAGAGCGACCCCGGCGGTTCGTCTTTTTATGACCGTCTGTTAGCCGAAGCAAGCGCTCTACCCGGTGTCGAATTGTCTGCGATGGTGAGCCTAGGTTTCAGAAGCAGCAGTTTCGAAGTTTTCGGGCACCCTGCGCCTCCTCCGGAACGCCGACCGGAAGCAGCCTATGGCGAAGTCAGTTCCGATTTTTTTCGCACATTGAAAATTCCGCTCAAGAGCGGCCGCTACATTGATGAATCAGACGGACCCAACAGCCCCTGGGTGGCGGTAATTAGTGAGACTTTGGCCAAGCGGTACTTTCCAAATGAAAACCCGGTGGGCCGGCGTTTGCTGATGCGCTACGAGTCGTACCACGTGGATGAAATGAGACCTCGCGAGATCGTGGGAGTGGTCGGTGACGTGAAGTTATATGGTCCGACCCAGAGAATTTTTCCGACCGTCTATTCAAGTTTTCAACAGCAAGCTGCGGTATTTCCAGGCGGTACAACGATGGCGCATATCGACCAGAGGATTCTGTTGAAGATGATGCCCGGCTTCTTGAACGGGAGTGCACAGATCGGCTCCGAACTGCGAAAGCTCATCGCAAAGCTAGATCCGGATCAGCCGGTCACCGACATTATGAGCCTCGATCAACACCTGGCTCAATCGATGCAAGACACTGAGTTGATCACGCGACTCCTGGAGATCTTCGCGGGCATGGCTCTGCTACTCGCGGCAATCGGGATTTACGGGGTGATGTCCTACTTTGTGACGGAGCGCACTCATGAGATCGGAATTCGGCTCGCGTTGGGTGCGGAGCGCGCTAGCATCCTCGGTCTCGTAACGCAATTCGGACTGAGACTGACGCTGGCGGGTTTGGTATTGGGAACTCTGTTGGCCCTTGCTCTCACACGCCTTTTGACGAGATTTCTATTCAACGTGAGTGCAACCGATCCGGCGACGTTCGCGACCGTTGCCATCCTGTTGCTGGGCATTGCTCTACTCGCGTGTTATTTACCGGGACGGCGAGCAACGCAGGTAGATCCCGTAGTCTCATTGCGACACGAATGAGAGGCATTCTGAGGGCTCGTTAGAAAGCTTGTGGGCCTGCGCTTCGCCGCCCGTTGCAGCAGAATAGAGAAAGCGGGATATCCAGCGCCCGACTGCTTTATGAGCGCCGCTGAACAACAAGCCCGCGTCCTTCGATACTGGAGGGCGATCGAACTCTTTTCACCGCAGAAGGTTCCCCGTCTCAATCCCAACAGTCAGACGGAGCCCGTCCTGCGCTCGGGCGGCGATACACCTCTGCCCTGGTTTACCTCCGGTGGTCTCACGTCCGGCTGGTTCCCAACGGCGACCCACGGTTCGAAATGGCGCTTCACGGCTTACTGCGGTCTGTATCGTCTGGGCCGGCTGCGCGCTCGCCTCGAACACCATTTCGCCCGTAAGCACTCCGTCAACTTCGACCAGCGTCCCGATGGCGAAAGCTGCCTCGCTGCGTTCCAAATCACAGCCGATGGACGGCCCTTGCTTGATACGTTCGTTCTCGCGTCCGCTCCCTGGGCCGAAGGATGCCTCGAAAAATCGGGCGCCCAAGCGCAGGCCTCGCTCCAGGGCTTCGAAGCGGCCGCCTCCGAGCAATCTCTTCGCCTCGCTGAGCGCTTCGCGGTCCGCGAAAACGATCAGGTCGGCCGCCTGTTGCTTCAACAAGGGTTCCACGTCGGCCGTCCCATTCAACCTGGCGATCTCGAAATCGATATCGAACAAATCGCACAATCCCTTGGCGTGGCCGCGTCTCTCCGCCCGCAGGGGTTTCGCCTTGCCGGGCACCAAATCCCCGAGAAGTATGCGCTCGAAGCGGATTCTGACGATTTTCTGAACAGCTTCTTTCTGCGTGACCTTGAACGCGTAGCCGACGCCGTCACCCACTCACGGCCAAGCGCAGCCCTGTCCCGTTTTCTATTACCCGACTCCGCTCTCGCCGCCGATCACCGCCAGGATGTCCGGAACACGCCCGATCTCTTGTGGCAAAAATCCGCGCCCCAACTGGTGCCACCCGCCCGCTGGCCCGCTTCGCCACACCAATCGCTTTATTTCAGCCAACAGTTTGCGATCAATTCGGCGCTCGAATCATTTGACACAGCGTCCAATCCCTTGTTCGCCATCAACGGTCCCCCGGGCACCGGAAAGACCACTCTCTTGCGCGACGTGATCGCCGCCGTGCTGGTGCGCCGCGCGCAGGCTCTCGCCCGCCTGGCGCGCCCCGCGCTCGCTTTCGAAGACAAGCCCGCTCAATGGAATACCGCCGATCATCGCCGTCCCGTACACCTCTGGCGCCCCGCCTTCCTTGGCTTTGAAATCGTGGTCGCTTCGTCCAACAACCGCGCGGTTGAAAATGTCACTCTCGAAATACCGGCCAAACATGCGGTTGACCCGGATTGTCTGCCCGCTATCGACTACTTCGCCGACTTTGCCACCCGGCTGCTGGCGGCCAAAAAAGATGCGGCCGGGGAGCCCATCGAAGCCTGGGGGCTGATCGCCGCCCGTCTCGGTAACCGGAAAAATCGCCGCGACTTCATGAAGCGATTCTGGGGCGCCGATAAACAGCTTCCCGAACCGCGCGACCGCGCTCACGAAGGTTTTTACCGCTATCTGAAATCGCTGCGGCCTGGCCCCGCAAGCCTTCTCGCCTGGAAAAAGGCAGTCTCTGAATTTCAGCAGGCGCTTAAGGCTGAGGCGGTAATCCGTCAAGAGCGCACCGCCGGATGGCAGGCCGTGTCTGTCGAAACCGATCTTCGCAACGCCCGGATACAGCTAACCAACCTCCATGCCGATCTGGAGGCAGTTCTGGCCGCGCGCCGTAATCATCATTCCTTCAAGCCCGGACTGGTCGATGCGCTCTTCACCCGCGGCGGCGCCTACCAGGAGTGGCGCGACGCGGACGGGCGTTTAGCCGCCACCGTCGCCGCATGCCAGACCGCCTGCGATGCGGCTCGCGCGCGGCTCGCCGGTCTGAGCGCCGCGCAGGAGCATCTCACCCCGCTAACCGCCAGTTTTCCAGCCCCGTCACTCGAACAGTGGCTGGCAAACCCGGAAGCCCGCGAACTCTCTTCCCCCTGGGCCGATGAATCCTGGAATCGCGCCCGCAACCGCGTCTTCCTCGCGGCACTTTATCTCCATCGCGTTTTCATTGAATGCGCGCCGCAGCAGATACGCCAGAATCTCGACGCCGCCATGGATGTCCTGGGCGGCAAGGTTTCGTCCTCCGGCCCGTCGCTGCAATCGGCCTGGGCCACGCTCTTCTTTGTTGTGCCGGTGGTCTCGACTACCTTCGCTTCTTTCGACCGCCTTTTTTCGAACCTGGGCTCCGAATCGCTCGGCTGGCTGTTGATTGACGAAGCGGGCCAGGCCGTTCCGCAGGCCGCCGCCGGCGCGCTCTGGCGCACGCGCCGGGCGATGGTGGTCGGAGACCCCCGCCAGCTCGAGCCCATCGTGCCTCTCCCGCACAGCGCCCAACGAGCCCTCCAGCAGCACTTTGAGGTCGATGAAACCTGGCTGCCCTCGAACAACTCCGCCCAGAAGCTGGCTGATCGCGTGAGCCCTCTCGGCACCTGGATTGAAAACGCCGACGAGGAAGAGCCTATCTGGGTCGGCGCCCCCTTGCGCGTCCATCGCCGCTGCCAGCGGCCCATGTTCGACATTTCGAACCTGATCGCCTACGACGGTCAAATGGTCTTCGCGACCGAAGAAGTTGCAAGCAGCTTTTTGAGCAACCCGCTCACAACGGTCTCGGTGTCAAGCACGCCGCCCGAGGAACAGGCGTGTTCCTTTACTGAGCGGCGGCGCGCAGCCCCTTCCTGTGCGCTGCCGCCCAGTTCGTGGATCGATATCGCCGGAAGCGAGTCCGACGGTCACTGGATTCCGGCGGAAGGCGTGGTGCTCGAAATTCTGCTGTCCGAATTACAGCGGGCCAGCATCGAGCCCTCCAGTATTCTGCTGATTTCGCCGTTCCGCGCGGTGGCTCGTAAGCTCAGCGCGATCGCGGCGCGCCACGGAATTCGCCTGCGTGGGACCGTCCACGTGTCGCAAGGCAAGGAGGCCGCCGTCGTCATTCTTGTTCTTGGAGGAGATCCACGGCGGGTTCGGGCCAAGGGCTGGGCGTCGGAAAAGCCCAACCTGCTGAATGTCGCGGTGAGCCGCGCCCAACACCGCCTCTACATCATCGGGAATCGCGAAGAGTGGAGCCAATATCCAAACTTCGCGGAAGCCGCCGCGCTACTCGGGAAGGAGAAGCTACACCCCATAAAAAGCCTGAGCGCGCGCCATTGATGTGACGGCCCCGGGCAACGCGATTGTCCGGAATGGCTGGCCGCCGTTCTCGTTTTCTCTGCGATTGCAGCCGCCAGAACTCATTCATCGAAGCCTTGCCCAACTGAGACGAAGCTCGTTATAACTCCCGACCGATAACGCCATATGATCTAGGGGTGCGTAAGACGTTCATGTACCCGGCGGTCCGATTCGCGTTATTCGTTAGTTGTGTTCCGCTGCTGCTATTCGCCCAAGACGATCGCGCCAGGCAGATCGACGCCATTTTTCAACCCTGGAACAACACTTCTGGTCCCGGCGCGGCCGTTTCCGTCATTCAGGATGGCCGGCTGCTACTCGAGAAAGGATTTGGTCTGGCAGATCTCGAATACGACGTTCCGATCACGCCGGGTACTATCTTTCACGTTGCCTCGGTCTCAAAACAGTTCACCGCTATGGCGGTTGTGCTTCTCGAGCAGGATGGCAAGCTTTCCATCGACGACGATGTGCGCAAATACCTCCCAGAGTTGCCTGACTATGGTCATCCCATCAAGATCCGCAACCTGCTGCAGCACACGAGCGGCGTGCGCGACCAGTGGCAAACGCTCGCGCTGGCAGGCTGGAGTCTGGAAGACGTGATCACGCAGGACCAGATTCTCCGCATGCTGTTCCGTCAGAAGGGATTGAATTTTCCGCCCGGCACACAACACCTTTACTCTAATGGCGGCTATACTCTAGCCGCCGAAATCGTCTCACGCGTATCGGGCAAACCCTTTCCGGCATTCTGTTCGGATCGCATTTTTAAACCGCTCGGCATGACTCACACGCACTTTCATCAGGACCTACATCAGATTGTCAAGAATCGCGCCTATTCCTATTCAGGAGCCGTCAACGCCTATGAGGCGTCTCCTCTGAACTATGCCAACGTCGGTGCGACCAGCCTCTTCACAACGGCGACGGACCTGACCAGATGGCTCGATAATTTCCGCGAACCGGTGGTTGGCGGAAAGGCTGCCATAGCACGCATGACGGAACAGGCAGTTCTTTCGAACGGCAAAACAATCGATTACGCGCTGGGCCTGTCCATTGAAAAGTACCGCGGGCTCCGCACGATTTCTCATTCCGGGGGCGATGCCGGATTTCGCAGCTATGTCTGCTGGTACCCGGATCAGCGATTCGGTGTCGCCGTTCTGAGTAATCTGGCCAGCTTCGACCCGGGCGCTACAGCCGAAAAAGTCGCGGCAGTGTACCTCAATTCCAAAATGATCCCCGACCCGCCTCCGGCGAAGCGTACGTTTATCAATGTAGATCCTTCTGTCCTCAAGACGTTTGTAGGGACCTATCCTCTGCCGCAAATCGGCCAGACCCTGACGGTTGTGGCGGAACGTGGAAAGCTTTTTGCTGCCGGTCAAATCCAGCCGCCACTCGAGATGAAACCTCTTAGCGCCTCCAGCTTTTATGTCGAACCGCTCGCTGCGGCCATCGATTTTATGCCTGCCCCGAATGGCGGCATGAAGGTCAAAATCACTCAACCGGGAGCAATCAACCAAGGCACGCGAGTGAATGAGCCGCCGAAACCGATAACCGATCTTGCGGTGTACACCGGCACCTACTGGAGTGAAGAACTCGAGACACAGTACACCTTCTCGATCAAGGGCGGCAAGCTTATCGCGATCCATGCCCACCACGGCGTGATCGCCTTGACTCCGAAAGCAATGGATTCCTTCAGCGCCGACAGGTGGTTCATGGCGGATGTGAATTTTCTGCGCGATGGAAGCGGTCGCGTCACCGCGGTACAGCTTGGGGGCGGCCGCGTCCGTGGCATCCGCTTTGTAAAAAAATGACTCTGGGGGCGATTGGGGCGTATCACTCCTTAGAAGCGCGCCCGGAGAGGCTCGAACTCCCGACCTAATGATTCGAAGTCATTCGCTCTATCCAACTGAGCTACGGGCGCGTACCAGTTGAGTGCTCCTTAATTATAAGGGTGCGAAAATCCAAATATAGCCCTTTGACTTCGTCGTTCGCTTACCCGTCACATGAATCCTATCGAGACTGAAGTCAAAATTCCGCTCGCCGACCTCGGCAACATGAAAAAGAAACTCGCGGATGCCGGTTTTGCCGTGTCGGTCGCGCGCGAGCACGAAGTAAACGATATCTATGACACGCCCAGCCAGTCGCTCCGTCAGAATGGAATGCTCCTGCGCCTGCGGCAAGTAGGGAAACGTTCAATCCTGACCTTCAAAGGCCCCGGCCAGCCCGGTCCGCACAAAAGCCGTGCTGAACTCGAGACAAACGTAGGTTCTCTCGACACCATGCAGCAGATTTTCGAACAGCTCGATTACCGACCCGTGTTTCGCTATGAAAAATACCGCACGGAATTTATCGACTCGGGCCAGCGCGGCACCGTCACACTGGATGAGACGCCGATTGGCAACTTTCTCGAAATTGAGGGCCCCGGCGACTGGATCGACCAAACCGCTGCCCGGCTTGGCTTCACCGCAAAGGACTACCTGCTCGATAGCTATGGGAAGCTGTATTTGGATTACTGCACCCGCCTCGGTATTAAACCCAGCAATATGGTCTTCCCTACAACTCACGAGGAGCGGCCCGTAACTTAACATGGCAGATACGTTGAGCGCCGTTACACCAGCCTCCATCGACCGGGCCGCTGCCGATCTGCAGCGCGTCCGTCAGGAAATCGCACGCGTCATCGTCGCGCAGGATGAAATCATCGAAGGCGTTTTGATCTGTCTGATTGCGGGGGGACACGTACTGCTCGAAGGCGTGCCGGGCCTCGGCAAAACGACTCTTCTGCGCACGTTATCACGCGTACTCGCGCTGCAGTATTCACGTATTCAATTCACGCCCGATCTCATGCCGGGAGACATTGTCGGCAGCGTCATCATGGACGATGAACATGGCCACAAGAGCTTCCGCTTTCAGCCCGGGCCGATCTTTTCGAACCTTGTTCTCGCCGACGAAATCAATCGCGCTACCCCTAAAACACAGTCCGCGCTGCTCGAAGCCATGCAGGAGCGCACTGTCACGAGCGGCACTAACACTTATTCACTATCGCCGCCTTTCCTCGTCATGGCGACGCAAAATCCGATTGAGATGGAAGGCACCTATCCGCTGCCCGAAGCGCAGCTCGACCGCTTCTTGATGAAGCTGCTCGTCAACTTTCCCTCGCGTGCCGATCTCAGCCGGATTGTCGATCTGACGACTAAAGCCGAAGAAGTCGCCGACCTCCGCCAGGTTCTGAATCGCGACCAGATTGCCGAGTTAAAAACGGTCTCGCGCCAGGTGATTGTCGCGCCCCACGTGCAGGATTACGCCATCGAGCTCATCATGGCGACGCAGCCGGGTGTGAACGGGGCGCCCGAGATTACCAACAAGTACATCCGCTACGGCAGTTCGCCACGCGGAGCGCAGGCGCTAGTCGAATGCGGCCGCGTGCTCGCTCTAATGCGCGGCCGTCTGCATCTGAGCCTGGAAGATGTGACCAAGGTGGCACCGGCGGTGCTGCGCCACCGCATCATTCTCAATTTCGACGCCCATGCCGATGGTCACAACACTGAAACCATCCTCCAGAAAATTATGGAAGGAGCCAGCGATGACCGTTCATAAATCCAGCCAGCTCCATTCCATATGGGGCAAATCTTTTTCGATCTTGTAGATTTACCAGTGGCAACTCCTCTCCTAGACCGCCGTTTCCTGGAACGCCTGGAACGGCTCACGCTGCATTGGCAGAAATCGTTCAATGGACTGGTTGGCGGGCACAATGTCTCGCATTTTGCGGGCGCGGGACAGGAATTTCTCGATCACCGTACGTTCCATCCGGGCGACGATCTCCGCTCGGTCAACTGGCGCGCGTTCATGCGCTTCGAAAAACTTTTTCTTAAGATGTTCCAGGTTGAGCCACGGGTTCCGGTGCGCATCCTGCTCGATATCAGCTCCTCCATGCTCTCAGGGCACGCCGCCGGAGAAGCCACCAAGTTCGATTTTGCGCGCCGCCTGGCGGCCGCTCTGGTGTACGTCGGTTTGGTCCGTCTCGATACGATTCTTCTGCAGCCTTTCTCCTCCGGCCTGGCTGAGCCGTTCCTCGCGAGCGGTGGACGGCACCGCTTTCAACCCGCCGAAAATTTTCTGCGCGGTCTTACACCACATGGGCAGACCAGTTATCTCGCAACCGCTCGGCAATACCTCAGCGAGTATCCGCAGCGGGGTCTCACCATCATCTTGTCCGACTTCCTCGATGACGCCGACTGCCTGCGCCCGTTGCAGTACCTCGCCGATTTCGGTCATGAATTGTTGCTGGTTCAACTGTGGGGCAGTGAAGATCGCGAACCGTTGCTCGAGGGCGAAGTCGAATTGGTCGATGCGGAATCGGGCAAGCATCTGCGGATTGCGCTCGATCGCGCGGGCCGCCAGGCTTACACGGAGGCCTTCGACGGCCACAGCCAGCAAATCAGAACTTTGGCCTTGCGCAACGGAGGCCGGTACGCCGGGCTGCCCACCGCCACTTCGCTGTCTGATGTCATGTTCAGCGCGTCGGGCTTTCTGCAAAATGTCTCATGAGATCCCATGTTTTTTCTGAATCTCACGGCCGCTGAATTCCTCTCGCTGCTTGGAGTACTGGGCGGGATCGTTACCGCCCTCTACCTGCTTGATCGTGCGAAGCGCCGGCGGGTGGTCTCGACTTTGCGCTTCTGGTCGGCGGCAGGCGTCGCCGAGCAGCGGCAATCGCGCCGCAAAATGAACGATCCCTGGTCGCTCCTATTGCAACTGCTTAGTCTGGCGCTGCTGCTGCTCGCGCTCTCGCGGGTTCAGTGGGGCAACAGCGCCCGCCGCGGCCGCGATCATGTACTCCTGCTGGACATATCGTCCTGGACAGCTGCGCACATGGCCGGCAATAACTCTCCCGTCACCGTGCTCGATCGCGAGAAGCAACTTCTCCAACAATACTTCGCTCTTCTGCCGCGTAACGATCGCGCCATGCTCGTCGCAGTTGACGGCCTCGCAACACCACTTACCGGATTCATCAGCGATCAGCGCCAATTTGGAAACGCTTTGTCATCGGCTGTGCCGTCCTTCTCCGCGCTGAACGTTGACAACGCGCTCTCTTTCGCGCGCCAAGCCTCGGCATGGTCTGATGCTGTATCGGGTGAAATCGTGTATTCCGGCCCTCAATTGACGGTCGGGAAGGCCAGCGCGCCACCGCTCAATAATGTTCGACTATTACCCGTACCAGCCGATCGCGAGAACGTGGGCATCCGTCAGCTAACTGTCCGGCAACTGCTCGATGAACCGGATTCCTGGCAAGCCTTTGTCGTTATCAAGAACTACGGACATGCACCCGCCGCCATACAACTCGCCATGCGTTACGGCAGCACGACCTTTGCTCCGCGCCGGTTGACGATATCCGCGCAGGCGGAATCCACTGCCGAATATGCTTTCTCGACCAAAGACGCCAGCGATTTGACAGCTTCGCTGAAGCCAGGCGGCAGCCTCGCCGCCGACGATCAAGCCACACTCTCGGTACCGCACGTCCACGATCTCAGCGTAATTGTCTTTACCGATCGCCCGCAGATCCTGAAGCCCTTGCTTGAATCCAATCGCGCGCTACATGCCGTTTTCTACCCGATCGCGCAATTCAAGCCGGACATGCACGCGGACGTTATCGTGCTCGATCGTTTCACGCCTGGCGCATTACCAGGCGCGCCGACGCTTTGGCTTGATCCGCCCACTGATCATTCGCCGCTGCCGGTCGCGGACACGGTATCGGATGCGCTTGTGAATTGGGCAACGGATTCGGGGGTTCAATCCAGCTCGCTGCATGCGAAGCCGCTGCACGTGCCAACCGCTCACACCTTTCAAACGTTTGCAGGTGACCATGCCATCGCGACGATCGGTGAAAATCCGGTGGTGGTCGCGCGCAGTGGAGGATCTGGTCATCCGGCGAGCGCCGTCGTCGGTTTCGATCCGGCGGCGGGCGAGCTGCGTTTCGAAGTCACTGCTCCACTGCTCTTCGCTGATCTGCTTCAGTGGCTCTCTCCGGATGCCTTTCGCACGTTGACCCTGAGCGCCGAAACGGTTGGTCTCGCAGAAGTGGCGCTCGATCCGGCGGAAGAAAATTTGCCGATCCACGTTACGGATAGCCAAGGTCTTCTCGTCCCTGCGGTGCGCCGCAATCACCGTTTGCAGGTTTTTGTGAACCACCCGACGTCGCTGCGGATCTCTTCGGCTGAATCGACCCGCCTGCTGTCACTTCGTCTGCCTGCGATTGCGGATCAACTTTGGCAGCCACCGGCCAATGCATCGCAAGGTCTGCCCGTAGGCGCCTGGTTCATACCGCCTGCCGTCGATCTCTGGAAATGGCTGGCCGTGGCGGCCGGTTTCTGTCTGATCGGAGATTGGTTCTTCTTTGCGCGGATCCGGCGCGGCCGCGGCAGGCCTCAGCCGCCTGCAACCGCTGGCGTGAAGCGTGCCGCGGAAAGGGATCTGGTCGCCAAATGAAGTTCGCCCATCCAACTGTTCTGATTTTGCTGCTCGCGCCCTTAGCCTGGGTAATCTACTCCTGGGCGACTTATCGGCGCCAGAGCGTTGGCCGCGCCGCCATGCTGGTTCTCAAAGCGCTGAGCTTCGCCGCCATTCTGCTCGCTCTCGCCGAACCGAGCATCACGCTGCCCGAAACGAAGACGGCGGCTGTCGTCCTGCTCGACACTTCAGCCAGTATCACGGCAGCGGATCTCGACCGCGCTTCCGCTATCGCGCGAGAGATTGAAGCAGCGAAGGGCAGGAACTGGGTAAAGATTTTTCCCTTCAACAGCGGCATACGGCCGCTTCGTCCGGAGGAAACCACCGCCGGCTTGCATCTCCAGCCCGTGGCGGATGCATCCGCTAACGCGACCGATCTCGAAGCCGCTCTCACGGGTAGCATGGCCGCTATTCCGACCGGTTACTTACCGCGCTTTTTGCTGGTCAGTGACGGTAACGAAAACCAGGGCAGCGCCGTGCGCGCCATCGCGCAAATGCAACGACTCGGCATTCCGGTCGACACGGTTCCGCTGAGTGGGCAGTCGGCTTCCGACCTTCGCATCCAATCCGTTTCTCTCCCCGAAGAAGCTTACAGCGCCGAACAGATTCCCATCAGTCTCACGGTTGTCTCGCCGCGCGCGGCAGCCGCGGGCATCGACCTCTACGCAGAAGGCAAACTTCTTGGCCGGCAGACCGTCGACCTTAAAGCGGGTCTCAACGCAGTCCACGTAAATGCTCGCGTCAAGTCCACCGGCGTCGTATCGGTTGCCGGCGTGGTCCAGGCACAGAATCTCGGCGCGACTCGCTTCGAGCAAGCCATCAAACTTCGCCGGGCGCGGGTGCTCTATCTCTCGCAAGATCCGCCCGGAACCGATAGCAACTTACTTGCTGCGTTTGATGAGGCTAACTTCGAAATCAATCGCGACGCGGCTGAAGTTGACCGCAATCTCGACGCGTATCAGCTTGTGGTTCTAAATAATCTGGATCTCGGCGTGCTCTCCAGCGATCGCAAGACTCGCCTGGGACACTACGTCGAAAATGGCGGCGGCCTTTTGCTTATCGGCGGCGAACATCAGGTTTACAAAGAAGACAAGCAGATGGATGCGCTCGACCGGGCGCTCCCAGCCAAGCTTGCGCCGCCCGATACACCGAAAGGCACCTGCGTTGCGCTCATCATCGACAAGTCTTCCTCTATGGAAGGCCGCAAAATCGAGCTAGCGCGGCTATCGGCTATCGGCGTTGTCGATCACCTGCAGCCCATCGACACCATTGGCGTGCTGATCTTCGACAACTCGTATCAGTGGGCCGTTCCCATGCGGCGCGCCGAAGATAAAGCACTGATCAAACGTCTCATCTCCGGCATTACGCCTGACGGCGGCACCCAGATCGCGCCCGCTCTGGCTGAGGCCTACCGTCGTGTGCTTCCCTCGAACGCGAACTTCAAACACATCGTGCTGCTGACCGACGGCATTTCCGAAGAAGGCGACAGCATCGACCTAGCAAAAGAAGCCTCTCAGCATGCCGTCACCATTTCCACCGTTGGACTTGGGCAGGACGTCAATCGCACATATCTGGAAAAGGTAGCCGCCACGTCGGGGGGCCGCAGTTACTTTTTGAATGAGCCGTTGGGGCTCGAACAAATCCTGCTCAAGGACGTCGAAACTTACACTGGCTCAACGGCGGTCGAAAAACCGCTCGCGCCGATTGTGGCCGGAAAGGCCGATGTGCTCGAAGGTATCGACATGCAGAATGCGCCGCCCTTGCGAGGTTATGTGCGGTTCATCTCGAAACCGGGCGCCGACACGTTGCTCGAGATCGACCCTTCGCGGAAAAATCCACTGTACGTGAGCTGGCAGTATGGCCTCGGACGCGCTGCCGTTTTCACTTCGGATGCCAAGAGCCGTTGGGCCGAGGCATGGGTGAACTGGCCGGGCTTTGATAAGTTCTGGACCAACGTCGGGCGCGATCTGCTGATGCACACCAACCCGAGCCAGGCTACCGCGGAATATGACGCGGCCAACGGCGATATTCACGTCCAATACCGGCTCGCCAATGAGACCACGGAGCCCGCTGCGATTCCACCGCTATTCGTGCTCGGCCCCAATGGTTTTCGCGAGCCGGTGGAAGTCAAGAAAACTGCCAGCCGTCTTTATGAAGGCCGCCTGCATATCGGTTCGCTCACGGGATTGTTTCGGATTCGCCCTCTTAGCGAATCGGTTCCATTTCCGGAAGTTGGTCTGTATCGCCAGCAGCCTGAACTCGAAGATCATGGCACGAATGAATCGCTGTTGAAGGCGATCGCGAGCTTTACCGGGGGTACATTCAACCCACCGCTCTCGGATGTCTTCAATACCGGCGGCCGCCGCACCTCTGCGGTGTGGCAGCTTTGGCCTGCCTTCATTGCGCTAGCCATCGCACTCTCGTTGGCCGAGTTGATCACGCGTAAGTGGAGCGGGATCCTGTCACGCTTTCGCTCGAAGGTGAGCTAAGACGCATCGAGATGCATCACTGTCTCGAAGTGAAAAGTTTGCGGAAACAGATCGACCAGCGCGAGACGCCGTATGCTGTATTGGGCGAGTAGTGCGCGTGCATCACGCGCCAGGGTCGCCGGATCGCAGCTGACAATTGTCAGGCGTTTGGGACGGAGTGCAAGCAGCGCGTCGGTGGTTTCTTTGCCGAGTCCGGCGCGAGGAGGATCGACCAGCAGCAGGTCTGGCGGTTGTTGAAGGCGTGCTATGTAGCTTTCAGCAGAGCTGCGAAACACCCCCACGCGGCCGGCGCTCTGGCCGGCGTTGAACGCAAGATCGCGTGTTGCTGAGAGACCTCGCTCAACGGCATCAACTTTGGCAAAACGCTGGGCCAGCGGCAGCGAGAACAGGCCCACGCCGGCATATAGGTCCACGGCATGACTGCCTTCCGTATCGCCGGTAGCTTCGGCCGCCAGCGCGTCAACCAGAAAACGGTTGACCTGAAAAAACGAGCCGCCGCTGATCCGAAAACGAAAGCCCGCGGCCTGGTAATCAATCGCCCCCGGCGCGAGCCCAGGCAGGATTGTTTTCAACCACTCGAAGAAGCGCGCGGCTACCGGCTTGGTCGAGTCGAGGACATTCAGCTGCAGATCGGTCCCGTTGGTAAAGAGTTCGAGTGAGCGCAGAAAACCGGGCCACTCCGGCTTTTTCACGGCTTGCTGTATACGGGCGATCGCATCGACCAGCAGCGGCTCGGCGATCTCGCAGTGATCGACCGCGACCAACGCGTGCGAACCTTGCCGATGGAAGCCGGCCTTCCGTTCCGCAAAATGCAACTGTACGCGGTTCCGGTATTTCCAGGGTTCACCGCTCTCGACCGGTATATCAGCGTCATAAACGATTCCGCCGAGCCGCTGCAAAGTTTCCCGCAGAATGGCGACCTTCTGTGTCAACTGGTATGCGTAATCGGCATGCTGATATTGGCAGCCGCCGCACACGCCAAAATATTCGCAGCGCGGCACAACGCGGTGCTCCGACGGTTCCAGAATATTTGGCGAACTGCCGCGCAGCAGCCCGGTTTTTGCCTTGGCCGTCTCGACCGCGACCGTTTCGCCCGGCAAGACAAACGGCGTCAGCACCACCTGTCCATCGAGGCGGCTCAATCCATCGCCCCCGTAAACCAGCTTCTCGATTTTTACAGTTGCGGGCGTTCGTGTTAACGGCATCCTTTACGATGAAGATTCCCTTTCGATGAAAGCACGAGTCCTATCCGGCGTTCAGCCAACCGGCCAGCTCCACATTGGTAATTATCTCGGAGCGCTCAAAAACTGGGCCGAAATTCAATCGCAATACGAGAGCATCTTTTGCATCGTCGATCTGCATGCGATCACGCTCTATCAGAAACCGGAAGAATTGCGGACCAAGATTCGCGAAACTGCCGCGCTCTTCCTGGCTTCCGGCATTGATCCTGAGCACTCGTCTGTCATGGTGCAGTCGAGCGTTTCGGGACATGCGGAACTTGCGTGGCTGCTCACCTGCGTGACACCACTCGGCTGGTTGTACCGGATGACTCAGTTTAAAGCCAAGTCTGAAAAACAGGAAACAATCGGCGATGGCTTGCTGCAATATCCGGTGCTCATGGCAGCCGATATTTTGATTTACCAGGCGGGCATTGTGCCTGTAGGGGAAGACCAGTCGCAGCATCTGGAACTGGCGCGCGACATCGCGGCTCGCTTTAACTCGCTTTATGGCGAGACATTCGTCATGCCCGCGACGCGCCTGCCGGCGGTGGGCGCCCGCATTATGGGGCTTGACGATCCGACGCAGAAGATGAGCAAGTCGGGCTCCGGCTCGGGCCACGCCATCAACCTGCTCGATGAACCTAAGGTAATTCAAAAAAAAATTTCCCGAGCGACTACCGATTCAAAACCCGCCGTCGATCCCGACGATCTGGGCGCTGGCATCGCCAATCTGCTCTCGATCGCCCAAGCGTGCGATTCTTCAATCGATCTGGCCAGGGTGGCGGGACTGCGCTATGGCGACTTCAAAAAACTGGTGGCCGAAGCTGTGATCGCGCGCCTGGAACCGATTCAACAGCGATATCGCGAAGTCACTGCGGACTCAGCCTATCTGGACACTGTTCTCGAGCGCGGGCGAGAGCACGTACTGCCTATTGCGGAAGACACGATGCGCAAAGCGAAGCTCGCCATGGGCCTCTATGTGTAGCTTGCGGCGCGTTACGTGTAGCTCACAGCACGTCATCGAACAGTCACATCTCCGGCGTTATCATGGGGTTGCTTGAGCATCGAGACTGCACCCCTCAGGCCTGTCGAGCGCGGTACAAAGTTTAGATCTTGGGCTTTGATCGTCGCCACAAGTCTCATTTCCCTGGTCTGCATGGGATGGGTTCTGAATGGTGCAGGTCTGCAGCACATCTGGAGTGAAGTCCGGCACATGCATTACAGCTGGGTGGCTGGAGCTGTGCTTGCCGACATCTGTGTTTACCTGCTGCATGCGTGGCGCTGGCGGCTGCTGCTGCGCCCGATCGGGAAAGTTTCTTTCATTCAGGCGGTGGAAAGCATTTATGTCGGCCTTTTTGCCAACGAGGTCCTGCCGCTGCGCGCGGGCGAAGTGATTCGCTGCTTCCTGCTTTCGAAATTCACCGCCGTGCCGCTCTCGGTGACGTTCGCCTCGGCGCTGATCGAGCGAATTTTTGACGGCATCTGGCTGCTCGCCTGCTTCTTCATCTGCCTGCACATCGGCAAACTGCCGGGAGTGCTGCTGCATGGCGGCTACATCCTGGCAGTGTTGATCTCCATTTGCGCTGTCGTTCTTGGGTACGCCATGTATGCCCGCAAGCAATCGCTCGATCTTATCTTCGGCATCTCATGGCCGAAGTGGTTTAACACGCTCATCGAGGATCTACACCAGATCGGGCATTCGCGCTACCTGTACTTTTCGTTCCTGGTCAGCGGCTTGTACATGATGGCGCAGATCCTGCCGATTTATCTGCTGGTGCGCGCCAATCAACTGTCAGTGGCGTGGACAGCTTCGTTCACCATGATGGTTCTGCTGCGACTGACCAGTATTGTTCCGCAGGCGCCTGGAAATCTGGGATCCTTTCAGTGGGTAACCGCGCGCACGCTGATCATGTTCGGCTTGGGCTCGGGCCACGCCAAACGCTTCTCGCTCATTCTCTGGGCGGTGGTCACTATTCCGCTGATTGTGATCGGATTTATCGCGCTCGCGCTCGAAGGAATCAACATGACGCATCTGCAGCAGCAGGCCTCGGCCGCCGCCCGCGATCGTGGCAAAACCTCGATAGAATAAGGTGTCGTCGGGGTATAGTCATGTGGAAGATGCTGTTCGCGATGGGTCTGCTCGTGGTGCTCCCAGTTGGTTATGCGACAGCGGGAACGAGTCATCGGGACACAAGTGGGGTCTCCGATCCCGGCAGGCAGGCGGAAGCCGCTCTCAGCAGCGCAGAGGATTCATTCGACGCCGCGCGTGAAGCTTACGATAAGGGTAATGTCGATAAGGGCGACGAGGCTTTGGAACAGATGACGAAAAATCTGGACGTCTGCGTCGGATTGCTCCAGACAGCCCACAAAGCACGTTTTTACAAGAAGGCCGAGTTGCGTGTCGCCATGCTGCAGCGCCGCATGACCGGACTGCTGGACGATATCGCTTTGCAGCAGCGCGGCTGGGCTGAACAAACCAATCGAAAGCTGGATGAGATACACGACAAATTGCTCGCGGGAGTAATGAGCAAATGAAGTATTACCGGATCGCGTGCCTGTTCCTGGGAACGGCTCTCCTCATACGTGTGCCGCTTCTTCAAGCCCAGGATCGCGACTTCCTGACAGCCAACGAAGTAGAGCAGGTGCGCGAGGCGCAGGATCCGAACGATCGTTTAACGCTCTACGTGCATTTCGCGAAGCAGAGAATGGACCTAATCCAGCAGTACCTGGCAAAAGAAAAGCCAGGCAGGAGTATCTTCATTCACGATGCTCTCGAGGACTACACCAGCATCATCGAAGCGGTGGACTCGGTGGCCGACGATGCGCTGAAGCACAATCACCCAATTGACGTGGGCATGATCAAGGTGATCGGCGCGGAGAAAGATTTCCTCGCACAGCTAAACAAGATCCAGGACAGCGAGCCGAAGGATCTGGAGCGCTACAAGTTTGTTCTGTCGGAGGCGATCGACACGACCAGCGACAGCCAGGAACTCTCGATGGAAGACTCAAAGAAGCGAACGACCGAGCTTTCCGCTAAGGACGCCAAGGAAAAAAGTGAGCGGGAGTCCGAAATGTCGACCGATGAACAGAAAGACCGCAAGAAAGCTGCAAAAAAAGAGGAAGAACCGAAAAAGAAGATTCCTTCTCTGCTGCGGCCAGGCGAAAAACCGCCCGATCAACCGCAGTAGCTCGTCGGTTTTGTCGTAGATTGGAAGAAGAGGGCTTACCAGACACTTTGGGGCATAATCATACCCACAGCCACGGATCGGGGAAGGGCTGGGTACTGAATCTTTCGTTGGTCGCAACGCTCGCCTTCACGGCGTTCGAAGTGTTCGCGGGGTTGCGCGCGCATAGTCTTTCCCTGCTTTCGGATGCGGGTCACAATTTCACCGATGCGCTGGCTCTGTTGCTGGCGGCGGTGGGCGTATATCTGCAGAGTAAGCCGGCGGATCAGACCAAGACCTACGGCTATGGGCGGGCGGGCGTGATTGCCGCCTTCCTGAACGCTACAACGCTGGTGGTTATTTCACTGGTGATTTTCTGGGAGGCTATCCAACGGCTACTTCATCCGGAGCCGCTCAATGACCGCATCATGATGTGGGTAGCGTTGGCGGCCCTACTGCTGAACGGCGCCATTGTGGTGGCTCTGAACAGCGGACGAAAAGGCGATATCAATATCCGCGCCGCCGTCATTCACATGGCGGGTGATGCGGTCGGCGCTATCGCGATCGTCATCGGCGCGTTGGCCATTCGTTATACCGGATTGACATACATCGATCCGATCCTGTCGATCGTGCTGGGGATTTTTATTATTTACACGGCCTGGGACATTATTCGAGAGTCTCTAAACATCCTGCTCGAAGGCCTTCCGCGCGGCATGGAATTGAAGAACGTTACCGGAGCGATGAGCGGTATCGATGGGGTGATCGATGTGCATGATTGTCATATCTGGAGCGTGGGATCGAATTTGCATGCCCTGAGTTCGCATGTTTTAATCGATGATATGCCGCCTTCGTCAAGCGAACATATTTTGCGGCAGATTCGAGAAGTGGTACGAGGCTTCGGGATTCAGCACACAACCATTCAGTTTGAGCACGTGCCTTGCGTGCTGTCAGTCGAAAGTCAATGCTGCGTGAGCACAGAAGCGAGTCATTCTCATGCCGGGCACCAGCATTAACTGGAGAGCATTTCCAGAAGTTTAAGCCGCAGCTGATCTGCGGTTAAACTGTCGGGCGTGACGACGAGAATCGTGTCGTCGCCGGCGACGGTGCCGACGACATGCTCAAGTTCGGCCCGGTCGATTGCGGCTGCCAGGGTATTAGCGTTGCCGGGCGAAGTTCTGAGCACTACGATGTTCTGGGCGATTCGAATGTCAAGCAGGTACTCGTTGGCCACTTCTTCCAGACTCGGGCCGGAACGCTCAGCGCTGAACTGGCGATAGCCGCCGGCGGTTTTGACCAAGCCCAGTTCGCGCATGTCGCGGGAGAGAGTGACCTGCGTGGTCTGGATATTGTTCAGACTGAGTTCCCGCGCCAGTTCATCCTGGGTGTAGATCTCTTTGGCACGAAGTATTTTGAGAATCTGGCCCTGGCGGAAACTCTTGTTCATGTTTCGAGTGAACTGCGCATCGCGCTGAGGCGGCGGGTAGCGAGCTTGAGTGCGGCCGCGACAGCT
Organism: Bryobacteraceae bacterium; assembly: GCA_036272575.1. Classification (GTDB taxonomy): domain Bacteria; phylum Acidobacteriota; class Terriglobia; order Bryobacterales; family Bryobacteraceae; genus Bog-105. The sequence continues at coordinate 45,355 of DATAYL010000295.1, read as the reverse complement.
TGAGGGCCAGTTCCGCCGGGCAATTCACGGCTTTTCAGGCCTTCCGCGGGAGAAAGCAGGCGCGCCATGTGGGGCTTGAACTCGGGAGCGAAAGCGGCCAGCGACTCTCCGTTCCAATCGGAGGCTTTCTTGTTTTCGGTCACGCTATGAAGCACAAGTCGGCCGACGATCTGATGCGCGCTGTGAAAGGGAACACCGCTGCGCGCCAGTTCTTCAGCGAGATCGGTCGCAACGACCCAACTCTCTTCAGCAGCGGCCGCCGGGATCTCGGGCTTCAATACGACGGATGCGGCAACCACTCTGGCCATCTGCAGCGAACCGAGCGTTTGGTGGAAAGCGTCGAAGAGGGGCTCCTTATCCTCTTGCATGTCGCGATTGTAAGTCATGGGAAGGCCTTTCATCGTGACGAAGAGAGACGTGAAGTCGCCGAAGACGCGGCCCGACTTGCCCCGAATTAACTCCAGAGAATCGGGGTTCTTTTTCTGCGGCATCAGGCTGGAGCCGCTGGTTACATCGTCGCCGAGCGTGATCCAGTTAAATTCTTCGCTTGAATAAAGAATCCAATCTTCGGCGAGCCGGCTGAGGTGGAGCATGATGAGGCTGCAGGCGTAAAGAAAGTCGAGGGCGAAATCGCGATCGCCTGAAACGTCCAGGCTGTTCGCGGTGATTGCGGTGAAATCGAGATCCTCAGCAATGGCCTCGCGGTCGAAGGGGAACCCACTTCCGGCGAGCGCACCCGAACCGAGCGGCATAACATTGATGCGGGCATGGGCTTCCTTCATCCGCTCGAAATCCCGGGAAAACATTTCGAAGTAGGCAAGCAGATAATGGGGCCACAGCACGGCCTGGGCGCGGCGGAGGTGCGTATAACCCGGGATCAGCGCGTCCGAATACTTGTGGGCCAACTCGAGCAGGCTATTGAGAAAGTCCGCCAGCTCCTTAAGGATGATTTCGGCGGAAGCACGCAGATGAAGACGTATGTCGAGCGAAACCTGCTCATTGCGGCTGCGGCCGGTGTGGATTTTGCTTGAGAGTTCGCCGACCTTCTCGCCGAGTTTACGAATGACAAAAGTGTGGACATCTTCGTCGTCGGCGTCCCCGAAGTAATCAGGCGAGGCCGCTTCTTCGGCGATTTCGGCGAAGGCGGTGATGAGCCGCGCCGTTTCGTCAGCCGAAAGAATGCGCTGGCGTTCGAGCGCGCGGGCAAACGCCTGGGAGCCTTTGACATCGGCCTGAATGAGCTTGCGATCGAAATGAAGCGATCCGGAAAACTGTTCGAATACCTGCGAGGGTCCGCTTTCGAATCTGCCGCCCCAGAGTTTCATGCGTTTATTTTCCTAACGAAGCACGTACTTTGATAGGCAGCCCCACCAGGTTAATAAAGCCGAGCGCATCTTTCTGGTCATAACTGGCGCCCATGGTGAAGCTGGCGATATCGAGACTATAGAGCGAATTCTTACTCTTGCGGCTAACGGGTTCGAGATTGCCCTTATAGAGCCGCAGCGTGACCTCACCGGTCACCGGTTCAGCGACTTTCGTGAAGAAGGCATCGAGAGCTTCGCGGAGCGGTGTAAACCAGAGGCCGTTGTAGACCATTTCGCCGTAATCGAGCGCGAGCTTCTGTTTGTAATGCAGCGTGGCACGATCGAGCGTGAGCGCTTCGAGTTCGCGAACGGCCGCGATCAGGATGGCGCCGCCGGGAGTTTCGTAACAGCCTCGCGACTTTATGCCGACGAAGCGGTTTTCGACCAGGTCAATACGCCCAATGCCATGCTCGCCGCCGATTTTATTTAATTCTTCGAGCAACGCGACCGCGCTGAGCTGATGCTGGCCGTTGAGCGAAACCGGCATGCCCGATTCGAAACCGATGGTAATTTCGGCCGGTTTGTTGGGCGCTTCGGCCGGACTTTTGGAAAGCATCCAGATGTGATCGGGGGCCGCATTGGCTGGATCCTCGAGCTCGCCGCCTTCATGCGAGATGTGCCAGATGTTGCGATCGCGGCTATAGATTTTAGTGGTGGATTGCGCGATAGGGACGTTGTGCTGCCTGGCGTATTCGATAGCATCTTCGCGCGATACGATGTCCCATTCGCGCCAGGGCGCAATCACGGGCAGATGCGGCGCAATCGCTTTGTACGTGAGCTCAAAACGAACCTGATCGTTGCCTTTACCGGTGCAGCCGTGAGCAAGCGCATCGCAACCGGTTTTGAGCGCAACCTCGGCCTGTCGCTTGGCGAGCAGCGGCCGGGCAATGGAAGTACCCAACAGATATTTGTGCTCGTACACCGCGCCCGAACGAACGAGTTTCCACAGGTAATCGCGCACGAACTCTTCGCGCATATCTTCGACGTGCACATCGGCCGCTCCGGTTTTTAGCGCTTTCTCTTTCAAGCCATCGAGCTCTTCCCCGCCCTGTCCGATGTCGCCGCATACGGCCACGACTTCGCACTTGTAGTGCTCCTTGAGCCAGGGAATGATGATGGATGTGTCGAGTCCGCCGGAATAGGCGAGGGCTACTTTCTTGGCTGTGATTTTATTCATGGCTTCCTCTCAAGTTGACTGAGCACACTTCGGACGTAGTTCGTTATGAAAAACAGAGTGATGCGTTATTGAAGCAGAGTCAAGAGCAGCGCTTTTTGCGCGTGCAGCCGATTTTCCGCCTGGTCGAAAGCAACACACTGCGGCGATTCCATGACGGCGTCAGTCACTTCCAGACCGCGTTTGGCAGGCAGGCAGTGCATGAACAGCGCGTCCTTGCGAGCGGCTGCAAGAAGCTCTTCGTTGACCTGGTATGCCTCGAATAATTTGCGGCGCTCTCCCGCTTCCGATTCCTGACCCATGCTGGCCCATACGTCGGTGTAGACGGCATGCGCCGATTTGAGGCCGGCCCTGGCATCGTTGCCGATTTCAATGGAGGCGCCACTAACAACAGCGAGTTTCTTTGCCTGATCGACGATCTCCGCATTCGGCTCGTAGCCAGCGGGCGTTGACACGGAACAGTGAATGCCTAACCGGGCTGAGCAAAGGAGCAGGGAGTGAGCGACATTGTTACCATCGCCCAGGTACGCGAGCTTGAGGCCGCGTAAACGTCCGAATTGCTCCTGCAGGGTCAGCATATCGGCGAGCGCCTGGCAGGGGTGATAAAGATCGCTCAGCGCGTTGACAACAGGGAGGCCGGACCAGCGGGCGAGTTCGTCGATCGTCTCCTGCGAGAAGGTGCGCGCGACCAGGGCGTCAACCCAGCGGGCGAGATTGCGCGCGACGTCCTTCAAAGGTTCGCGATCGCCGATCATCCCGATCTGCGTGACACAATCAGCGCCCAGTTGCTTGACCGCGAGCTCGAAGGTCATGCGCGTGCGCAGGGATGGCTTCTCGAAAAGAAGAGCGACGTAGCGCCCCTTTAGCGCGGAGGCGTATCGCTGGCGCGACTGCTTCATTTGAGCGGCCAATTCGAGGACGCCGAGCAGCTGTTCCGTGGAGAGATCCAAGTCGCACCGCAGACCAGCCGGGAGCACGTGAGCAGCAGGTTGCAGGAGATGAGCAGCCAATTAAAAGGCCTCCGCTGTATTTTTATTCACTATTATGAATAATTACACAAGAGCGAACTGGCATGCAAGTATTTCCAAATCGGGGTGGTGTCCAGCGGTGCGTTGTTGGGGGCGGGGTGAATGTTAGTCAACTCGTGGAATCAGCGATTTAGCTCGAACAGAGTGCGGTGGAGTGCCTGTACAAGCCATTCAGCGACACGGCTCTGCTTGAGGCGCTCAATGGCGCACTGCGAGTGAGCTGAGCCGGCTTCATTTCAATTTTTGTACAATGTCGATCTCCGCTCTCGCTGCGGAACGGGCGTCGTGGAGCTTTCAAAGTATGAACTTGAACCTCTCCGGAGGGATTTACGGTTCTCCGTCGTTTTCCGTTCTGCGCTAGTATTCATCATTTCATGGTCTTCACTTTTCGCTCTCGATCCGCGTCAACCACTGGTACAGCTCTACCACACTTCCTGGGCGGCAAAACAAGGCATTAACGGGATTGTAACCGCTCTCGCCCAGACCACGGACGGGTACTTGTGGATGGGAACTACGGACGGCCTCGAGCGATTTGACGGGATCTCTTTCGAGCAATACCAACCTGAGACCGGCTCCTTGATGGCGACGTCAGTCTCAGCTCTGATGGCGGTTCCCGATGGAGGCCTTTGGGTAGGTTTTACCAGGGGAGGCGCGACCTTCATCAGGAACGGACGGGTCACAAACTATTCCGACTCGGACGGTTTTCCAGTAAGCACGGTCCGATGCTTCGCTCGTGACCGATCGGGAGCCATTTGGGCGGCGGTCGTGGGCGGCCTTGCTCGTCTGGAAGGCCAGCGGTGGCAGAGCAGCTATCGGGATTGGAATTATCCTGGCGAAAAAGCCTGGGAGGCACTCGTGGACCGGGAAGGAACGCTCTGGGTCGCCGCAGGAAGCCAGATCGTGTTCTTGCTCGCGGGAGAGAAACAGTTCCAAAGCAGCGGGATTCGCAGCGGCAAAGTTTCTGTGCTAACGCAAGCGCCCGACGGCGCAATCTTGTTCTGCGATGGCGAACTCAAAAGGTTCCGCGCCTTTCGTCACGGTAAGGGCGAAAAGATCGAGATCTTGCCAAAGATCGACATTCCCGCGAATTCGGCAATCTTTGATCGGGACGGAGCGTTGTGGGTTGGGGGTGGTGGACTGACTCGATTGTCGTTTCCCGATACGGTACGCAGTCATGGATTCGAACACTTGGCGGAGAAGTTCACGGAGGAGCACGCGTTATCCCACCAAACGGTGGGAGCGATTCTGGAAGACCATGAAGGTAACATCTGGATCGGCAGTGATGGCGGTCTGGACCGATTCCGTTATCGCAACGTGACATGGTTTCCATTGCGAGGTGGTCCTTTCAGCCTGGTGGCAGGTTCGGACGGTGATGTTTGGGCGGGATCCAGAGGAGACTCATTTCCCGTGATCCGGGTCGAAGACGGAAAGGTGGCCGTCAATGGGCCAACGGAGGTGTTCACGGTTTATCGCGATCCGGACGGCAGCATCTGGTATGGCGGGCATAATTCTCTGCTGCATTGGCAGGATGGGAGATTCATAAAGATGGCAGTCCCCGACGAAGTCGAAAGATTGAGTCTCTCTGTGACTCCCCCTGACCCGATCACTGTTTCAGCGATCACCAAGGATCATTCAGGAAGCCTCTGGGTTGCCTTCGGCGGAAGTGGAGAATTCCGTCTCAAGAATGGCATATGGACGTTCGTCCAAATTTTGCCAGACCATCCGGACTGGTCGGCCGGCTACGCGTTTACCGACAATGCAGACCGCGTCTGGCTCGCCTGGGGCGACAGGATCGCTCAATATGATCACGGCAATGTTCGGATCTTTGGGATTAAAGACGGTCTCGACATTGGTCCTCCCAATGTCATCGCTGGACGCAACAAAGAGATTTGGGTGGGCGGTGAATCCGGGCTGGCGTTTCTCCAGGAAGGGCGCCTCCACACAGTACGGAGCACGGAAATTACCGGCTTCAGGTCGGTTACAGGAATCGTTGTAGTGCGAAAGGGCGGCCTGTGGTTAAGCACCGGTTCAGGTATTGTGCACATTCCTGAGAGCGAGGTTGAAAACGTCATCCACCATCCTGAACACCAGGTCACATTCGACCTTTTCGATCTGGTCAGTGACTTGCCGGAACCAATTCAGCGCGGAGAAGTGTACTCGCCGGGCGCGATTCAAGCAAGCGATGGCAGGATCTGGTTCGCCACGCGAAACGGGGCGGTCCGGGTGGACCCGGCACGTATTTACAAGAACCCCTTTCCTCCGCCGGTCTCGATTCGATCCATCATTGCCGATGACAAGGTCTATTCTGCATTCGCCAATCCGGCGCTTCCTGCTTTAACGAAGAACCTTCGGATCGAATACGCCGCCCTGAGCTTGTCGATACCGGAGCGCGTACGCGTTCGCTATAAGTTGGAACCGTGGGACAAGGATTGGCACGATGGCGAGGGGCGGCGAGAGGCATTCTTCACCAATCTGGCGCCGGGAAAATACTTGTTCCGTGTCATCGCGTGCAATAGCGACGGGGTATGGAATGGCGAGGGGGCAACGATCAGCTTCACTGTAGCGCCGGCGTGGTTTCAGACAATCTGGTTTCGACTTTTCTGCGTTTGTGTCTTTCTCTCTCTAATGTGGATGCTTTATCAGCTGCGTCTCAAGCAACTGGAGCAACAGTTCAATATGACACTGGAGGCACGAGTCGATGAACGGACTCGAATCGCGCGGGAGCTACACGATACTCTGTTGCAAAGCTTCAACGGACTGCTGCTTCGCTTTCAGTCTGTATCGACGGTGCTCCCTGGGCGCCCAGATGAGGCCAAAAAACGAATCGATAGCGCGATTGAGCAAGCATCGAATGCGATCACCGAAGGCAGAGATGCTGTGCACGAGTTGCGCTCTGGGGGATTGATGACCATTGATCTTCCCCAGGCGATAAGTAATTTCGGCAAAGAACTTCTGAGCGGTACCCCGGGCGACGATCCGCCCGAGTTCCGCGTTCAGGTGGAAGGGATGCCGAGAAACCTTAATCCGATCGTCCGAGACGAAGCCTACCGGATTGCGGCAGAGGCGCTCCGAAATGCGATGCGCCATGCAAGGGCCCGGCGAATTGAATTTGAGATCCGATACGACGAGCAGCACCTGCGGCTCAGAATCCGCGACGATGGAAAGGGTATTGATCCGAGCGTTCTTGGCAAGGACCATGCCCTTGGGCACTGGGGATTCCGTGGCATGCGCGAACGCGCGAAACTTGTGGGAGGCAATCTAGAAGCCTGGAGCAAAGTCGATTCCGGAACCGAAGTCGAGTTGACGATACCAGCCGCAAGCGCTTACGCAAAGCCGCCCGGTTCAAGGTGGTCTGTTTTTTCGCGAGTGGGGCGGAGCTGACGTTATGACTGCTGGTCCCAACCTGATCCGGATATTACTGGTTGACGACCACGCTATTTTTCGTCAAGGGGTCGCCGGGCTTCTGGCCGCTGAGGCAGACATGCAACTGGTGGCCGAAGCCTCCGATGGACGGGAAGCAATCCAGCAGTTCCGTGCCCATCACCCGGACGTTACCTTAATGGACCTGCAGATGCCCGAAATGAACGGACTTGACGCAGTGATCGCGATTCGCGGTGAATCTCCTGAAGCAAAGATTATCGTACTCACCACGTATACGGGCGACGTTCAAGTTCTCCGAGCCTTGAAGGCCGGAGCGCGCGCTTATCTGGTGAAAAATCTCGCGCATAAGGAACTCCTGGAGACCATCCGGGCCGTTCATGCGGGCAAGAAGGCCATATCACCCGAAGCGTCCTACGAGCTTGCTGAGCACGCCGCGGATGACGCCTTAACCCCGGCGGAAGTGGAGATCCTGCGGCTGATCGCGGCCGGGAATGCAAACAAACAGATTGCCGCTCAACTCTCAATTACCGAGGAGACCGTTAAGGGCCGAGTCAAGAACATACTCTCAAAGTTGAATGCACATGATCGAACTCACGCCGCAACGATAGGTCTGAAGCGGGGGATCATCGAACTCTAGAAGCTCAAAATGGTCTATGTTGGACTCTTTCGGGGGTTCCGCCCATGTTCGATGATCGAATAGCCTTGCGAATGGATATCCTTGCGGCGTTTATTTTCCACATTTGCACGCGGGTCGCCTGGCGCGGGACTCCTGCTCATGCGTCTGGTTGCCGGTTTCGTTGTTATCGCGGATGGAATCCACGAATTCCTGGCTGGCCAGCCTATTGAAACAGCGATTTTCGACATACTTGCGATTGGAGACGGGGCATTCCTGGCTGCGGGATTGTGGACGCCCATCTCAGGATCTCTGGCAGTGATACTTGCGCTGCGGAACATCCTTGCACAACCTGGAAGTCTGTCTTCCAATATTCTGTTGGCTACCATCGGCGCGGCATTGGCACTTCTGGGACCAGGAGCGTGGTCGGTTGACGCTTGGCTTTTTGGATGGAAAAGAATCGATATCCAGCGTTAGTAGCGAGATTGGCGTACCGGGCAATGAATCTCTGCTCGGATCTGTGGGATCAAGGACAATTCCGGATCTGCTGTCCACGTAGGGTGTCGATCTTAAGAGAATCGTCACCTCTCGGCGTCTTCTAACGATTTCATCGCTCACATAAACAATCCCTTAAAGGCAGAACTAATCGACTGAAAGGAGTCATCTGAATTCCCGATGTAGTTTATCCGAGACTCAATTTGGGGATTTCACCAGTCGGCGTTTCTTCCACAATTGTTGGTGATAGCACTCTTTGGGTAGACGGATCAGCCAAGGAAATTAGGAAGGGAACCATGGGTCCAGCTGTAAGTGCGGTAGTGCAGGCCAGAAGCTACGGCAAGCAGGCGTCGCTTGCTCCATTAGAGGAGTTTGCCCCAACGGAACCGGTCGCTTCACTCGCGATGCTTTCGGCGTCGCTGGTCCACGATTTGCGCAATCGTCTAACCGCCATTTCTGCGGCGGCTGAGCTGCTGATCGATATGGACCTTCCGTCTGCGGACTCGAAACACCTGGCCTTGAACCTATATCGCTCCTCCCGGCACGTCGAGCAACTCGTTCAGGAGCTGTTGAATTTGTCGCTTGGCGGCCGTCGGGCATGCGAAGACTGCAAACTGGTGGACATAATCCAGAAGGCTTTGGAGCAGATCTCGGATGCTGCTGAGTCTCAGGGGATCCATGTCGAGGTAGTCGCGTCAAGTTCCATTCGATTGCGGCTGGAAAGAAAGCGCACTGAAGGTGTTTTCCTAAATTTAATGATCAATGCACTTGAGGCTATGCCAACTGGAGGCCGGTTGCGCATTTCGGCCAGGGCCGAGCATGGAGAGGTAATTGTCGAAGTTGACGACACGGGATGTGGAATCCCGGATTTGGCCCGCAGCAAATTGTTCCAGCCGTTTGTGAGCAGCGGTAAGACGAATGGTATCGGATTAGGACTGGCTATTTCCAGAAATGCGGTGGTGGAACAAGGCGGCGATCTGTGGCTCGGAGAGAAGATCGGCACTGGTGCGCTGTTTTGCCTCCGGCTTCCCTTATCGTCGACGAAAGATGCCAAAAGTATCTTTACCGCGGGCAACTCCCAAATAGAACCCTCGGGCAAGGAGTTGTGGTCCGTGAACGCGCGACATTCGGACTGTCACTGAGATCCATGGAAGTCCCCATACGGTGAGGCGTTTGTGATATCAGGTTTCTTCACCGGCGAGTTGATCAGAAAGGCGACTATCTTGGCAACGGAACCCATGATTTGCGAATCGATCGGGAAGGTTTTCTTTATGGCGCTTCTTCTTACCGGAAGCGCGGAGCGAGCCGAAGCAGTCACCCTAAAGGGCCTTGAGTCTTTGGACCCACAGCATCCTGACCCGGAAGTCTGGTTGAGAGAAACCGCCACTGCTTCGACACAAGATCTGGACGGAGACTTGGTTCCTCAATTGGAGGAACTTGAACAAGCTGGAATAATCCTTGCTCCCGAATTGCGAAATGTTCTGCGGCTTCCGGCATCCGCCCGCGGCTGCTTCGTGCTGCGTACGTTAGCTGGCTTCAGGCCTGAGTTCTGCGCGGACCTGCTCCGTCTCGACCTTGATCAGCTTGATGAGGCCACTTGTGAGGCGGCCTTTGCCTTGGCCGCGTTCTCGGATCGCGAAGTCGAGCGCATTAGGAGACCGCATGGAATTCCGGCACATTCGCTCGAAGCGCTCGGCTCCTCAACTTGAGGCGGCCGACGCTTAGCCTTCAAATCAAAGCACTTGAGGACGGAATTGGGTATCCAACTCCTAAATCGAAACCGACAGCGTTTAAATTCCCGGTCCGCGGTCAGGATGCCGATCGTTATCCTCGCCTTCGATAATTTCTTTCGCGCGCCGGCTGAAGCCAATCAATCCCTGATCGGAAAGTGCGATGAATGCCTGAGTTCAGCGAAAAGGCGAGTGGCGTACCCACCGTCAACCGCAGGGATTTGGAACGCCACCTGGCGCAGTTCCGGGTTCGACGGGACCAGGTCAGCTATCGACAGCTATTTCTGGCCCTCACAGATCGCCGCATCGCACACAAAAGTCTAGGCTACAGGTGTGAGCGGATTTTGGTCACAAGCCCGGCGGATGACCGTTTTGGGCGTCTGGATAGCCGGATTGCTGTGGTGGGAGCACAAACGCTCGTTGCGACACGTGTTCGATAGCAAGCTCAGGCGCGATGCTCGCAATCTGGCAGTCGCCGGTTTGGCGGCGGCGGCCGTGCAACTCTTCGAGGCGCCAGTGGCTATGGCAATTATCAGGAGAAGGCAAGGAGAGGCGGGAAACGTTCCGAAATGGTGGCGTTCCTTAGCGGCCGTTCTGTTGCTCGACTACACGCTGTATGTCTGGCACCGGATGACTCATCGCGTGCCATTCCTGTGGAGGTTTCATCAGGTTCACCACGTGGACCGCGAGATGGATGCTTCGACAGCGCTGCGCTTTCACTTCGGCGAGATCACGCTTTCCGTTGGATTCCGGGCGGCACAGGTTTGGTTGATCCGGCCAACGCAAGCAGCTTATAGCGCATGGCAGACCTTCCTTTTCGCCTGTATTTTGTTTCATCACGCGAATATCCGGCTACCGATCGGGTGGGAGAGGTGTTTAGTGAAGGTAATCGTAACGCCGCGGCTGCATGGCATTCATCATTCCGTGGTAGCTGAAGAAGTGAATTCGAACTGGTCGAGCGGGCTCACGCTTTGGGACTGGCTGCACGGCACGCTGCGCACCGGCGTTCCGCAAGAGGCGATCGTAATCGGTGTCGAGGGCTTGCGGGATGATCGCGATCAGAAGTTGGGACGAATTCTCGGGCTGCCATTCCGCTCAGGCGCTACTGCTGCGCGCGTGGCGATACCGGCGAGCCAGCCAGTTCGGTGAGATGCCGCACCAGTAGAGAACCTGCAAGGTGGTCCAATGCAGCCACATGGCCGCAAAGTTGCGTTGCTCGAAGCGGCGGGACGAAGTGAGTATCTTCGATGGCAAATGCACGAAGCGGCCGGTGCGGCGCAAGCGGCGCAGCAGGTCGAGATCTTCAAACAGGGCGAGCGGACGAAAACCGCCGATCTGTTGGTAGACTTCGCGACGGACAAATATTCCGGAATCGCCGTAACAGAGGCCCATCAGGCGTAGCAGAGGGTAGATAGCGGTGAGTTGCCGGGCGGAGCGCGAAGAGCCATCGAAAAGCAAACCGAAATTGCCGCCGGCTATCGAGGGATCTTTCAAACGCGCGCGAATTTCGTTCAGGGCATGCGGAGGCGGCATGGTATCGGCGTGCACAAACCAGAACACGTCGCCAGCGGCCGCGAGCGCACCGGCATGCATTTGTCCGCCGCGTCCGGCTGGTGCGGCGAGGACCGTGGCCCCGGCCGCAAGAGCGAGGGATGCGGTTTCGTCGCGGCTGCCGCCATCGACAACAATGATTTCCTTTTCGCCTTCGAGCAGTTGCAAACTGCGGAGGGTTGCGGTGATGCATTCCTGTTCGTTCAGCGCCGGGACAATAATGCTAATGCGCATGGCTACGCTAGCAGAAGCTACCGCGATTTTGCAGACGGCAGGCCCGGCTTGCAGGCGCCAAAGAGGGATTAGCGATCAGGAATTCGTCGAGCTTCTCGAGATCGGCGGGAGTGTCCACATCAAATAACGGTTCCAGTTCGGCGATGGACCAGCGGAATTGTTCCAGCCTTGCGCGGAGGGCCTGGCGGGTTTTGGAGTTGCTCCACGGGAGATCGCAGAAAAGGTTCGGGTGGCATTTACGTATGGCTAATAAATAGAAGCCGCCGTCACTGGCCGGGCCGATTGCCGCATCGTGCAATTCCAGCGAGGCGAGAGCAGCGGCCAGATGGGTCGGAGTGAGTGCGGGCGAATCAGCCCCCAGGGCGACGGCCGCTTTGGCATCGAGGAGAGCACGAGTGAGGATGCGTTCGATGCGTTGCCCGAGATCACCTTCACCTTGCAGCCAAATGTCCTCAGCGGGCGCGCGGACCGGGAAATCGCCGGGGCGAGTGGTGGCCAGAATCGGGCGAAAACCCGGCGAGCGCATGACAGTGCTCCAGGCGTCGAGGAGCATGGCACCGGCCAGCTCAGCCGCCGCGCTCGACCTCAGCGCGGGAATCAAGCGTGTTTTGACTTCGCCGGCGATGGGCGGCTTGGAAAATATGCACACGGGGATCACCTTGGCCTGCTGGTCCGATTGTCTACCATCATGGAGACGCAAGCATGAGTTATCAGTACGACATGATCGTAATCGGCGGAGGGGCGGCTGGATTGACGGCCGCCGGCATGTCGGCGCTGCTGGGCGCAAAGACGGCCCTGATCGAACGGCAAAGGCTGGGCGGTGAGTGCACGTGGACGGGTTGCATACCAAGCAAGACGCTTCTGCGGACTGCTAAAGCCGTCCATCAGATCAAAACAGCGGAGCGGTTTGGCCTAACCGCGACCGAAGCGCAATTCGAATTTTTAAAAATAATGGATCATGTCCGGGCAACGCGCCGGCATGTTTATGAAAATACCGATGCTCCGCCTGAGATAGAAAAGTTAGGCGTCGAGGTAATCGCTGGGAGTGCCCGGTTTCTCAATTCGCACGCGATTGAAATATTCGTCGAGTCATCCGGCATCTCGCGGCGGCTCAGTTCACGCTTTTTCATCATTGCCACCGGGAGCCGTCCCAGAACGCCGGGCTTTTCGGAAAATACGCTGACCAACGAAACGATTTTTGAGCTAAAAGCTCAACCCAGGCGCCTGTTAGTCATGGGCGCGGGACCGGTAGGCGTCGAAATGGCACAGGCATTCACCAGGCTCGGAAGTGAAGTCAGGATCATCACTCCCGGAAAACGCATTCTGCCGCGAGACGATGCGGAGCACGCTGGCCACTTGCAGGAACAGCTGGCTAGCGAAGGCGTGGCGTTTATTTTCGAGCGCAAAGTTGCCAGCTTCGACGAAGGGGCGGCCACCCTGGACAGCGGAGAGGTATTGATGTGCGATACGTTGCTGGCAGCTATGGGCCGAGAACCGCGCGTGGAGGATCTGCAGCTGCAGGATGCCGGTGTCCAGTGCGGAGAAAGCGGCATCGAGATAGATCGGCGCTGCCGGACGTCGCAGCGGAACATTTATGCGGTGGGCGATGTCACGGGGAAATATCAATTCACGCACATGGCGGAGCACATGAGCAAAGTAGCGGTCACGAACACGATTTTGCGCTGGCCGCAAGCGCTGGACGAGAAGCATCTGGTTTGGGCAACGTTTACTGACCCGGAGCTGGCGCATCTGGGAGAATCGGAACTGGAGTTACGCGAGCGCGGCAAGCAGTTTGGGGTCTATCGTTTTGCTTTCTCGGAATTGGATCGAGCGATCACGGACAACGAAACGCGCGGCGAGGTGAAGGTGTTTGCCGATCGGCGAGGACGGATTCTGGGCGCTTCGATCCTGGGGGCGAAGGCCGGTGAGATGATCTCCGAATATGCGCTGGCGATGCGGCATGGTCTGCGTCTTACGCAGATTGCCAATACTATACATCCCTACCCAACGTACCTGCTGGCGAACCGAAAAGCAGCCGATCGCTTTGTGGCCAGGCAGCTTGATTCACCGCTGCTCGAACTGCTTGGACGGATTTTGCGCTACCGCGGCCAGCGGCGAGGGTCGAGGGTGCTTTAGTGAAAGATCCCGACAACTTTGAAGCGAAATTACATGAGTACGGACTAGGACCGTTGCGGCGGGATGAAGCCACCACGCTACAGATCAATGTGGGGAAATTGTGTAATCAAGCCTGCCTCCATTGTCACGTGGAAGCGGGCCCGAAGCGGACCGAGAGCATGCAGGAATCGGTCGCGGAGCGAGTGCTCCAGATACTCTCCGCCACTCCGGCAATTACGACCGTTGATATCACCGGCGGCGCACCGGAACTAAATCGCAACTTCCGGCGTCTAGTCACGCGGTCGCGCGAACTGGGCCGCGACGTTGTCGATCGCTGCAATTTGACGGTTCTGTTTGAAGCGGGGATGCAAAAACTGCCTGATTTTCTGGCGGAGAACCAAGTCGAGATCACGGCAAGTCTTCCCTGCTACACAGCGGCAAACGTTGACGCCCAGCGCGGGCGCGGCGTGTTCGAAAATAGCATTCGCGCTTTGCGGCGGCTCAATGAAATCGGCTATGGGCTGCCAGGTTCCGCATTGAAGCTGAACCTGGTGTATAACCCGCTCGGAGCAACGCTGCCTCCGGACCAGGGCCGTCTGGAAGCCGATTACCAGCTGCGCCTGCACGAAGACTTCGGCATTCAATTTCACCGGCTGTTCACTTTGACAAATATGCCGATCAAGCGCTTCGCCGAATTCTTGGAACGCGGGGCGCGGCGTGCGGGATACATGGCGTTACTCGCTGAGCATTTCAATCCTTCCGCGGTGCCTGGGCTGATGTGCCGGTCGATGGTGAGCGTGGGATGGGATGGAGCGCTGTACGATTGCGATTTCAATCAAATGCTCGAAATCGGGATGGAGGGACGAAGGCTAACTGTTTGGGATTTCGAGAGCTTCAGTCATCTGGCGGGGAGACACATCGCCACGGCGAGTCATTGTTTTGGATGCACAGCCGGAGCGGGATCAAGCTGTGGAGGGGCCTTAATAGCTTTGGCGCGCTAAGTGCGGCGGCATTCTCTTAAGCGGATTGCTGCGCCCACAGCGACCGATTTCCCTCGCAGCACAAGCTATGATCAGCGATAGAGTGCTGCGATTAAAGGCGAGACATTGAAGAACCTGTTGGTAATGAAGTTTGGCGGGACGAGCATGGGCAGTGCTGCGCGTATGGAAGTAGCAGCGCAGATCATCGCCGCCGAACGCGCCTTGCCGGTCGTGGTGGTGGTCTCGGCCATGTCGAAGGTCACCGATCTTCTACTTGAAACACTGCGGCGGGCCGAACTGGGCGACCGGCCGGCGGTCGAGGAAGATATTGAAAAGTTGCGCCACCGTCATCTCGAGACTGCGGCAGAGCTGGTTCCTCAGGCCGCACCCGTGATCGAGTCGCTGGTCGCGGAGTTCGCGCGGATCGCTAACGGTGTGCTGATGCTCGGAGAACGGCCGCCGCGTTCGGTGGATGAGGCCGTCTCGATTGGCGAGAGGTTGTCGTGCGAATTACTAGCGCATTATCTGCGGGAAAAAAACATGCCGGCCGAAGCAGTGAATGGAGCGGAGGTAATCGTCACCGATGCGGTATTCGGGAACGCTTCCCCACGTATGGAGGCGACGCGCGAGAAATGTCAGGACCGCCTGATGCCGCTGATCGCACAGGGTATCGTGCCAGTGATTACGGGCTTTAATGGCGCGACTGCCGACGGCCAGCCTACGACCCTGGGACGCGGCGGTTCCGATTTCTCTGCTTCTATTCTGGCGGCGGCGCTCGATGCGCGAGAACTGTGGATCTGGACCGATGTAGATGGCATAATGACGGCCGATCCGAGGCTGGTAACAGATGTCGCAGTGCTCGATGAACTGACCTATGCGGAGGCGGCGGAGTTGGCCTACAACGGGGCAAAAGTGCTGCATCCGCGCACGCTAGCCCCGCTCGTTGCGAAACAGATTCCGGTTTGGAGCAAAAATAGTTTCGCGCCCGGTAAGCCGGGCACCAAGATTGTTTCTCATTTCGACGAACCCAAAGGGGCGCGCGCCGTTACGTCCATGTCCAATGTCGTGCTGGTCTCGATGGAGCCTGCCAACGGTATTTTGAGCGGCACGAAGCTCATGGCTCGGGCTCTCGACGCGCTGGCCCTGGCCAACGTCGAGATCCTGGTTTTCACGAGTTCCAGTTACCGCCAGAGTTTTTGCTTTTTGATCCGGAAGCAAGATTTAAACGCCGCGGTGGAGGCGCTCGAATCGAATCTGTCGCTTGAGCTGGCGCACGGTTACCTTAAGGCAATCGAAGTGGATGAGAATGTCGGCTTGCTAGCGGTGGTCGGGGAAGGCATGCGAGGGACACCAGGTCTCGCGGGACGGGTATTCACGGCGATCTCGCGCGAAGCGATCAACATCATTGCAATTGCGCAGGGCTCGAGTGAATTGACGATCGGCATTGTGGTCCGATTGGACCACCTGGACAGAGCAGTGCGAGCCGTGCATCAGGAGTGCGAACTGGGCAAGCTCGCCAGGGTTTCAGCGGCGGGCGCCGCGATAGCGGAACCGGCGGTGTGATGAGCTTTGAGACGGCGAATTACAAAGGGCACCGATTGCCGGGCGAAGGTATCGCGTAGCGCGGTTTCTACCGAATCCAGATTGTGTTCCGCCAGCGCAACCACGGACGGTCCAGCGCCGCTGAGACAAACACCTAATAGATCGGGATGTTCCAGCGATAGCAGATCTTCGAGTCCAGGAACTAATTCTTTTCGGAACGGCTGGTGAATGCGATCCTGCAATGCTTCCCGTAGCAGCGAGTAATTGCCGGCCTGAATCGCCTGCAAAAAAAGCGCCACGCGCTGCAGATTGAAGACGGCATCTTCCCGGGAAACATATTCGGGCAGCACGCCGCGCGAAGAAATAGTCGAGAGCGAAAATTGCGGAGTGAGAACCAGCAGGTTCAGAGCATCGGGCCACTCCAGACGTACAGCAAAGGCAGATCGATCGGGCATTTGGCAGCTCACCGTAAGGCCGCCGAGCAGAGCCGCGGACACATTATCGGGATGACCTTCAAGCGCGCAAGCGGCGTTCAGCAAACCCTGCACGGGGAGCGATCCGGCGATCGATTCGTAAAGTCGCAGCCCGGCCACGGTAGCCGCCGCGCTGCTTCCCAGGCCGCCTTTCATTGGTATTTCGCTATGCACATCGACGCGCAACGATGGATGTGGCCGGCCGCGCTGTCCGGCTAGAAAACGGAACGCGCGTTCGATGTAATTGTCGCCATCAACCGTGCAATCGACGAAACGAAAGTGCAGTTCGTTCTCGCCGGGCAGCACATGAACATCCAGCCGCAAGTAGAGTTGGACGGCGACGGCGAGGGTATCGAAACCGGAGCCAAGGTTAGCAATCGAGCCGGGCACTTCGATGACAAAGTTCGTCAACGGGTGAGGCATCCGGCCGCGTCCACGTCCTGCTTTTTCGCCGAGTCCCGGAGTTGCCGGGTTCTTATAATGTAGTCGGTATCTTTCAAGACGTGGCCGGTAAGAATGGCGACAATTGAAGCATCGCGGTCGAGCGTGCCGGCCGCTATGAGCTTGCGGATGCCGGCGAGTGTGGTGGCCGAAGCGGGCTCGCAGCCGATGCCGTCGTGTCCGATCAGCGTTTTGGCTTCGCCGATTTCTTCGTCGGTAACATCCATCACCAAGCCGTTAGTGAGCGCGATCCCGTGTAAGGCTTTCTTCCAGGATCGCGGATTGCCGATGCGAATGGCGGTCGCGACGGTCTCGGGATCGGAAACGGGGGTAAGGTGCACGTCACCGGACGACCACATTCGGCTCAAGGGATTGGCGCCGCTGGCCTGGACGATGATCATGCGGGGGAGGCGATCGATGAAGCCAAAACGGCGCAATTCTTCGAACGCTTTTCCAAATGCTGACGAATTACCAAGATTGCCGCCGGGCACCACCACATAGTCCGGCACGCGCCAATCCAACTGCTCGAGCAGTTCGAACATGGCCGTTTTCTGCCCTTCGACGCGGAAGGGATTGATGGAATTTAAAAAGTAGAGCGAAGGATCGGTGCTGGCCAGCAGCTGATTCAGCGCATCATCGAAGCTGCCGCTGATTTGGACGACCTCGGCGCCGAAATCGAGCGCTTGCGCCAGTTTGTTATTCGAGGCCTGACCGGCAGGCAGGTAGACGCGGCCGGTGAGACCGGCACGCGCAGCATAGGCCGCGAGCGATGCCGCCGTGTTACCGGTGGAGGCGCAGGCAACTACCTTGGCGCCGGCGAATTTAGCTTCGGTCATTCCGGCGGTCATTCCAAGGTCCTTAAACGAACCGGTGGGATTCCAGCCGAGGTGCTTAAACCAGAGGCGCTTCACACCGGACCAGACCGCCGTGCGCTGGCCGGCTACCAGGGGTGTGTTGCCTTCCGACAGAGTGACGATGCCGCTCGCTTCGTAGTTATGAGGCAAAAGTTCGCGGAAACGCCAGACTCCACTGGCGTCCCGCGGCGCCCAGGAGCCGCGGCGCTTGAGCCAGAGCTTCTTTAAGTCGGCGGGATCAAAATCAAACGGCTCGATGACAACCTCGAGAAGATTGCCACAATCGGGACATTCCAAAGCCCGATCGTGGAGATCGAGTGTTGTTGCGCAACCGGCAACGCTACAACGCAAATGTGACATCAATCAGCTGTTGGAACCAAAGTAGCACCGGCCCTCCGGTGTTACTGCCCGGCGTGCGCGCGGTGATCGGCCTCGCGTTTCAGCTCTTCTTTATGTTCGTGCTCTTCCTGGTCCCGGTAACGGCGTTCCCGTTCGGCCACCAGATGTTCATAAGCCGGTACCTGAGCGGGCGTAAGAATGGATTTTACCCGTTCTTCCTGCTCGCCTTTGATCTGCAGCATCTGGGGATGGTAGGAATCGCGCAGCGCCTTGTACTTCGCCTTGGTTTGGTCGAGAATGACCTCCAGTTGGTTGGTCTGCGCGGGCGTAAGATGCAGATTGTCGCGCATCTCTGAAATATACTGATGCCGAAAATCCTCAGCCGACTTTGCGTTCACAACAGTAGTAATGAAATACCGTTGCGCCAGGATGCCGGCGGCCACACCACAGGCGAAAAGCAGCACGGCGAAGAAAATGGCTGCACGCTGATTGCGCTTCATAGAGATCGGGCCTTATCCTGGCGTGTTAACGCACAGGCTGAGAGGCATTCGCGTCGCCGGGTATGCTGTTGCGGATCGCTTCGGTGTAATAGGTCTTTTCGGCAGAGTGATCAGCCATCAAAGCATCGGCATAGCTCGGCGCCAGACTGCGTGTACCAGGAGCAGTAACCAGATTGAGCACCAGCAACAGCAGGCAGAGCGCCGCCGACGCAGTAGTCACGGCTCGGCCGGAACGCTGAAACACATACCAGAAACTCTGCCGAGCCTCAATTTTCTGCCACAGCAACGGCATGAATTGAGGCGACGGATCCGGCTCAGGACACGCTGCCCGATACTCCTGAAAAAAGGCATCGAGCTTCGCATCTTCGTTTGTTATCCCATTCTGTAAACTCACGCTATCCCCCGGAACCAATTCCCCGCAACCAGCTCCAAAAACCAGCCCTTAAACTGGGACCTACATTTTCCCGTTCTCGGCCGCTAATTTATACGCCTTCAAAACTCGCTGCCGCGCCCGAAAGAGCCTCACTTTCAGGGCATTTTCATTTACATTATAGATACTTTCCAGCTCTTTCAATGAAAGACCTTCTACTTCCTTGAGCGTCAACAAGAGGCGATCTTCTTCCGAAACATGGCGGAACAAAGCCTCCATGAACTCTCTTATGCGCCCTTTTTCCCGCTCGCTCGCCTCCTGCCTGCCGCCGGCTGCCGAATCGGCTATCATGACCTGCTGCTCACTTAAATCAGCCATTCTGGACTCGGCCCGCCGCTTCCGCTTTCGCAGGTAGTCATAGGCGGCATTTACAGTGAGGCGATACAGCCAAGGTTCGAATACTTCCGCAGTTCGCAGCTGATCGAGCGAGTAATACAACCGAACGAACACCTCCTGCGCGACATCCTCGACGTCTTCCGGGCGCCCGATCAGCCGCGATATCGTGCCCAATATACGCTTGCGATAAGCCTGAACGATCAAGTTAAAGGCTTGCCCGTCAGCGGCGCGCGCTTTCTCGATCAGCTCTGGCTCAACAAGCATACCGGCATCATACGCCGGACCTGTCAGGCCCTTAATTCTCTAGGCGCTCCGGCAATTTGTTAGGTTACAAGGCTTCGGACGGAAGTCCAAGTTGTTTTCAGGAGAGGGCTTTTCCAGGTGCGGCGGACCGGCGGTGCTCTGCAAGGCTTTGATCTCGGCGTCGATCGCGGATCGTTGCCGGTACAGCGCCTCCAGCTCCAGTCTCAGGAAGTGAATGAACCTGCCCCGGCAGGAACTCCGATGTTGCGGCATAGCCTGTTTTACCTCTTACAGAGCAATACTGCAATTTAATAAGAGCGGATTCAGCGCTGTGTGTAAAGGTACGCAGTCCCTTACATTACAGTTAGAGCCTACACACACACGAGCTTGCAGTAAGAGCTCCGTTAACAAGATTACTAAAGACGCGGTCCGCCAAAGGTCGAACTGGTGTCAGGCCACCGCCGGCGAATAGAGGACCGCATCGTTCGACTCATACGGGCCGTAATAGTCCATAGCGTTCATCAGCCGATACAGGCGGTCCGTGCGCTCCCGCAAAGTAGATAGTTCCTGCGAAAAGGCCATGCGTACTTCCGGAGTATCCGAGGTCGAATCAATCGCCGAATAACGGGCATGCAAGGCTTTTTCGCCGTCCAACAAGTTTTCGAGCTGCTGCACCAGCAAAGTATCGATGGGGTGTACCGGGTTGAGATCCATAGCAAAATCCTCTTGGTTGAGCACGCGGGCTTCTGAAGCAATTTTACTGCCATCGGCGGTGAGGGCTTTTGCCGAGCGCGCGGTAGACGGCTTATGTGCCTGCTTTTTCATGCTGTTAACTCCTTCAAACCGGTAAGCTATCCTTGTCTCAACTGAAGAGTGTCAGATTGATCCGGATGCGTAAAAATGAAACGTTGCTGGAAACGACGGAAGCTCTCAGTGTTTTCTTGCTGAGGAAGATGCTGCGAGATGGCGAGAACCAGTAAACAGGCAACTCCGAACGAAGAGATCGACGTTGGAAAGACAACGGATTCCTGGGGCATAGACCCGGGTTATGAAGACGTCCAAAAGCAATGGCATAGCGCCAGTGCGGAGACGCTGACAGCAATCCGCCGGGCCATGGGTGCCGTCGAAAAAGACGCCCGTGATTACGGGGGCGAGCAGCCGGTGGTCGTCATCGAACCTGGGACTGTACGTCAGGAGGCGAACTCCAGGCGGCGCGGTTCGATTCAATTGGAGACGGGCGGTACGGTCGATTTCGAGACCAACTTGCCCGCGAATCTGCCCGCCGGGTACCACCGCCTGTCCTACGACGGTGCGGATCAGGAAACCCCGCTAATTGTGAGCCCGGGCGAGTGCTATCTGCCGCGCGATCTCAAAACTTGGGGTTGGGCAATGCAACTGTACGCGACGCGTTCCAGCAAAAGCTGGGGTATCGGGGATCTCCGCGATTTGGAGACAGTAGCGAAGTGGGCCGGCGAGGATTTGGGTGCGGGTATGCTGCTGCTGAACCCGCTAAGCACTGCCTGCCCGTTTACGCCGCAGCAGGCCAGTCCGTATTATCCATCCTCGCGGCGTTTCTTCAACCCGCTGTGGATCTGTGTCGAAAGCATGGCGGGCGCGAATGAGGAGAACGTCCCCGGATTGGAAGCGCAGGCGGCGGCCGCGCAGCGACTGAACCAGCAACGGCGCATTGACCGCGACCGAGTCTTCACTTTAAAGATGAAGTGTTTGAACTCGCTATGGGCGCACTTTCCGGGTGATCCGGCGTTTACGAAATTCTGCCACGAACAGGGCGCCGACCTCGACCGCTTTGCCACCTTCTGCGCCCTGGCGGAACAGCACCAATCCGGCTGGCACGCCTGGCCTGAACCGTACCGCCATCCGTCGGCACAAGCCGTTGCCCAATACGCCGGCGACCATCGTCAGCGAGTGGATTTTCACAAATGGCTGCAATGGACGCTCGATACCCAGTTAGCTCAAGCTTCCCGGCATGTCGCGCTCATGCAGGACCTGCCGATCGGGGTGGATCCAGACGGGGCTGATGCCTGGGCCTGGCAGGACGTTATGGCGCAGGGGGCGAGCGTGGGCGCTCCACCCGACGAGTTCAACACGCAGGGCCAGAACTGGGGGCTGCCGCCGTTTGTGCCTCACAAACTGCGCGGCTGTGGTTACCAGCCGTTCATTCAAACCTTGCGCGCCGCCTTCCGCCATGGCGGGGGTTTGCGCATCGACCACGTGATGGGCTTATTCCGCCTCTACTGGATACCCCAAGAAATGTCCCCGAAAGACGGAGCCTATGTGCGCTACAACGCCGATGAGATGCTGGCGATCGTGGCGCTCGAGAGCCAGCGCGCCCGAGCCTACGTGGTAGGGGAAGATCTCGGCACGGTGGAAGACGAAGCCCGCGAGAAATTGGCAAACCATTGCATTTTGTCTTATCGGCTTTTGTGGTTTGAGAAGGAACATCCGGCGCGATATCCGGTTGACGCCCTGGCTGCAATTACCACCCACGACCTGCCGACGGTGGCCGGATTGTGGACCGGTTCAGATCTGGCAAGGCAGCACGAATTAGCCTTAACTCCAAACGAAGACGGCATTGGTGAGATTCATAGACGCCTGGATCAAACCGCCGAGTTGAATCCGCATGATTCTGTCGAAGACGTAATCGCGAAAGCTTACCAACTGTTGGCGGCCGCGCCTTCCCGAATTGTGACGGCGGCTCTCGACGACGCAGCCGCAGTAGAAGAGCGGCCCAATATACCGGCCACGCTCGAAGACAGGAATCCAAACTGGTCGCTCGCTTTACCCGTTCCGATCGAGGATTTGATGCGGGCGGAATTACCTGGCCGCATTGCGCGCGCACTGCGCCGTTCGGGCGAAAGCAGCTAAAGCGGCTTATGACCCCGGCTGACCTTAATGTGCCGTTTAAGCGATACACTCTCGGTGAGGTTTATGGCACAGGGTTCAAACCACAATACGGGTTCAAAGCAGCTAGTAATCTTATTGATCGAAAACGACCCGGCGGCCGCTTTCCTGACGAAAGAGGCGCTGAAGGAAGCCGGTTTGCACGAGTCGGTAACCTCGGTTAGAGACGGTGAGGAAGCGCTGGCACTCCTCAGGAGCCTTGAAAAACAAGACGATCTGGCGCGGCCGGACGTCATTTTCTTAGATCTGCACCTGCCGCGCGAATCGGGATTGGAAGTGCTGGAGGAGATCAAAGGCAATCGGACCTGGGCGGCAACACCCGTCATTGTGGTATCCGGTTCAAGCAATCCGCAGGAAGTGAGACGCGCTTACGAATTACATGCCAGCTGCTTTATACGTAAACCGGACGAACTCGACGAGTTACTGCGATTCATGCGCGTCTGCTACGAGTTTTGGGGGTCAGTCGTGACCCTCCCCGAACAAGCCGCGACGCGAGGATAGCCCAGTTTCGCCAGTGTTGCTAAAGAGCTAATCACCCTTCTGGTGATGTGGGTGAGCTTAGTCTCCGTCGGGCGTTGATTCCTATTATTCCGATCAGTTTTAATTGCAACCTGAATTGAATGATGCTAATCTACATCAACAAAAGGGTATATGATCGCCTTCTTGCTGGACCGAGACAGTTATCGCGTGGGATCGACCGTACGGATGCGTATAGTAGCCGACACAGCTTGTACGGAGTTGGCAGTCGCGCTTACGGCCTCAGTTTCGCGCGATGACGAGCTGGTGGCCACAATCAAACGCTTAGCGACTCTGGACCCGAACCTGGGATTCACCGATTTGTGGCAAATTCCGCGTAGCGCACTTACCGGACGTTACCGACTTCACATAGAAGTCCGCCAGCCGGATTCGGGTGAACTGATCGGCTCGCCGAGCGATTTTTCCTTTGCCGTATGGCAGGCCGAAATTTCGATCAGCAGCTTCAGTTCGGACCGGCGATTTTATACACCCGGCGATCCGATCGAGTTCCGCCTGACTCTTGCCAACGAAACCCTGAGAGAGGCAAGAGATTTATCCATCGAAATCGGGGAGGCGCAGTATCCCTGGATCGCCGCGGAAGAAACAAACATATTATCGGAAACGGTTGACCTCGCACCTAGAGAAGTGAAAACAGTTTTCTTCCAGGGTCGGATACCCGACAGCGGTGCCGAGTATGGAACTTTGCAATACACCGCCGTAATTCGATCGAAGCGAACGGACCAAATTGCGGCGTTTCGGAGCACGTCACCGATCTTCTTACGCTCGCAGCGGGAGGCGTTGCGTCCGGTATATCCGGCCACTTATATTCACGCCGATTTGAGTCGGGTTCGCACCAGCGGGTATCGCGATTTCTACAGCACGCGCCCGCAAAGTGGTGGCGTATTCGATCTGGCGCGAACCTCGTTTCGCGCTCACGAGCCAAATCAAATTGATTTGCGCATCACAGAAAACCGCACCCTGCTCGAATTGCGATCGGAAAGCGGGGAGTTAATCGACTCGGGCGAAGCCTACCGGCACGCTTCGAGCAGCCGCGCGGTTTTGCATTTCGCGAAGCCCGGCCTCTACACCCTCACGGCACGTTCGCAAGATACGTACGGTAAGGACCAGCGAACCGAGTCTGTGCAGGTCTCTGCGAATGAGTTGCCGCGTTCGCTGGCAATCGTCTGCGCGCACCCAGATGACGAGTTTCTCCATCCGGCGGCCATTCGGGCGGCGGTTGAAAATGACGTGCCGGTCCATCTCATCTTCTTAACCTGCGGCGATGCGGGCGGGAGTGACCGCTTTTTTGGAGTCGATTACACGCCCGCCGAGGCGATCGAGTTTGGACATATTCGGATTGCGGAGGCGCGCGCCGCAGCCCGTCACCTCGGTGTGCCCGAAAGCCATCTGCATTTCCTCGGACTCCCGGACGGCTTCCTTGAGCTGATTCGGACAGAAGCGCGTGGATGGAAGCCGGTGTTTGCCCCGCTCTTGGGTACCGAATACGCGCCTTACCGTGAGCTCGTGCAACCCAATCTGCCTTTCCACAGGCGCCCGGTGCTCGCTGCGTTGACGAAGTTGCTGAGCCGGATCGATCCCGACACGGTGTACACAAGCCATCCGGACGAGCGTCACGCCGATCACAAAGCTGCGGGCTGGTTCACGATAGAAGCATTGAAATCGCTCCTCGCCGCGGGCAAGCTGACGTCCATGCCATCGCTCAGGACGGACCAATTTTACGGCTCGCTCGAGAGTTCTCCAGCACCCTTCAGCTACCAGGACCACGAACTCTATGCCTCCGGCGAAGCCATGGCCAGGGTGCAGGAGGCGTATTGGTTTTATCAATCGCAGGGCGGCAATCAGGCCCGCGGACACGTTCTCAATTTCGCGGACCTGCCCCGCATCGAGCGCCACACGGAAATCTTGGACTGGGCGGCCCGGGCCGAACCGGCTGATCTCCAACTGCCCGAGGCTGTGTAAAACAAGCCCGCTCTCCTTGACAAACTACATATTGCGCTCTCAATATGTAGAAAGCCTGGGAGACACGCTTGCCAATCGAAAAATCCGACCTTTTGCAGGGTACGCTCGACATGCTGATCCTAAAGATCGTGGCGCTTGGGCCGGTGCACGGTTATGGCATCTCGCTCCGCATCCGGCAAATCTCGCAGGAAGTTCTGCAAGTGCAGCAGGGTTCGCTATATCCGGCGCTCCATCGTCTGGAAAAGCGGGGCTGGCTGGCGGCTGACTGGGGCGAATCGGACAAAGGACGCCAGGCAAAGTTCTATAAGCTCTCGGCCAAGGGCCGCAAGCAACTGGTAAAAGAAGAAGCGAACTGGGGCCGGCTATCGGGCGCCGTGTCGCTCATCATGCGGACCGCCGCTCAATAAAGGAGGCTCGCGGATGGCGTGGCTTGGGCGCACCTTTAGAAAAAATCGCGAAACCGAACTAAGCGCGGAGCTTCGCTTTCATATACAAGAAGTGATCGAAGCGAAAATAGCGGATGGGCAATCGCCAGACGAAGCCCGCCGCGCCGCGCTGCTCGAATTCGGCGGCAGTGAGCAAGTCAAAGAAGAATGCCGCGAGGTGTGGCGAATCGCGCTGTTTGAAAATACCTTGGCGAATCTGAATTCGGCCATGCGCTTCATCAAGCGTTCGCCAGCTTTTGCCATTACGATCGTGCTGACTCTGGCGCTTGGCATCGGAGCCAACAGCGCCGTGTTCTCCGCAATTGACGGCATTGTGCTGCGAGCCCTTCCCTTCCCCGATCCCGACAAACTTGTAGTGCTCCACCAGCACGATGTGCGTGCGAAACGCTGGCAGGACCCGGTGGCGCCGGTGCGGTTAGAAGACTGGAATCGCCTGAACGGCACGTTCCAAAGCATCAGCGGATATTATTCGTCGAACATCTCTGAGCTCTCGGGGCCTTTACCGGAGCGTATGGAGCAAGGCCTGGTGGCGCCGCGATTCTTCCAAACGCTAGGCGTTTCGCCTCGCTTGGGCCGCGATTTTCTGCCTGAGGAGGAGCACTTCAACGGCCCGCATACAGTTGTGATTAGCGATCGCTTATGGCAGAGGCGTTTCCACGCCGATTCTAGTGTCATCGGAAAGAAACTTCGGGTTTCCAGTTACTCCCTGCCGATTGTGGGTGTCATGCCGCCGCGCATTCCGTTCCCGGATAATCAGGTGGATTTCTGGGCCGTCAGTCCTCCCGACGCACCGTATGCATCAGGCCGCGACGACACCTGGTTTACGGTCCTTGGCCGATTGAAGCGCGGGGTCACTTTGGCTCAGGCGAACGCGGATCTCACGCGCGTGCAGAGCGCGCTCGGGCGCGAGTTCCCGAAAACCGACAGAGATTTGCGACCTGTCATCGAGCCAATGAAATCAGTCGTGATCAACGGCGCGGATCGTTCGCTGTGGCTCCTTTTCGCATCTGTCTCTCTGCTGCTGCTGATTGCCTGCACCAACATCGCCACGCTGTTGCTCGCGAGAATTACGGAACGCGGCCGCGAGATCGCCATCCGCTACTCGCTGGGTGCTTCGAGAGGCTCGATTATTCTGCAGCTGCTCACGGAATCGTTCGTGCTGGCGGTGATGGGTTCGGCTGTCGGCTTGTTTGTCGCCTGGGGCGCTACCAGCTTGTTCCGCTCGCTGGTCAAAGCGTTGCCCCGCGGCGACGAAATCAATCTCGATTGGCGATTGATGATCTATGCGCTGGCCTGCGCTGCGGTTTCCACACTGCTCTTCGGCTTAATTCCGGCATGGCAGGCCACGCGCCGCACGATCGCCAGTTCACTCGCCGCCGGCGGTCGTACCGAGGTCACAGCCGCCAATCCGCTGCAATGGAGCCTGGTCGGCATACAAGTGGCGCTCGCGGTCACGCTGCTGGTTGGCGCGGGCTTGCTGCTTGGCAGCTTTCGCGCACTCAGCGCGGTATCGCCCGGTTTTGATGCTTCCCACGTGCTCACGCTGCAAATCAGCGCTGGCTGGGAGGAAACGACCAATCGAGAAGCCCTTATGCAGCGCATCTACCGTGATCTCGACGCAATGCGAAATGTACCCGGCGTTGCATTTACCGCCACCTCAGGCGCATTGCCCGGCGCGGCAGAGCAATATCCCGAAGAACTCAATCTGATCGAGAACGAATCTCGTCTGAATAAGTTGGTGGCCGATAACAAATTTGTCTCGCCTGGTTACTTTCAGGTTATGAGCATTCCCGTGCTGCAGGGCGCCGTTTGCAACCGGGAGACGAACTGGGCTACCGCTGTGGTGAATCGCAGCTTCGCCGAAACCTTCTCGCCAAATCGCTCGCTGCTGGGCATGCACATCATTTGGGCTAACAATCCTTACGGAGCAGTACCGGCCGAGATTCGCGGCGTAGTAGCCGACGCACGCGAGAACGGTATTAGTCATGCTCCGGAGCCGATGGTTTACTGGTGCGCCAACAACCCTAACATGTCACCTAATTATCTGGTGCGAACTGCCGGCGATCCAAGCGCGTTGACAAGCGCCCTTCGCCAGGCGATTCACAGAGTAGAGCCGGCCCGCTCCGTCTTCGATATTGTGCCGTTGTCTGAAATCATTTCAGCTGCTAACGCAATCAATCGTCTGCGAACTTGGTTGCTCTCTTTGTTTGCTCTGATAGCTATCGCACTGGCCGCGATCGGCCTATACGGAACGCTAAGTTATTTCGTAAGCCGCCGTAGCCGCGAGGTGGGTTTGCGCATTGCGCTCGGCGCTACTCCGCGACAGATTCTCGCGATCTTTCTGCGCCAGGGCTTCGGAGTGGCCGTTATTGGATGTGTGCTGGGATTAGCGATGGCGCTAGGATCTTCGAGACTTCTTGCAGGGATGCTGTTCGGCGTGTCGTCTACCGACATCGCCAGCTATCTCGAAGTCTCCGCGCTGGTTTTGATGGTGGCGGCTCTCGCCTCTGTATTGCCCGCTCGCCGAGCAGCACGGCTCGACCCTATGCAGACACTCCGCAACGAATAGAGTTGAAAAAAAACGTAGACCAAATGGATAGAGAGACAGTGGTGAAACGACGCTGCCTCTCCAGATATCCACTTTTCTGAAATCCACTTTCCTGATGTCATTGTGCAGCGCCTGCAACGCAATGACTTCTGCAATTAGAACCCGAAGATCAAGCCAACGACGATCTTGACGAAATCGATGATTACCGGTGGATGCATTGTGGTGAAAATCCTTTCGCCCACGAAACTAGCCGGCGAGACGTGCTCACCAGCCCCACTGGAAACGCGTAAGTTATTCAAAACGCGTAACAAACTTTTTTTGTGATTTTTGTGATCGTTGCCTGATTGGTGTTCATCGGCGACCCACTTGCTACCGTCAAGAAATGAAGCGAGTCTTCGTGCAAAGCTACGGCTGCCGCGCCTCCCAGGCCGACGGCGCCGCCATCGAAGCCTCTCTCGAAGACTCCGGTTTCCGGCCCGTCCGCGATGCATCCCAAGCCGATCTCGTCGTCCTCAACACCTGCACCGTCACTCACTCCGCCGATATCGATACGCGCCGGGTCATCCGTGGCCTCCAGCGCGACCATCCCGACGCCGAAATCCTGGTCACCGGCTGCTACGCCCAGCGCGCGCCCGCGGAACTCGCCGCGCTACCCGGTGTCCGCTGGGTAATTGGCAACAGCCGCAAAACGCAGATTGCTGAGCTGTTTACGCCAGGCGAGTTCGTTTGGCAAAAAACCACCGAGGACTATCACGGCGAGATCCTGGTTGATGATATTTCGCAGCTGAGCGCGTTCGCCGCCACGCCCGTTCGCGGCATTCGCGGCGACCGCACCCGCCCCAATCTCAAAATTCAGGACGGCTGCCCCAATCGCTGCTCCTTCTGCATCATCCCGAGCGTTCGCGGCGGCCGCTCCCGCAGCGCCACCGTCGAGAGCGTGGTCGCCCAAGTCAACCAGCTCGCTACCCGCTACCGCGAAATCGTCCTCAGCGGCATCAATCTCGGCCGCTGGGGCCGCGATCTCTCGCCGCAACTCCGCTTCTTCGACCTGTTACGCCTCTTGCTCGTCGAAACGCCCGTCGAGCGCCTCCGTATCAGTTCCGTCGAGCCCATGGACTGGTCCGCCGGCCTCCTCGAATTCATCGCTGCCCAGCCGCGTATCGCCCGCCACGTCCACCTGCCCCTGCAATCCGGTTCCGACGCCGTCCTCAAGCGCATGTTCCGCAAATACCGCTCCCGCCACTACGCCTCGCGGCTCCAGCTCGCCCACACGCTTCTGCCCAATGCCGCCCTCGGCGCGGACGTCATGACCGGCTTCCCCGGTGAAACCGATGCCGAGTTCGCCGAAACCGTCGAATTCGTCGAACAACAACCGTTCACTTACCTGCACGTCTTCACCTATTCCGAACGCCCCGGCACCCCCGCCGCCACGTACGCGAATCCGGTACCGCCTGAAGTCCGCCACGAGCGCACCCGTCTCCTCCGCGAACTCTCGGCCCGCAAAAATCTCGCGTTCCGCCGCCGCCAGCTCGACCAGACCCTCTCCGCCGTGACGCTCGAGCAACCCGGCTTCGCCCTCACCACGAATTTCCTGAAAATCAAACTAGCTGCCAACCGCCCACCCAACCAACTCATCGACGTCACCATCGGCAGCCAGGACGAAACCGGTCTACGCGAAAAAGAAACGCTCCACGTCCTCTGATTGAGATAAACCCCGCTCATCCTCCACTTCCTCTCGCGAAAGGAAGATTTTTATGCGGGCTATTGCCGGATTTACCGCCTACTTCGCCATTCTCTTTCTGATTCTCGAGCGCATGTAGTCAGCGCTTATAACCGAATTTCCGCAGTAACTCGACCCGCGCCGCCATATGCGACTCGCTCTCAACCCCGCGCGGCGAACTTCCATCCACCACTCCCAAAACTCCGCGCCCCTGTTCCGTTTCAACCACGATCACTTCAACCGGATTGGCCGTCGCGCAAAAGATATTCACCACCTCTGGGACCGCCTGAATCCGCCCCAGCACATTAATCGGAAAACCCTCGCGCAGCGTCACCACAAACACGTGCCCGGCTCCGATGGTGAGTGCATTCTCTATCGCGTTCTTTTTTAACTCCTCGTCATTGCCTTCAATGCGGGTCAGCCGATCGCCCGAAGCCTCGTTGAACGCCACCCCAAATCGAATTTGCGCCGACGTGTTCACAATCGCTTCGTAGATATCCTCGACGGTTTTGATGAAATGGCTCTGCCCGACAATGATGTTGCTGTTGTCGGGGATCGTGAGACGAATTGCTTTAAGCTCCATGCCGCCAGCATATCTTCCGCCCCCGCCGGTCACGCTCAGTCCCGCTCTCTATAATTGCGAATAGTGAAGCCGCACGGCGCGCGTTCCTCCCCGCTCGAAATTCCCAACCTGCTCGAACACATACGGCGTCTGCCGCACGGCCGCGCCACCTACAAGCAGCTCGTGCGCGAGCTCCACCTGCAAGGCGAAAACCGCGATGCCCTCGAAGAGGCGCTCGATCGCCTCACCGATAAAGGCCTGCTCGTCGAACTCCGCTCCGGCCACTTCATCGCGACCGGTGGTAACAGCGAATACCTCGTCGGCCGTCTGTCCATTCACCGCGATGGCTTCGGCTTCCTGGTCCCCGATCCGCCCGTGCCCGAAAACCTGCGCGGCGATGTCTTCCTGCCACCCGGCGAAGCCGCCAAAGGCATGCACGGTGACCGCGCCCTCGTGCGCGTCATCCGCTCCGCCCGCGACGGCCGCGCCGAAGGCGAAATCATCCGCGTGCTGCGCCGCGCCCACATGACCGTCGTCGGCGAGTTCCGGGTGCGCAAACGCGGCAATTACGTCGTCCCCGCCGACGATCGCCTGCAGCAGTGGATCACCATCCCGGAAGGCATGGAAAAGCCCGCCGCCGCCCAGCCTGCTACCGATCGTGTCGGCGGCACGCCCCCGCGCGTCGTCGAGTCGCCCGAGGATCTCGACGGCATGATCGTCAACGTCGAAATTCTGGAATTTGCGGAGGATGGTGATGGTCCGGTCGGCCGCGTCACCGAAATCCTCGGCTATCCCGACGACTTCGGCGTCGATGTCGAAATCGTCATCCGCAAGCATCACCTGCCCCATCACTTCCCCGATCCCGTTATCGCCCAGGCCAAAGATGTTCCCCACTCGATCGAGCGACGGGAACTCGCCAGCCGGCGCGACTTCCGCTCCTTCGCGATCGTCACCATCGACGGTGAAACCGCCCGCGACTTCGATGACGCCGTGTGGGCCGAGCGCCTCCCCAACGGCCACTTTGCGCTCCAGGTCCACATCGCAGACGTCAGCCATTACGTGCAGCCCGGCTCGCCCATCGACGTTGAAGCTCTCTTGCGCGGCACCAGCGTCTATTTCCCCGACCGCGCCGTGCCCATGCTGCCCGTCGAGCTCTCGACTGACATCTGTTCCCTGCGCCCGCACGAAGACCGCCTGGTTCTCTCCGCGCTATTAGAAATCGACCGGAGCGGGGAGGTGGTCGCGCAAGACTTCACCCGCGGCATCATCCGCAGCGTCGAACGTATGACCTATACCGATGTCTTCCGGGTGCTCGAAGGCGATCCCGCCATGCGCGAGCGCTACGCCCCGCTCGTTGACCGCTTCGAACTCATGCGCGAGCTCGCGCTCATCCTCAACCGCAAGCGCGTCAAACGCGGTTCCATCGACTTTGATATGCCGGAGACTAACATCGAGCTCGATCTCTCGGGCCAGATGATCGGCGTCACGCGCGGCGAGCGCAACATCGCTCACCGGCTGATTGAAGAATTCATGCTGGCGGCCAACGAAGCCGTCGCCAGCCATCTCGAAGCGGCCGGAGTTCCGTCACTCTATCGCATCCACGAGCCGCCCGATGGCAAACGCCTCATGGATTTCGAACAGATCGCCGCGCATTTCGGCTACTCACTCGGCATCGGCGCGCTGCCCGTTAAGAAATTCGCGATCGCCGATCGCCGTCCGCAGCGCAAAGGCGCAGGCCGCACGCCGCGCCGCGAAATCGCCGTCCCGCAGAATATCGAGATCTCATCGCGCAACTATCAGCGGCTGGTCGCGAAAATCGCCGGCAAGCCGGAAGAGCGCATCCTGAGCTATCTCATGCTGCGCTCGCTGAAACAAGCCCGCTACAGCAATCGCAACGAAGGCCACTTCGCGCTTGCCGCTTCCGCCTACACCCACTTCACCTCGCCTATCCGCCGCTACCCGGACCTGGTCGTCCATCGCATCCTCGCCCACCATTTGGAGACCGGCCAGCCGCTGCTCGCCGAACCACTGCTGCACGAACTGGGCGACGACACCTCGTTCACCGAACGCCGTGCCGCCGAAGCCGAACGCGACCTCATCGAAGCGAAAAGAGTGAAGTTCATGGCCGAGCGCATTGGCGAAGAGTTCGACGCGCTCATCATCAGCACTGCGAAATACGGCTTCTTCGTTGAACTCACCGAGTTATTCGTGGAAGGGCTGGTACCGATGGAATGTCTCGGCCGCGATCACTTTCTGTATCACGAAAACAATCGCCAGATCATCGGCGAACGCACCCGCAAGGTCTACGCTATCGGCGACCGCGTCCGCGTCTGGCTCGAACGCGCCGACCCGGTCGAAAAGAAACTCCAGTTTGCCTTGGTTGAACAACCGGTCCGCCCCGCCCGCCGTCCCCGGCGCTAATCCAGCACCGAAACAAACTCCGCCACTACTTGGTACTTCTCCGCATCCTCATCCAGATCCCACGACGGATACGCCGGATTCAAGCTCTCGAGCCGGATGCGCGTCTGCACGAAACCCTCTTCCGAGTACTGCTTTTCACTCTTGTAGCGCTTCACCGTGTATTGGTTGTCGTCCGCCAGTTCGCTATTGCGGACCAGCACCAGCCTGTTTTGCCGCGATCCCACCACGTTCCGCCGGAACACGCATAAACTGCCATCCGGGATCATCGGCTCCATGGAATGTCCTTGAATGCGTGCCACGAACATGTTGTCATCCAGCCGCAGATCGTCCGGCACCTCGATCCAGTCTTCCGCCGTCACATCTTCCGGGTTCGTGAGAAAAGGTCCCGCCGCGACCGCCAGTGAAAAACGCGGCAGGTGCGTGCGGAACGGCAGTACTTCCGTCGGGACGTGCTCGCGGTAAAGATCGTTGAGCGCGCGGGTAAAATCGCGGACCGTGACCGCCTCGCGATCGCTCACGCGCAGCGCCTGCGAAGCCCCGTCCTGCAGCCACTCGAAAACCGCCGATCCGCCGCGCACCCGCTCCTGTGTGCGCAAATCGTCTTCCAGCTCCGCCAATACCTCAATATCTTCGTCTTCGCCGACCGTATGCCAGTCGCGCCGCAGCCGGATGTGCAGTGAATCGCTCGATTGGTCGAGCAGTACCACGCCGATCGTCTTCGTTCCGTGGCCCGGCAAATCGGACAGCAGCAGGAAATACTCGCCTGCCTTTGGCTGATAGTCGCTAAATCGGAGTAAACGCCCCGCCATCCGGTTTCAGCTTACCCCCCTTCGCTCCACCTTCCAAGTAGCCCTCGGACTTTTCAAGGAGTAGCAGCTGGTGGAACCCCGGCAGCATAATAGCCTTTGCGGGCTCGCACCTTCAGGTTGGCTTCGTCGACCACCACGCGCAGGTTGCGGTAGGACTTCTCCTTCGGGGTGTCCGGGCTGTAGCGAATGATGTATTGCATTGTTACCTCGCCCGCAATATCCGCGACCGCGCGATACATCTTGTTATCCACCACCGACCGGTAAGCGCCCGTACCCACAGTCAACGCATAGTTACCGTCATCCGAAGGATGCGACAAATAACCGTCGGTGTCCTTGTAAACATCGCCTAAGGGAAACACCACGCGCCCGCCAGTCTCGGTCGCCAGCCGTACCAGATTGTCGGTACTGGCGTTGGTAAAGCCAAACGCTTCTGTGCTGATCGAGTAAACCGTCACCAGGTTGCGTTGCGCGAGCTCCACCACTTCGTTTAGCGAGTGTTTGCTCGCGTTATCGTGGCCGTCACCGACGATAATGATGATCCGGCGCGGCTCGATCGGTTCACCCTTCACCAAGCGGCGGCTGGTGCACGCTAGGTACACCGCGTCATACAAAGCCGATCCGCCGCCCGGCTTCAGATTCCGGATCTTATCCACCATTGGCTCCGGATCGTCGGTCGTATTCACTGCGACCTCGGCGTCTTGGGCGTAGTCGATCAAATAACCGGAATAGCGTGGATCGCCTGTCAGCAGGGTCTGGATCAGCTCGGTCGTCGCTTCCTGAAACGTCTTCCAGTGAACGCGGCTCGCATTACTCATGTCGAGCAGGAAGCCGACGACTACCGGCTGGCTCCGCTCCCGCGTAAAGTAGCTGATGCTCTGAACCTTGCCGTCTTCAAAAACGGAAAAGTCTTTCTTGTCCAGGTCGGAGACGAACTTGCCGTCTTTATCCGTGACGGTCACCGGTACAATGACCTCGTTGACCGATACCTTGATGGACGAGGTGCTTTTCGTCTCGTTGCTCGCCGGAACCTTGGCAACATCCACCGCGCCCGAACTCGACGAAGATGACGAAGAACTCGACGGCGATTGCTGCGCGTTGCCGCTCCAGGGAAGACACGCGACAATCCCGATAATCGCCGCAACGAAGTTCGGCTTACAAAACCGCATGAAGATAATGGCCTACGCTGAATTATATCGAGAAACGCTCAACGCAGTACGGGCGCCTCTACATTCGGCGCCAGGACCGCCTCGATTCCGGCCGTCGCGTCGATCGAAGGCAGCCCTTCCACCGTTTGTACGGAGAATGTGCTGGGTGGCACCGCGGTAGTCTTGCGCAACGCCGAACCACCCGAGGGATCGAGCGAAAACACGTTCACCTGCACCGGCGCTTCCTGCGGATCGATCGCCGTCGAAGCACGCTCCAGGCGCACAAAGGCCTCGTGCGCGTCGTCCAGGTAGCTGCCGAAAGAAAGCTGCAGACCGGTAAACACCAGTTGACGGGAGCTGACGAGCGTCGTGCGATGGTCTCTCAGCAGCACCACCGGTCCGTCGGCTGAAGGACTCGAGAGTTGGCCGACAGCTTCGCAGGTGGATTCATCGCTCGGCGGATCGCGCAGCGCCTGCACCAGGTTAATCTCCGCTTTGGGAAAGAGCGACGCAACCGTCCCGCCGCCGCGCTCGTTGCTCTCGATGTGCGACGTGAAACAACTCACCCGCAGCACCTGATCCGGACTCACCTTCGCGGCGGCCACCGCGCCTTTTAAGGCTTGGAGCGAGTCGCTCAGCGAATTTCCACTCTGCCCGGCAAAGAAGGCCAACCCGTTCGGGTTGAGTGTGCGTCGCGTCGCGACTACCGCCTCAATGACCACCTTGGCCGATTCCTGGCCGAGCGCGCCCACCTGCATCACACTCAGCACCGGGAGGGGCAGCTTGCGTTCGGTAAAAATCTGCGCGACTTCGGCCTGCACGCGGCGCGCGTCGCCCGACCCGGCCACGAAAGCCCGCAATTTGACGATCGTCTCGCCGCGCGTATCCCGTATCAAGTCCGTCAGGCTCGCATGGATCTGTGCCGCCAGGCCTCCCGTCTTGAGCAGCGGTGAAAGATGGAAATCGAGCATCGCGGTCTCGGCCCGCAGCGCCATCGGCGGCTGCGGCGGCAGCGGCAACACTTGCTCCTGCTTCTTTTTCTGTCCCTTGCCCAACGAGCTGAGCCCGGCTATCAGGGCCAGGTACACCAACAGACAGCTCCAACGGGCGCGACTCACCTTTCTAGCCTAGCTTGCCGGTTCAATTGGACTGGCAATAACCAGTCCAATTCGCTAAGATTGGAGGACACCGTGGATTTCTTCTCCACTCTCAAGCTGCATTCGTCCGGCGAAACGCCGGTTTACCGACAATTGGCGGATGCGATTCGGCAGGCCATTCAAGCCGGCCGTTTGCAGGATGGCGATCGTTTGCCCGCCACGCGAGAATTGGCTGGCCGCTTAATGCTGAACCGGACCACCGTTTCCGCGGCTTACTCGCTGTTGGAACAGGCCGGGTTGCTCGAAGGGCAAGTGGGGCGGGGGAGTTTCGTGGCGCGTGTCGAACAACCGCTGGCCGCCGCCGTGGGCGCCGCACCGGCCCTCGCCGAAGCACCTTCCGCCAACTTCGCATGCTCGCGGCCGGGCGCTGAGCTGTTTCCTCTGGCGGAGTTCCGCCGCGTCGTACACGAGGTTATCGATGGTCCGGCGGCTCAAGAAATTCTGCAGCTGGGTTCGCCTTATGGGTATGCTCCCCTGCGCCGGTACCTGCTGGCCCAGGGCGAGGCGGGCGGCTGGACGCAGCCGGGTGATGATCTGCTCATCACGAACGGCTGCCAGCAGGCGCTCGATCTGCTGGCGCGCGTGCTGGTTGAAAAGGGTACGCCGGTGCTGGTCGAAGATCCGGTGTATCACGGCCTGCTGCGCGTCTTCGAGAGTGCCGGCGCCCAGCTAATCCCGGTTCCGGTAGGCGATCACGGCCTCGACGTCGAAGCACTCGAAGTGCTGCTCAAGCTGCACCAGCCGCGGCTGCTCGTGGCGACTCCTGAGTTTCAGAACCCGACCGGTGCTACCCTCGGTCTCGCACAACGTAAGTCGATCGTTGATTTAGCCGCGCGGTATCGCTTTACTGTTATTGAAAGCGAGGTATACCGCAAACTACGCTACACCGGCGAGTCGCTTCCCTCGTTGAAGCAGCTGGACCGGAGCGGCAACGTAATCGCAGTGGCCAGTTACTCGAAAGTCGCTTTTCCGGGGCTGCGGGTGGGTTGGGTGGTCGCGCCCCGGCCGGTACTGGCGCGCTTGGCGGAAGCCAAGCAGACCTGCGATTTGCATTCCGACCAGTTGT
The DNA here is from genome assembly GCA_036272575.1 of Bryobacteraceae bacterium. Classification (GTDB taxonomy): domain Bacteria; phylum Acidobacteriota; class Terriglobia; order Bryobacterales; family Bryobacteraceae; genus Bog-105. The sequence goes on along the minus strand of DATAYL010000295.1, from coordinate 8,240 downwards.
CGCAAGCCGTGCTGCTCCGTTTTGCCGAGTCGGGCGAGCTAGCGCGGCATGTCGAGCGCTCGAAAAGGAGTGGCGCGGAACGGCTGACCGCGGCTTTGGCCGGGTGCGCCGCTTATCTGCCGCCCGGCTCGCGCTTCACCCGACCCGAAGGCGGCATGAATCTTTGGGTAGAACTGCCGGCGCCCTTGCTGGCCGCGGACCTGCTCGAGATAGCTCAGCAGCGGGGCGTCAGCTTCCTGCCGGGTACCAATTTTTCCCAGCGCAGCGACCATCGCCGCTGCCTGCGCATCAGCTTCGGGGGCTTGCGGCCCGAAAAAATCACCGAGGGTTTGGCGATTCTGGGCATGGCGGCCCGTGAGCTGTCGCTGGCCCGGCAGCAGCGCGCCGCCCTGGAACCGGAACCCGCCCTGGTATGAGCGCTCTGGTATGAGATTGATCAACGCACAACAGGAGAGAAGTAGATGAACTTTGAAACCGATAATTTTCGCCTGAAAGTAGGGCTGGCCGAGATGCTGAAGGGCGGCGTCATCATGGACGTCGTCAACGCCGACCAGGCCGTTATTGCCGAACGCGCCGGAGCCAGCGCCGTGATGGCGCTCGAACGCGTGCCCGCCGATATTCGCAAGGAAGGCGGCGTCGCCCGCATGTCGCAGATCCGCATCATTCGCGACATTATGCAGAGCGTTTCCATTCCGGTGATGGCCAAAGTGCGCATCGGACACTTCACCGAGGCCCGCATTCTCGAAGCGCTCGGCGTGGATTACATTGACGAGAGCGAAGTACTCACGCCGGCCGACGAAGAGCACCATGTGGATAAGCACGACTACAAAGTCCCCTTTGTCTGCGGAGCGCGCAACCTGGGAGAAGCGCTGCGCCGTATCGCCGAAGGCGCCGCCATGATTCGCACCAAGGGCGAGGCTGGTTCCGGCAACATTGTGGAAGCGGTTCGGCACATCCGCACCATCGTAAAAGAAATGAAGCAGCTGACCGTGCTCGGCAAAGAAGAGCTGGTGCACGAGGCGAAGAAGTTGCAAGCGCCCCTCGAGCTCGTGCAGTACGTGGCGGAAAACGGCAAGTTGCCCGTCCCTAATTTCTCGGCCGGCGGCATCGCCACGCCCGCCGACGCCGCGCTCGTTATGCAGCTCGGCGCCGAGGCCGTGTTTGTCGGTTCCGGCATCTTCAAATCGTCGGATCCGGAAAAGCGCGCGAAAGCTATCGTGAAGGCAGCGACGTATTATCGCGACCCGGTGAAGCTGCTCGAGGCCAGTGAAGAACTCGGCGAAGCCATGCCCGGTCTCGAAATCTCGAAATTGCCGGAAGGCGAGTTGATGCAAACCCGTGGCTGGTAAGCCAGTTCGTATCGGAGTCCTGGCTTTGCAAGGCGATTTCGAGGCCCATCGCAAAGCTCTGGAGCTCACTGGTGCTGCCGCCGTTGAAGTCCGCACGGCGGCTGATCTCGACGAGCTGGACGGCTTGATCATCCCGGGCGGTGAAAGCACCACGATGCTTAAGCTGCTGGCAGAAGAGCAATTATTCGAACCGCTGCATGCCTTTGGCCAGCGGCAACCGATCTTCGGCACGTGCGCCGGGGCCATCCTGCTCGCTTCGGAAGTGCTTCACCCCGTTCAACCCTCGCTGGGCCTGATGGACATGACGGTCGAGCGCAACGGTTATGGGCGGCAAATCGACAGCCGTATTGCGCAAATCGAGCTGGAAGGTGGGGCGGCCGAAGCGGTTTTCATCCGGGCGCCCATCATCCGACGCGTGGGCCCGACCGCCAAAATCCTGGCCAGCTACGCCGGTATGCCGGTTTTACTGGAGCAAGGCCGTCACTTAGCCGCCACATTTCACCCGGAGCTCAGTCGCGGGTCTCACGTTCACCAGCGATTCATTACGAAGGTTTTACAGGAAAACGAGAAACCTGCCCTCTCCGCTACACTTGAGGTTAAGTGAAGCACGTTCTATTCTTGTGCATCGGAAACTCATGCCGGAGTCCGATGGCGGAGGGGTTTGCCCGCACCTATGGATCGGATGTCATTGAACCTGTGAGCGCCGGCTTGGCGCCGGCGGCGTTCATCCAACCGCTCACCAGGAAGGTGATGCTAGCCAAGAATATCGATATCAGTGAGCAGCACGCCAAGGATCTGAGCCAGATCAACCTGCCTTTGCTCGACCTGATCATCAATATGAGTGGTCGGCCGCTTCCGCCTGCCATACCGATTGAAGTGCGCGATTGGAAGGTAGAAGACCCGATTGGCCGCGAGGAAGATATTTACGTTTCCGTTCGCGACCAGATCGAAAATCTGGTGATGAGCCTGATATTGGAGCTGCGCCGGGGCACGCGACCGCCGCGACGCCAGCCGTTGCGCGGGATTCTCGATCGTACGGAACGGGCATTTCGCTCCCGCTAACAACTTTCTAAAACAGAAAAGCGGCCGGATTGTACTCCGGCCGCTTTGATTTCTGAACACCCGATCAAGCCTGAACGGCTAGCCGGCACACCCCAAACTTACTTGGTAGTGGTCGTGCTGCTCATCGTGTCGGTGCTCTTCTTCTTGTGATGCTTCTTCGTCTTGGTGCTCTTCATGCTACCGGTATCGGTGCTGGTAGTCGACGTATTCTGAGCAAACACAACACCACCCGCGGAGAGCAGCGAAAGGCCTAAAGCAGCGGTCATAAGTTTCTTCATTTTGAGATATCTCCTTGTATACGACTTGGGTAGCACTTTGTGCTTCCACAGAGTATATTCGCAGAAATCGTGTGAAAGAGTCCTGAAGTTCACATTAAACTCATTCAATGTCAGATTTGGGAATTTATAAACGGCAAATTAGCAGTTCCCGCTCGTAGACCATTTCCGGCGGCAGGTGGTCATGCAGTTCGATGAAAAGCTCTTCGTGCCCAATCACTTCCTGCCGCCATGCCGATCGGTCAAAGTGTTGCAGTTCCTGGAATTTGGCTTGTGGAAAAGACAAGCCTTCCCAGGAAATATCTTCATAACGCGGCATCCAGCCAATGGGCGTCTCTTGGCCGCCGGCTCGGCTGTGTACCCGGTCGACGATCCACTTCAGCACGCGCATATTTTGGCTGAAGCCGGGCCACAAGAAAGCTCCGTCGTGGTCTTTGCGGAACCAGTTCACGTGAAAGATTTTGGGGGTGGCGCTTAACTCGCGCTGCATTTTGAGCCAGTGGCGGAAGTAGTCGCCCATGTGATAGCCGCAAAACGGCAGCATGGCCATCGGATCACGGCGCACGCGGCCGACCGCGCCAGCTGCGGCGGCGGTGGTCTCAGAACCCATGGTGGCGCCCAAATACACGCCGGCGCTCCAGTTGAAGGCCTGGAAGACTAGCGGGACGGTGCTGGCTCGGCGGCCGCCAAAGATGAAGGCGCTGATCGGGACGCCTTCCGGCGACTGCCAGGCGGAATCGATGCAGGGGCATTGGGAGGCAGGCGCGGTAAAGCGTGAATTGGGATGCGCCGCCCTTTTGCCGGTTTCTTTGCCGATCTCAGGTGTCCAGCGCTGGCCCTGCCAGTCTTCGCACTGAGCGGGCGGCTCGGCGGTCAAGCCTTCCCACCACACGCCGCCCTCGGGAGTCAAAGCCACGTTGGTAAAGATGGTGTTCCGCGACAGAGTCGCAATGGCATTTGGATTGGTACGCGGCGATGTGCCGGGCGCCACGCCGAAAAAGCCAGCTTCCGGATTGATGGCCCGCAAATGCCCGGTCGCATCGGGTCGGATCCAGGCGATATCGTCGCCAACTGTCCAAACTTTCCAACCGTCGAAGCCCTCCGGCGGAATCATCATCGCGAAGTTGGTTTTGCCGCAGGCGCTCGGGAAGGCAGCCGCCACATACGTCTTTTCGCCCTGAGGATCTTCTACGCCCAGGATCAGCATGTGCTCGGCCATCCAGCCTTCGTCGCGCGCGATGTTCGAAGCGATGCGCAAGGCAAAACACTTCTTACCGAGCAGCGCGTTGCCGCCGTAGCCGGATCCATAGGACCAGATCTCTCGTGTTTCCGGAAAGTGCACGATGTATTTTTCCGGATTGCAGGGCCATGGTACATCCCGCACGCCCGGGCCAAGCGGCGCGCCGACACTGTGCAGGCAGGGCACGACGCGCTGGACATCTTTATCGATCTCGCGGAAGACCGGCAGCCCGATGCGCGCCATGATGCGCATGTTCGCCACCACGTACGGCGAATCCGTCAGCTCCACTCCAATGCGCGACATGGGCGAGTCGAGCGGTCCCATGCTGAACGGAAGCACATACATTGTTCTGCCGCGCATCGCACCGCGGAACAGTCCCTTCAGCGTTCTTCGCATGAGGAAAGGGTCAACCCAGTTGTTGGTGGGCCCAGCCGTATCCTTTGAAAGCGAACAGATGAAGGTCCGGTCTTCGACCCGCGCTACGTCGCTCGAGTCGGAACGCGCCAGGTAGCATCCCGGCCACAAGTTTTCGTTTAGTTTGCGCAGCGTGCCGCGTCCCACCATCTCCGCGCATAAGGCCTCGTACTCCTCCTGGGAGCCATCCACCCAATGGACAGCGGCGGGTTTAGTAAGGTCGGCCATCTTCTCAACCCAACGCAGCAAGTGCTTATTTGTGCTGAGCGGAACTGAAGATGTGGGAAGTGTGGAAGAGGGTCGCATGGCCGTTCTGAAACCTATCATGGCTCATCGCGCAGCAAAGCGTGCGAGAACGGCTAGTTTGAGTAATGGATGGTACTATTTGCGTCGGTTCGCTGGAAGTGGCTGTTTTCGAGCGAGACGCTGATATCGCGGTTGATGAAAAATACGGCGCGCAGGCGGAACTCGGTACCGAAGCTGACCGGAAACCAGACGTTTTCGCCGACTCGTTGATAGCGGGTGCTGAAGCCGATCCCGGGCAGGTCGGTTCCGAGCAGTGTGCGCACCAGCAGCGGAATGCGTTTGGATAGACGCGTAAAGACCGAGACCGGCTGACATTCCGCTTTGTCGATCAAGGCCTCGCCGGCCCAGCCGATTTCGGACCGGTCCGCCGGGCGGAAGCGAATACGATAAGCTGGTCTACCGCCAACCCCCTCCTCCCCCGCCAATTCGAATTCGAGATCCTTCTGGCCATCTGTGGTCAACGGAAACAGATCCTTGGCGAGCCCGTCTTTCGAATCGTCATCGGTCAGATCCCTTCTGAAATCGTGAACCAGGTCGTAATCCAGGCCCTCGGCATCCGGTACCGGTTCTCGCTGGTACTCGAGAAGCTGTCCCTTTTTGCGGTAGCGGCCGGAGATCGACTGTTCTTTTTTTATGGTTCCGCTGGCAGTAGGTGTCACCAGCAAGTCGGTTGTCTCGTCCCGCGCCAGTTTGCCATTGGTGCGCCGGACAACGACGTGCACATGCTGCTCATATAAATAGTGAGCGCGATCCAGCTGGGCCGCATCCTGATTGGACGCTACCTGCTGCATAATATGAGTCGCTAATGTCGCAGGGTCTTCGGCCTGCGCCATGCTGGTCCTGGCGAGGACCAGCACCAAGAGCCTGGTACTCCTAAACAATAGGCGGCGCATCCGTGCACTTTATGCTCGATTGGAACATCTTCATCGAGAAATACGATCAGATCGGTAACCCCGATTCAAAATTTCCCGTCGAAACTACCTAGCCTGCCCCGGGTAGAGATCTGGCGGCACACGCTAAGCTATAGATTGCGGTCGTTTCTTTCTTTGAACTCTCCGAACTCTCTTTTTTTTTGCAAGATTACTTTAAGCGCGCTATTTCTCGGGATCTGCATACAAACTTCGGCGCAAGAGCTGGCTGGAACTTTCTCGATACAACCGCAGCACAGCCCGGTGACACAGACGCCGACGAACCCGGGCGAGCCACCTCCAGAGCCTGGACAATTGCCGGAAGATGTTCGCAGGCAGAAGGCCGCGGAACAATTGAAGGCGCAGGAACACCAGCGAATTTTGGGCATCTTCCCAAGCTTCGCTGTGACCAACATTCCGGATGCGGTGCCGCTGAGCCCGACGCAGAAATTTCAGCTTTCGCTGCATTCGGCCCTGGACCCGATGCAGTTCGGGATCGCGGCCGTAGATGCGGGTATTAGTCAAGCTTTTAACGATTTCAAGGGGTACGGTCAGGGTGCGCAAGGGTATTTCAAACGCTGGGGCGCGGCTTATGCCGATAACTTCGATGGCGCGATCCTCGGCGGCGCTGTTTTCCCAACGCTGCTGCACCAGGATCCGCGCTATTTCCGCAAAGGAACGGGCAGTTTCGCGAGCCGACTGTTTTACGCAGTATCCACTACGTTTCGCGCCAAGAACGACAACGGGAAATGGCAGCCGAACTACTCGAACATCCTCGGCAACATTGCAGCTGGTGGTATTGCGAACCTTTATTATCCGTCAACCGATAAGGGGGTCAGCCTCATTTTTGAGCGCGCCTTTACGGTCACCGGCGAAGGTGCCGCCGGCGGTGTGCTGCTCGAATTCTGGCCGGATGTTGCACGCCATCTGCACCGGAAGCAACCGTAAGCCCGAGACCTTTCGCTTCAGTCTGAGTCTTCACTGCCGGAAGCGGATTCAAGTAGAACGCCGAGATGCCGCAAGATGCGCCTGACTTTCTTGGGAGAGACCGCCAGCCGACTGGCTACACGCGACACTTTGCGCCCTTCGTGCTCCCAAACCTTACGCACCAGCATCTCTTCAAATTGCCCGACCACGTCTTGCAGTGACTTGTCGCCCACTGATCCTTGCGACCAGGCGCGCAGGTTTGGATCTTCAACGCCGCCGTGTGAAATGCGCTCCCGCAAAATTTCCACTTCGCCCCACAGCGCGTCGTGCCGGTCGTGATCGAGATAGGTTTCCGCCCGATCGCAACAGGCCCGCGCGGCATCAGCCTGACTAAAGAATCCGTTCACCAACGTCAGCCCGTGCGAGATGTGTGCCTGCGCGAGCAAACGCCGGTTTTGGGTGCGCTCGCCGTAATCGATAGCCTCTTTGGAGCAGTCGTGCGCCAGCTGCGCAAAATGACTGGAATCCTCGCCTTCGCCCACTTCATCTTCATAGCGCGCATTGGCCACGGTGGCCTGTACGATGCGCGCCCGGCATAACAACACATAATCGGCTTTGGACGCGCCGAGATCAAAGGCTTCGTTGGCACGTTCTTCTGCCTGCTCCAAGTGCCCCAAATCGAGATAGATCTGGGCGAGGCTCACGTCCGTATTGCCCGCGCCATGGTGATTCTGAGAGGCTTTGTAAATGCGATCGGCTTCGGCCAGATCGGCCTGCGCACTACGCAGCAGCTCGTACATTCTTTCGAGTTGAGCCGCTTTGCTTTTCGACTCGCCGCGTTCGCCAGCTGTTTTTTGGCGCCGCTGCCGTTCCCAGCGTGCATCGATGCTGCGCCGCAGTTGCAGCGCGAGGAAGCGTTTCGCCTGCGCCATATTAGTCAAGGAGCGCGCCCGATAGCCGAGCAGCGAATCGCGGTGCTTGAAGTATTCGACTGACGCCTCGAAATACTGCATAGCGTGGTTGTAACGCCCTTCGCGCAGTGCGATGCGCCCGTAAGCGGATTGAATATTGCCGAGCGTGATGAAATCGTCGGTTTCACGCAGGACAGCTTCGGCTTCCTGCAGGATGCGAATGGCTTCTTTGGCCTGACCATCCTGAAAAACGATCCAGCTTTCGAGCGTTTGCATCACCGCTTTCATCGGTGACAAGCCAAGTTGTGCCGCCACCCGCATCCCCTGCCGCGTGACATCGAGCGCCTGGCGGTACTCGCCGGCTTTACGCAGGCAGCGAGCCTTCCATAGCGTGGCAATCAAGGCTGTTCTGGTATCGCCGGTCTCTGCGCCAAGCGCCATAACCAGATCGAGATGGCCGATGGCCGTGATCAGTTCTTCGGCTCGCATGGCAGCTAATGCCTCAGCCAGCTTCAGATGCAAGTAATCGCCCAGGAGCAATTGATGCTTCGCGCCATGGTCGAAGCGCGCCAAAACCTGAAGTAAAACTCCGTCGTCCACGAAGCCGATATCGATCCACTGCGCCAGGCAGCCGATCGCCCACCCGGCGTGTTTCTGGTTCGGTTTTAATTGCTGAAATCGGGGATATTCCTGGCGCAACAACTCGATGCCTTCGCCAATCCGGCGCTGCTGCATGCAGTTGGTCAGTTCTTCCAGCATGGCAGCCGGTACATGCCCTGTTGTTTCTTCGTCGATTACTGCCGGAATCACTTGCAAGACTCTTCTTTCTAGAATGTAACTGTAACGAT
>DATAYL010000294.1:0-7471 GCA_036272575.1 Bryobacteraceae bacterium | reverse complement strand
TACGCTAGATATTTTCATGTGCTCCAAAAACGGTGAACGCTGCATGGGAAGCGGATACTCGCGGCGGATCTGGGTTGTCAAGCGGCGCAATTCAAACGCGATGGTCTCGGGAGTCTCTCCTCGACGGCTGCGCGCCACGATTAGCACATTTCGCATAGGGCGCGTCAGCGATCGCGGCAGCTGCGTCGCTGCATCCATATCGAGAGGCTTCCACAAACGCGTGCCGCGTGGATAGTCGAACCCTTGCGGCATCACACCGATTACCGCGCGAGACAGGCCGTCCAAAGAGATGCTCTTGCCCAGGATGTCCCGGTCACTCGCAAAATGATCTTTCCAGAAGCTATAACTGAGAACGACTACAGCAGGTGCTTTGCTGCCTTGCTCCTCTTCCGTGAAGTAGCGACCGAGGAGCGGAGGCGTAGCGAAGACGTGAAAGAAAGAGGGCGTTACTTGCGCCGCTATCACTTGCTCCGGGCGTTCTCGACCACTCCAATTCATGGTGGTTGTGTCGTAGGAGGCGACATCCGTGAAGGTGCGGTTCTCCTGCCGCAGACTGTAATAATCAGGGCCCGCAACGAATGTGCTTTCCATCTGTCCAAACTGCTCACCGATCCAGTAGAGTTGCTGAGGAGAGGGATAGGGCAGTGGGCGTAGCAATACTGAGTTGATCAGACTGAAAACGGTGGTGTTGGCGCCGATGCAGATGGCCAGCGTAAGCGTCGCGGTAAGCGTTAGCGCCGGGCTGAGCCGCATGCCGCGGAGGGCATAACGCGTGTCCTGCCACAGCTTTTCGAAGAGGCCCAGGCCACGTTGATCGCGGCACTCTTCCTTATGAAGCTCTACGTTTCCGAATTGCTGCGATGCAGTGCGGCGCGCTTCTTCGGGCTGCATGCCGGCTTCCCGGTTCGCCTCGATCTCTTGCGCGAGGTGATCCCGCAGCTCCTCCTCCAGTTCGGACTCCGTTTGCTTCCTTAACAAAAGAGAACGGAGCAACAAGCTGAGTTTCCGGTGCCAGCGCATCGTATCTCCCCTCGTCCGTCTACAACCATAGCATATTTGTAGATACTCAAGGGCCCGTCAACCGGTGAGTTTTTCTTCGAGTTCGGACCAGCGCGCGTAAAGCGCGTCTATTTGCGCCTGCGCCTCTTCTATGGCGAGCACTGCCTGTTGCAGACGTTCGGGATCACGCACCACCTCGGAACTATCGAGCGCAGCGCGTTTCTCGGCTAGCAAATGCTCCGCTTCTTCGATGCGCATTTCGATAGTTTCAAAATCCCGGCTATCCAAGTAGGAGAGCTTTTTCCTGCTCGCAGTCCGCTGTTTCGGAGCATCCGAGATTTTATCCGTTTTTGCTGGCTCATTCCCGCGCTGCGCGATCCATGCTTCCCATTGCGAATAGTCGCCAAAGCGGTGCGTAGCGCCGGCTCCATCGAGTCCCAATACAACTGTCGATACGCGATCGAGCATGTAGCGATCGTGTGTCACGAGCACGAGAGCGCCGGGGAACTGCAGCAGATTCTCTTCTAGAATTTCGAGCGTTTCAATATCCAGATCGTTCGTTGGCTCGTCTAGCAGCAATATATCGGCCGGTTCGAGCATCAGTCTGGCTATCAAAACGCGCGCCCGTTCGCCACCCGAAAGCTTACTCACCGGCTGATTGAGCTGTTCGCTCGTGAAGAGAAAACGCGCGGCCCAGGAAGCCACGTGAATGGTTCTGTCGCCGAAAATCACCGAGTCTCCGTCCGGTGATAAGGCCTTCCGTAAAGTTAGCGAGTTATCCAGGGTACGATTCTGTTCGAAGTAGACCAGACGAAGCGAAGGAGCACGGGTGATCTCACCCACTTGCGGCTCGACTTCACCGAGAATCAGCCGTAGCAGCGTGGTCTTGCCGCTTCCGTTCGGACCAACCAAGCCAACACGTGTACCCGCCATGATGGTGAACTCCAGGTTCTTGACGACTGGGCGCTCACCGAAACCAAATGTAACGTCTTCGAAGTGAACCAGGCGCTTGGTCGCGCGCTCGCTAGCCATGAAGTCTATACCGGCGGTTGCGGTACGGCTTCGCGCATTCAGGTCCTTAAGCTCGCCGATCAGTTCGTGGGCGTTATCGATGCGCGCTTTGGCCTTGGTGGCGCGCGCTTTTGGACCTCGACGCAGCCAGGCAATCTCAGTGCGAACACGATTTTCGAGCGATTCCTGGTGTTTCGCTTGGGCGGCCAGGAATTCGCTCTTCTTTTCGAGAAATTGACTGTACGTACCTCGCACTCGCAAAAGCCCATCCGGATAGGCGCGATTCAACTCGGCCACTTCGGTGGCAACATTCTCGAGAAAGTAACGATCATGGCTGATTACCACACAGGCAAACGAAGCGAACCGCAGCAGTTCTTCAAGCCACTCGATACCGGCCAGATCCAAGTGATTCGTGGGCTCGTCAAGCAGCAGAATGTCCGGCTCGGAGACCAAGGCTTCCGCAATCGCGAGACGCTTCTTCCAACCTCCCGAAAGGCTTGCCGCCGCGGCATCGAAATCGCTGAAGCCCGTTCTGCCGAGCGTCTCGCCTTCACGTCGTCGGGACTCGTCCTCCGTGAGGCACGCACTTTGAAGAGCCTTGCGAATGACGCTCTTTACAGTATCCCCTGCCGCGAATTCCGAGACCTGCGCGACATAGCCGATGCGCGTGTTCTTTTTGACGGCGACGTTTCCGAGATCTGGCTCACGCTGGCGCGCCAGGATCTCCAGCAGCGTTGACTTGCCTGATCCATTCGGACCTATTAAGCCGAGCCGGTTCCCTTCGGAAATATTGAACGATACGTTGCGAAACAGAGGCTGCAGTCCATAGCGAACTTCGAGCCCCGCCGCATTGAGTAAGAGTGCCACTTACTTTATGGTCGTATGGAGCGATTCCGCGCTCCTAGCGCTCATAGCGGTATAGCGCATCACTTGTTCGCGGAGGGCGTTGAGGCTGACGGTCAGGCGGTCTGCTGCGGTCACGAGAAAGTCGTCCATCTGCGAAGACGAAAGAGATTCGAGTAGCCGGCGGTGATCTTCTCGCAGGGCGGGGACTGTCCGGGTGGCTGCGGGAGAACCCCGCAGAGCCGCCGCAAGAAAATAGAGCGTAAATTCCACGTCGTGACAGAACGTTCGAAACTCGGGGGATGTATCCTGGGGGCCCGTCTGTGCCAAACTCGCTTCCATGCCCATCATGGTTCGTACCAGAGCATGAGAACTCGCCAGCATGGATGTCAACAGATCGATTTTTATGGCAGCGATGCCGGGTTCGGAGGAAAGCCGATCGACAGACGCTACGGCATTGGATCTTGCTTCGCGCCAACTACTACGGGCCTGATCAAGTTGCGAGTCGATTGCTGGACTGGTTTCGCAAAATCGGGCTCCGATAACGTGAAAATAGTCGCGGCTCCGGTCGATCATTTTTGCCATGACTTCCGAAATCTGCGACTTCTCCCAAGTGGGCCACAACACGTAAGCCAGCAATGCGAGCAGTCCACCGGCGGCCGTGTTGATGGCACGCTGCACAATTACATCACGCGGCGATACACCGGTTTCGGCGATCAGAAACACAATCAACCCGCTGATCGCAATAGTAAAGATGCCGTAGTTGGCCGGACCGGCGTAACGGACCAGAAACGCAAATACACCAACCAGCAACAACTCAGAGAGAGCGGAGTCAGGCAGCAGGTGAAACAGTAGCGTAGCCAGCAAAAGCCCAGCAAAAGTGCCGAATAGGCGCAGGGCGCCGCGGCTGAAAGTGCCGGCGAAGTCGGGCTTCAGGACAACCGCCACCGTCATGGCGAGCCAGTAATTTCGCTGTGTGTTCAGGGAGCGGCCGATCACGTCGCCAATCCCCACGCAAATAGCGAGGCGCAATGCATGGCGGCAAGCGGCCGAGCCCAGATGCAGGTTGGCGTCCAGCGTGGCGAGCCAGCTTCGCACCTGCAGCTTCCAGGGCGGCGCCAGTTCGTAGCGTGCGAATTGCTCCCTCCCCTCGGCAGTGGTGTCGCCGGTCAACTGGGCGGTCACACGCAGTTGTCCGGCCAAGATATCAGTCGCCGAGGAGACTGAACTCGCCAAAGGAAGCGAAGATCCTATGTTCTCCTGGGCCTCCTGGAGAGCGGCACCCAACTCCGCAAGAAGCTGCTCCTGCCTGCCACACGGACGGTCATCTAGTAACGCCTGACCAAAACAGGCAACTAGCTCTTGGGAAACAGAAAGCAAGCGTTCGACAGCGCCGAGAAGATGCCTAGCCGCGTGATCCGAGGAGTTGTTGAGTTCCAATCGGAGATTACAGATTACATACATCGAGAAACGAAGCCGGTCTGCTTGGTCAAATAACAGACGAAGCCGTTCACCCTCGAGCGAGTGATCTCGCCCAAGTGCCGAAAGCGTGTCCTGAACTTCAGGGCTCGGGCGCGCCAGGGGAGCGGCCAGCAAATCCCCTGAACTGGCGGCTGTCTGCTTTGCCAAATCGAGATAGATGCTGCCGACGGCTTCACGTTGGGGTTTATTGCGCTTCACTGGCCAGAATAAGAGAGCTATCGTCATTTGCAGAAGGCCGCCGCCTAGAACGAGCAGACCGGCCTCAAAGGCGCCACGCGGTGATAACGCGCCGCGAGCCGCGTACACGATGAGCGTTACTAGAGTGTTCAGCCCCAGATCGCCAGCACGTGGACTGATTGCAACCAGCATGCCCGCAACGAAGGCCCAGCCAGATGCAGTTACCACCGCCAGAACCGGATAGTTGCCGGTGACGGAACCCAAAAAAGACTGCGAGGGCGCCGAGAACGCTCCAGGCAAACATGCGGCGTGCACGGTGCGCGTAGGGATCGGTGCCGTCGGAATAAGCTACATTCAAAGCGCCGGTGGTCACCGCGATACCGCCGAGTGGATGACCGATGACGATACCCATTGCCAGCGGCACTGCCACCGCCAGCGAATTGCGCAACGCCATCCAGGCGCCGTTCATTTTGCTTTTGTCCAGCCGCTTCAGCGCGCGCCAAAAAGTAACGAACCAGGATGGTTGTTTTAGCTGCGACGCAGCGGGACTAGGCATTGATCAAGAGGTAATGCACGCGCGCCGTTACACTTTAGGATAAGCACAAGGATGGTAATAAGCCGCTGCTCCTGACGAAGACTCCCGATCGCAGCACCGTGATGGGCGATACCGGTTGCCGCCTCAAGGGCGTCCAGATTCAGGCATGCGATGACCCGAGCTTTGGCCATTTCGCCTGACGGTCGAGCAGGCCGCACGCTTGAAACCCGATCTGATCGTTCACGTCGGTCATTTTCTCTAACGCGAGGGCGCCTGCCCTGCCATGGTGCCAGGCTGCAATGGCCCACACGGGATAACTGAAATGCTTGGAACACACCCGGTTTCGGGTTGACGAAATCGCCGCGGGTCACGTCCGGCTGGGCACCTATTTACGGAACTCGAGGCGCAGGGATGATCGAGGGCGCTATTCCGCCTCTATTGCGGCTGTTGTCCGTTTTACCACTGTCCCAACCTTCGCCCAGCCTACGAGGCACTGCGTGAACTCGGGTTCAGTCATCTGAAACTGCTGCATATCGCAACCAACCTACATGCCGATGGGTCGCCAAGGGGCTATCCTACACAGAAGGTTCCCTATGCGTAGACGCGATCTTCTCCGCCTCCTGAGTACACTGCCAGCAAGCGCAGCACTGGCGGACTCTAAGAAATACGAAGCTACTTGGAAGTCGATTGATAGCCGCCCCATGCCGGAATGGTATGAAGACGCTAAATTCGGCATTTTCATCCATTGGGGTATGTACTCTGTGCCCGCGTTTGCGCCCGTGAACGTCAAGGGCGAAACGCCTTACGCGGAGTGGTATTGGCATTCGTTAACGAATGGCAAGAAAGCCAACGCGCGTGGGCAGGACGGATACTCTACCTGGCAATTTCACCAGCGCACGTTCGGCGCAGGCTTCCCATATTTCAATTTTGCTCCGATGTTTCGCGCCGAATTGTTCGATCCGGATCATTGGGCCGACGTGTTTCAAAAATCTGGCGCGCGTTATGTGGCGGCAACCTCTAAACACCATGAGGGCTTTACGATGTGGCGCAACGAGCAGGCGAACCGTGCTTACAACCGCCCGTGGAACGCCGTCGACATTGGGCCGAAGCGCGATGTGCTGCTCGATCTTACTGAAGCGGGTCGTGGGAAAGGGCTGCACATGGGCATCTATTATTCGCTCTACGAATGGTACAACCCGCTGTGGATTTCCGACAAAAAGCGCTTCGTCAGTGAACATCTTTTTCCGCAGTTTAAAGATGTGGTCACTCATACCAAGCCGGAGATCATTTTCTCTGACGGCGAGTGGGAACTGCCGAGCGCGGAGTGGCGTTCGCCCGAACTGCTCGCGTGGCTCTTCAACGAATCGCCCGTAGCCGATTCCGTCGTAATCGACGATCGCTGGGGAAAAGACACCCGGCACAAGCACGGCGGCTATTACACCACCGAATACACGTCCGGTATGCAGCAGGCGAAACGCGCGTGGGAAGAGAGCCGTGGGATGGGCTACTCGTACGGCTACAATCGCAACGAGACGTTGACCGACTATCACACGAATCGCCAGCTTTTGTTGATGCTTATTGATATCGTGAGCCGGGGCGGAAATCTACTGCTCGACATCGGCCCACGTGCGGATGGGCAGATCCCCCCCATCATGGAAGAGCGCCTTACGCAACTTGGCAGCTGGCTTCATCCAAACGGTGAGGCGATCTATGGCACTCGCGTGTGGTCGCGACCGGCGCAATGGAGCACTGGCACAGTGCCGCACCTCGAACAATCGGAATTCATGTCCGAATATGACATTACGAAAATGGTGGACAAGCCGCCTGCCGGTTTTGCGCAAGTTGAGGCTTTCTTTACGGCAAAGCAGGATATCATGTACGCTATTCTTCCGCGCTGGCCGGAGAATGAATTTCTGTTAAGTGACGTTATAGCTTCTTCTCCTAAAGTCACACTGCTTGAAACCGGTGATCGTCTCGAATCGCAGGTAAAGGACAAGCAGATTGTTGTGAAAATGCCTGCCGATTTACGCGGGAAAGTCCCGCCACGCGAAGCATACGTTTTGAAGCTGATCGGTGTTCGTGCGTCTTGACGGATAGGGCGTGCTACGTAAGTCCAATTTTGTTGCGGGGAGTCACTATTGGTTCGGAACACCAGAATTAACGGGCAGTGGTGCAGCCAGCAACCGAGAGTCAGGAAAGCCGCGGACTACCTTGAACGTGCGTTCCCAGCGCGTTCGCGTGAAGAAATGCTCGCCGAGGTCGACAAAATGCGAGATCATCGAGTCCGCTGATTCGCCGGTCAAGTCCTCGGTAGACGCCCGATACGACCAGTAAATCAGGAACGGCTTGCCGACCATGTTTTCCCTGGGCACAAAACCCCAGTAGCGGCTATCGGAAGAATTGTCGCGATTATCTCCCATTGCG